>NZ_JBQEQC010000002.1:96235-425823 GCF_052044195.1 Variovorax sp. 22077
GGGGGGGGCGGGGGTGCGGCCTTCCCCCCTCCCCCCCCCCACCGCGGGCGCGACCGCCGGAGCCGGCCTGGGCGAAGAAGCCGGAGCCGGCGACAGCTCCGCCTGCACGAAGCGCTGCACGCCCGCATTGCGCTCGCGCAGCCCCGTCGCCCGCACCGCCTGCGCATAGGCCTGCGCCAACTCGCGCCGCGTGGCGGCATCGGGCTTCCAGTAGTTCAGCCGCACCGCGTCGAGCATGCGCTCCAGGGTCTGCGCGAAGGCCGCGCGGTTGTCGCCTTCCAACCATTCGCGCGTGCCCAGCCCATAGCGGTCGCGCACGTACACGTCGTGCAGCGACTGCCACTGGTCCTGCCGGACCGCCTGCGGCGCGGTGACCTGCCAGCCCCAGAGGAACTGCGCGGTCTTCAGCACCTGCAGCGTGCCGCTGTAGCCCTCGGCCTTCTGCGCCTCGATCCACTGCGGGTGCAGGTAGCGCGTCTGCATCTCGCGCGCGATGGCCCCGGCCGCCGTGTCGGTGCGCACCTCGGTGCCGTCGCGCAGGTTCTGCACGTACAGGGCCGGGTCCTTGCCGGTGAGATGCCGCACCGCCTGCGCGATGCCGCCGAGGTACTGGAACGGATCGTCGTTGGTCAGCACGCCGTACAGGTTGGAGCTGCGCGCCATCAGCGCCGCGTCCACCTGCGCGAGATTGCCGGCATACGCGCCCGGACGCGCTGCGCCGTCGAGGCCCTTGCCGTAGGCGTGGCCCATGCGATCCATGTAGAGCTGCGCCATCTGCGCGTCGCCGCCGCCGCGCTGCTGCTTCTTCCATACGTCGCTTGCGAGCGCGGCTTCCTCCAGCCCGGCGCCGTAGCTGCCCTGCTCGTTCGAGAACACGCGCGCCGTCGACCAGCGCTGCGCCTCGTCCGCGGCGGTGCCTTCCGAGCGAAGCCTGCGCGCCATCGCCTCGCTGTTGCGCGCCACCGCATTGCCGGGCTCTCGCAGCGCCGACACCTGCTGCACCGCTTCGTCGAGCCAGCGCATCACGGCCGGGAACTGGTCGCGGTAGGAGCCGGTGACGCTGACCAGCACATCGATGCGCGGCCGCTTCAGCTGCGACGCGGGAATGACCTCGATGCCCGCCATGCGCCCGCCCTCGTCCCAGCGAGGCTTCACGCCCATCGCGTAGAGGGCCTGGCTCTCCAGCACGCCCTGGTGGCGCGAGGCCTCGCCGGCCCAGAGGGTGAAGGCGATCTTCCCGGGCGGCTTGCCGGCATGCGTCTTCGTGTGCTGCGCGATCCAGGCATCCATGGCGGCGACGCCGGTCTCCCAGGCCGCGCGCGTGGGCACGCGGCTCGGGTCGAAACCGTAGAGGTTGCGCCCGGTGGGCAGGCTGTCGGGGTTGCGCACCGGGTCGCCGCCATAGCTCGACCTGAGGTAGCGGCCGTCGAGCGCAGTCAGCAGGCCCTCGATTTCCTCGTTGTGCGCGAGCACCTCGTCGAGCTTTAGCGCGCGCCCGGCCAGCTCCAGCAGCTTCTGCCGGTCGGCAGGCGTCCTGCCCATGGCGCTCGCGGCCTGCGCGTCGACGAGCGCCTGCTCCACCCAGCGCGCGGGCCGCGAGGCGGAGACGCTCTTCGCATCGATCAGGAAAGCCTCGTCGATGTCCTCGCCGAGTGCTTCGACCAGTGGCTTGCCGAGGATCTGCAGGATGGTCATGCGCCGGCGCTGCGCGTCGGGCGCCTGCCCGAAGGTCGCGAGGCCCAGCGGCTGCGCGGTCTGCGCGAGCTCGTCGAGGTAGGGATGCAGCACGGCGATGAAGCCCGCGAAATCGGCGCGGATGCGCGCGGGCGTCCAGCCCAGGTCGCGGTCGTAGCGGTGCTCGGCGAACTCGGCCGCGAGCTGCTTCTCCAGTGCGGTCTTCACGGCGCCCGGCGATAGCGTCTCCCACTCGTGCATGCGCTCGTGCATCTCCTGCACGCCGGGGCGGAAGCCGGCGGGCGCGAACAGCGGCGTCGAGTGGCTCACCATGGTCGCGCGGCCGCGCCGCTTGGCGGTGGTGGCCTCGCCGAGGTTGTCCATGATGTAGGGATAGACGTTGGGCAGGTCGCCGAGCGCGAGCAGCGGATCGTCCTGCACCGAGAGCCCGCGCTCCTTGCCCGCCGACCACTCGACCGTGCCGTGCGTGCCCACGTGCACCACCGCGCTGGCGCCGAAGCGCTGGCGCAGCCAGAGATAGGTCGCAAGGTAGCCGTGGCTCAGCGGAACGGCAGAGCGGTGATAGATCTGCCCGGCCTTGCCCACCACCTGCGTGCCGGGCTCGAAGCGCGGCGGCTGCCGCAGCACGACCACGTTGCCGAAGCGCACGCGCGGGATCACGAAGGACTGCTGGCCCGCCACGGCGCGCAGCATGGTCGACTTACCGGGCGGGCCCCAGTAGCTTTCGATGCGGCGCTGCGTTTCCTGCGGCAGCGCGCGGAACCATGCGAGATAGTCGGCCAGCGGCAGCGTGTCGGCGAGGTCCCTGTCGAGCAGCGGCTGCAGCTCGTCGCCCTGGCCCGCGGGGTTCGGGTAGTAGGCCCGCATCGTCGCCTGCACCTGGGCGATGAGCGCATCGGTGCCGGGCAGTTCGGTGGCGTAGCCGGCCGACTTCATCGCCGCCAGCATGTTGCTCACGCTGCGCGGCACGTTCAGGAAGGAGGCGCCGAAGTTGGCCTCGCCCGGCGGGTAGTTGTAGACCAGCATCGCCACGTGCCGCTCGGCCGGCGGCGTGCGCTGCAACCGCAGCAGCGCGGCGGCCTTAGCGGCCACGGCGTCGATCTGCGCGGGCAGCGGCTGCAGCGTGCCGCTCGCCGCATCGCGTGCGCTCACGAGCATCGGGTCGGTCATGCCGGCCAGCTCGCTCGGGCTGTAGTAGGAGGCGATGTCGGTCTGCGCGAGGCCGTCCCTGCTCCGCGCCCATTGGTCGGCGTCCATCGCCAGCGAGGGCAGCGTCTGCAGCACCGGCACGCCGATGCGCTCCAGCTCGGCCTTGCGCTCGTTGGGGCTGAAGACCAGCGATGCGTTGACGATGGCATCGGCCACGCGGCGTTCGCCGTCGTGCGTCATGCGGAAGAACAGATCCTTCTGCTGGCGCGGGCCGTAGAAGGCATAGGCGCGCAGGCCACGGGCCTCCAGCGACGCGATGAGCGCATCGAGCCAGGCGGTGTCGTCGCCGGCCAGCGTGGCGCTGTTGACGGCGATGGCGACCGTGCCGCTGCCCGCCAGCATTTCGATGGCTGCCACGTCCGTTTCGACGCGCGGCCAGCCGGGGTGGTAGATGCCGGCGAGCGGAAGCGGTACGGGTTCCGGCAGCCCCTGCATCATGCCCGGCTGCCGCAACGCCTTCATCGACGCGACCAGGTTGGCCGCGCCCGGAAAGCGCCAGAACTCGCGCAGCCGCTGGGCCCATGGGGCATCGACACCGCGCTGCGCCGCCAGCGGCGCCGCGGCGGTGGTCTGGCCCTTGGCCACCAGCGCGAACTCGCCGACCAGCACATAGGGCACCGTGCTGCGCGACACGGCATCGCCGAACCGCGCGGCGGCGGCCTGCGCCACGCTGACGTGCGGCGCGTCGATCACGAGCAGGCTGGCCCCGTCGATGGCCGCGGCCAGCGCCTCGGGCGAGTCCTGCGACGCCGATAGCACCTGCAGCGGCACCCCCGCCTCGCGCGCCGCCGCCTGCAGCCGCACCACGCGCGCCGGCGACACCAGCGAGGTGCTCAGCACGACGACGCGATTCGTCCCTTGCGGCTGCGCGTGCGCCGGGAGGAGGAATCCCGCCCCGCCGAGGAGGAGCCAGGCAAAAAGAAGAAGCCGGGTCACTTCCCGCCCGAGCCGGCCGGCTCCGCATCGGCCGGCACGTAGACCATCGTCCCGTCCTTCAGCCGCCAGGCGGTGCCGGCCTTCTCGCCATCGCCCTGCCCGGTCGCGCCGCTGGCCTTGAAGCGCGTGATCTTGCGGCCCTCGCGCGTCACGATCTCCATGTTCGGCTGGCCCTCGTTGCGGATGATCGTCACCTTGTCCTGCGCGAAAGGGTTCATGGGGTTGTTGATGACCGCGATCATCAGCATGCCGATCACCACCATGAACACGTCGATCAGGTTGATGGTGGAGAGCACCGGGTCGTCGTCGTCGCTGTCCAGGCTGCTCAATATCGAGAACTGGCGCCGGCTCATGAGAGGCGGTCCCGTGCATCGAGCACCGTCACCAGCTCGCGCATCAGCCAGCGGCGGCGCACGGTGTAGACCACGAAGGTGATCGAGGCGGAGGCCAGCGCCACGATCACGCTCGCGAAGGCCGGCGCCAGGCTCTGCGCCACGCCCTGCGATTCGCCCGAGGCCACGGCCACCAGCGCCGGGCCCATCGGGATCATGGTGGCGATCAGCCCCAGCATCGGCGCCACGCGGCTGCACAGCCGCACGCCCTCGAGCTGCTTGAGCACCACCAGTTCCATCTGCTCCTGGCTCGCGGCGACATGGCGTTGCAGCACCAGCGCGCGCAATGGATCGCGGCGGCGCTGCAGATACTCGATGGCGAACGCGCCAAGGCAGTAAACCGCATAGACGAAAGAAAGCAGCACGCCCAGCGTCACCGGCCAGAGAAACAGGCGCGCAAGCTCGAAGAGAACGGTGTCGAAGGCCAGCATCAGGTCGGCTCCGTGGAAGAAGAAGGTTTGTCGAACAGGTCCGAAGGCAGGCCCCAGCTTTCATCGAACACAAGCGACGCGAGCGGTTCGCGCTTCGCCCAGCGTTCGCGCTGCAGCATGGGCTCTTCATAGAACTGGTGCACGGGACCCAGGCACAGCAAGGCGATGGGCTCGGCGCCTTCGGGCAGGCCCAGAAGCACCGACACCTCGGCCGGATCGAACAGCGACACCCAGCCCATGCCCAGCCCTTCGGCGCGCGCCGCGAGCCAGAGGTTCTGGATGGCACAGGAGGCCGAGGCCAGGTCCATTTGCGGCAGCGTGCGGCGGCCGAACACGTGCTTCTCGCGTCCGTCCGCCAGAGTCACCACGAGCAGCTCTGCGGCGTCGAGCAGGCCCTGCACCTTGAGCCGCATGAATTCGTCTTCACGCTCGCCGAGCGCGCGGGCCGTAAGCACGCGTTCCTGTTCGACCACATGGTGCAACTGCTGGCGCAGCGCTTGGCCGCGAATTCGAATGAAGCGCCAGGGCTGCATGAAGCCGACGCTGGGCGCGTGGTGTGCTGCTTCCAACAGCCTTCGCAATATGTCGGGCTCCACCTGGCCGCCTGCGAAATGGCGCATGTCACGGCGTTCGTGGATGGCGCGGTAGACCGCCTCTTTGTCTTTTTTGGTGAAAGCCGGGGTAGTCACGCTGCTCTTTCGGAGTGGGTGCACAGGCCACCGGGTACTCCCCTGCGCGAATGTGCCCCGTCGGCGTGAGCGCGCCCCATGTCAATCCTCGATGCCGCGCTGCGCGGGAATGCCGGCCTTGAAGGCGTGCTTGACCAGCGTCATCTCGGTCACCGTGTCGGCCAGCTCGATGATCTCCGGCGGGCAGCGCCGGCCGGTGAGCGCCACGTGCACGTGCTTCGGCCGCGCGCGCAGGGTTTCGAGCACGCCTTCGAGCGGCAGCCAGCCGTAGATCAGCGGATAGGTGATCTCGTCGAGCACCACGAGGAAGAACTCGCCCGAGAGGATCGCCGCCTTCGCCTTCTCCCAGCCGTCGCGCGCGAGCTGGCCCGAGCGCTCCAGGTCCTGGCTCTTCCAGCTGAAGCCGTCGCCCAGCCCTTCGATGGGAATGCCGATCTGCTCGAACATGCGGTGCTCGCCGAAGCGCGCGGTCGGCACCTTCATGAACTGGTAGATCTTCACGGCCTTGCCGCGGCCGTGGGCGCGCAAGGCCAGACCGAATGCGGCCGTGCTCTTGCCCTTGCCGTCGCCGGTGTTAACGATGACGATGCCGCGGCGCTCGCCTTCCGGCTTCTCGTAGGGCTTTTCGCTGGGTGGGGTCTCAATTTGCATTTGTCGGTCTTTCAAGGCTGGCGAATGCGGGTTGCCGGACGCAGAGGGCGCGTTCGATCCCGCATCTCATAGGGGCAGCGCGATCCACTGCTCAGCCACGCGGTGCACGCGGATGCGATGGTCGAAGACCTGCTCCAGCGCGGCATGGGTGGCCGGGTCGTCGCAGGTGCCGTGGTGCACGACGCGGCCCTGGTCCATCACCACCATTTCGTCGGCGGCCAGGGCCATCGGCAGTTCGTGCAGCACGCTGACCACCGTGCGGCCCTCGGCGACGAGGGTGCGGACGATCTTCATCCAGTCGGCCTGGTGGGGCGGGTCGAGGTTGGCGAGGGGTTCGTCCATGAGCAGCGCCTCGGCTTCGACGGCGAGCGCCCGGGCGAGCAGCACGCGCTGGCGTTCGCCGCCGGAGAGCTGGCCCAGCGGACGGTCGCGCCAGTCCCAGGCCTGGGTGCTGCGCAGTGCGCGCTCGACGGCCTCGCGGTCGGCGGCGCCGGGTGTGGCGAGCCAGCGCTGGTGCGGCAGGCGGCCGAGCATGGCGACGTCGTAAACCATCAGGTCGTCGGCGCTGCCCTCGCCCGTCCCACTCTGGCCCAGCCACGAAAGACGGCGGGCGCGCACGCGGGCGGGCACCCTGTCCTGCACCTCGCCGAAGAGCCGCACTTCGCCGCGATGAGCAAGCAGCCCCGCCAGCGCCTTCAGCAGCGTCGACTTGCCTGCGCCGTTCGGGCCGACGATGCTGGTCCAGCGCGCGGCCCGCAGCTTCAGGTCGATGCCGTGCAGCACCTCGCTGGCGCCGAGCGTGGCGCTCAGCCGGTGCGCTTCCAGCGCGGCGTCGATGTCGTTGCTGCGGCTCATGCCACGCCGCTCCGCGCGCTGCGCCTGTGCATCAGCCACAGCAGGTAGCTGCCGCCCAGCACGGCCGTGAGCACGCCCACGGGCAGTTCCTGCGGCGCGATCAGCCAGCGCGCGAGCAGGTCGGCCGCCATCAGCAGCAACCCGCCCATCAGCGCCGACAGCACGATCAGCCGCGCATGCGTGGTCTTGACGGCCGAGCGCACCAGGTGCGGCGCCGCCAGGCCGACGAAGGCGATGAGCCCGGTCTGCGCCACGGCCGCACCGGTGGCCAGCGCCAGCACCACCACCAGCGCCGCGCGCATCGCTCCCAGCGGCAGGCCCAGGCTGCGCGCGGTGGCTTCGCCCAGCGCCAACCCGTCGAGCACCGGCGCCAGCGCCCAGCCCGCGAGCAGGCAGGCCGCGCCGACCATCGCCATCACCGCGCAGGCGCTCCAGCCGACGAGGCCAGTGCTGCCGAGAATGAAGCCCTGGATCGCCTGGAGGATGTCCGCCGATGCGATGGTGATGAGGTCCTTCGCCGCACCGAGCACCACGCCGACGATCACGCCCGCCAGCAGCAGCCGCAGCGTCTGCTGCACGCCGCGCGCCAGCATCAGCGTGAGCATCACTGCGAGCACCGCGCCCAGGAAGGCGGCGCCGGTGAGCCCGAGCCGCATCACCCACTGCATGCTCGCGGCCGAGCCGCCGAACATCAGCAGCGCCACCGCCACGCCGAGCGAGGCGCCGGAGGCGCTGCCCAGCAGGTACGGGTCTGCCAGCGGATTGCGAAAGAGCCCCTGCGCCACCGCGCCGGCCAGCCCCAGCAGCGCGCCCGCCAGCCAGGCGCCGAGCGTGCGAGGCAGGCGGATGTCCCACACGATCTGCAGCGCCACCGGGTCGTGGCGTGCGGCGAACAGGCTCTCGAAGCCGGTGCTGCCGATGCCCAGGCCCAGCAGCATCAGCGCCGCGCCCAGCACCAGCAGGCCGGCGCCGAGCAGCAGTACGCGGCGCAGATGGGCCGTGTGCCTGGCGGCAGCCGCATTCATCGCTTGCCGCCCTTCTCAACGATGCACTGCGCCATCAGCCGTGCCGCCTCGTCCATGCGCGGGCCGGGCCGCACGAGCACGTCGGACTGCTCGGCGCTGAAGCGGCAGATGCGGCCTTCGCGCACCGCGCGGATGCCAGCCCAGCCGGGCCGCTGCTCCAGCCCCTGCGCGCTGCGCACGCTGACCATGATGAGGTCGGGGTTCGCGCGCACCACGTACTCGGGGTTGAGCTTGGGGAACGGGCCCAGCGAGGCCGGCACGATGTTCTTCATGCCCAGCCGCGAGAGCGTCTCGCCGATGAAGGACGACTCGCCCGCCGCATACGGCGCGCTGTTGACCTCGAAGTACACGCGCATGCCCTTCGCCCCCGCGGGCACCGACTGCGCGGCGGCCGACACGCTGGCGTCGATCACGCGCCAGACCTTCGCTGCCTCGTGCGTGCCCAGCACCTGGTCGAGCTTGTCGAGCACGCGGCGCACGTCGGCGTGGCTCTTGGGTTCGAGCACCAGCACCTTCATGCCCAGTGCCTCCAGCCGCTGCGTGACGCGCGAGGACTTGGCCAGCAGCACCGCATCGGGCTTGAGCGCGACGATGGCCTCCACGTTCGGATCGATGCCGCCGCCGAGCTGCGGCAGTGCCTTCACCTGTTCGGGCGAATTGGAGTAGCGGTCCACGCCCACCAGCCGGTTGCAGGCCCCGAGCGCGCAGACCGACTCGGTGAGCGAAGGCAGCAGCGTGACGATGCGTTGCGGCGGCTGCGGCAGGCTCACCGACACGCCGCGCTCGTCGACCACGTCGAGCGCATGCGCGGCCAGCGCCACCAGGACGAGGCCGATCGCCGCGAGCGGATTGCGGATTTTCTTCATGCTCATGCGGCGGGCGCCTTCAGGCTCAGCGGCAGGCCGGCCGCCATGAGCGTGACGCGTCCGCATGCGGCGGCCACGTCCTGGTTGAGCCGGCCCAGGGCGTCGACGAAGGCGCGCGTCTCGCGGCCCATCGGTATCACGCCCAGGCCGATCTCGTTGCCGACCAGCACCACCGGGCCCGGCGCATCGCGCAGCGCGACCAGCAGCATCGCGATGTGCGTCGCGGGGGTGCGCGTCACGGGGCGGGCGTCTTCGATGGGCATCGGCATCAGCAGGTTGGTCAGCCACATCGTGAGGCAGTCGACCACCACCAGCGTCTCGGGCGTGCTCTGCGTGACGATGGCGCGCGCGAGCTCGACCGGCTCCTCGATGGTCCGCATGCCGGGCACGCGCTCGGCGCGGTCGGCCTGGTGGCGCACGATGCGCTCCTGCATCTCGTCGTCATACGCCTGGGCGGTCGCGATCAGCACGGCGCGGCGGGCACGGGCACCGGCCGCGAGCCAGTCGACGGCGCGCTGCTCGGCGCGGCGCGACTTGCCGCTCTTCTGGCCGCCGAGGATGAACTCGTGCACCACGGCTTCAGGCTTGGTCGAATGCAGCATGGCTCTCCAACTCGATGGGCATGGCGCCGAAAAGGCGCGCGGTGGCTTGCGGACTGGAGGCGAACCACGCATGGAAATAGCTCGCGCGCACCGGGCCATGCACGTACAGCGCCTCCCCGGCCCGCGCGCCCACGGCCTGCGCGGCACCGGGACGGGCGGTGCGCGCGGCCGGCACGAGCGGTGTCTCGCAGCTCGAATAGTGGAAGGTGTGTCCGCGCAGGACGTGGCCATCGAGCGAGAGCTGCTGGGGCCCCAGGCCCGAAAGCCGCTTCTGCATGGTCACCCGACCAGGCAGCAGGCCCCAGAGGCGGTGCACTTCACCACCGTCTTCCTGAAGAGCCAGTTCGTCGAAAAGCGCCATCATCCCGCCGCACTCGGCCCACACCGGCTTGCCGGCGGCGACGTGCGCAGCGAGCGATTCGCGCAGCGCCGTGCGGGCCGACAGCGCCGGAGCATGCAGCTCCGGATAGCCGCCAGGCAGCCAGACGGCGTCGCACGGCGGCAAGGCGTCGCCTGCGAGCGGCGAGAAGAAGCTCAACTCGGCACCGAGCGCCCCGAGCACATCGAGGTTTGCCGGATAGATGAACGAGAACGCTGCATCGCGTGCGATCGCGATGGTGCGGCCCGCGAGCAATGGCGGCACGGCTCGTGCCTCGTCGGATGCAAGGGCCTCGAAGCGCACCTGCGGCAGCTCGCCGACGGGCATGCGGCCCAGCGGCGTGTCGGCCAGCACGTCGGCGGCCGCATCGAGCCGCGACATCGCATCGCCCAGCTCCGTGGCGGCCACCAGGCCCAGGTGCCGTTCCGGCAGCGTGAAGCGGGCGTCGCGCGGCAAGGCGCCCAGCCATTGCGAAGGGTCGCGCAGCGCCTCCTGCAGCATGGCGCCGTGCCGTTCGCTGGCCACCCGGTTCGCCAGCACACCGGCCCAAGGCAGCCCGTCGCGGAAGTTCTGCAGCCCGTAGGCCAGCGCGCCGAAGGTGCCGGCCATTGCCTGCGCGTCGATCACCGCCAGCACCGGCACGCCGAAGCGCTGCGCAAGGTCGGCGGCGCTGGGATTGCCGTCGAAGAGACCCATCACGCCCTCGATGACCAGCAGGTCGCTCTCGGAGGCCGCCGCGTGCAGGCGCGCGCGGCAGTCGGCTTCGCCCGTCATCCAGAGGTCGAGCGAATGCACCGGTGCGCCGGTGGCGAGCGCCAGCCAGTGGGGATCGAGGAAGTCGGGCCCGCACTTGAAGGCGCGGACTCGCCGGCCCTGGCGCGCGTGCAGCCGGGCCAGCGCGGCCGCGACCGTTGTCTTGCCCTGCCCCGAGGCCGGGGCGGCCACCAGCACGGCGGCGCAGGAGGCCGCCGCGGCACCGGCGGCGCCGCCCGGCTGGAGTGCTTGGCTGCTTAGTGAGGCGTCCACTTGAGACCGACGTAGGCGGTACGGCCGGCATTGGCGTACAGCCGCGCGAACTGGTAGTCCTTGTTGCCCACATTGTCGACGCGCGCGACGAGGTTGATGTCGCGCGTGAGCTGGGTGGTGGCCGACAGGTTCAGCACGGTGTAGCCGCCGAGCTTCACGCTGTTGGCGGCGTCGTCGTAGCGGCGGCTGGAGGTCTGCACCTCCGCGCCCAGCGTCCAGCTCGCGATGCGCCAGTCGGCGCCCAGGGTAGCGTGGCGCTGCGCGCGGCGCGCGAGCAGGTTGTGGGTGGCGAGGTCGCGCGGATCCTGGAAGTCGAGGGAGCCGCGCAGCGTGACGTCGCCGATGCGGTGGCTGCCCGAGAGCGTGACGCCCTGGTAGCGCGCGCGGGCGGTGCTGGAGTAGCAGCCGAACGACGAAGCACAGCCCTTGGCCGAGCCGTCGAAAACGATCAGGTTCTGCACGCGGTTGGCGTATGCCACCACGCCCAGCTGGGTCGCGCCCTCGGTGTACTGCAGGCCCAGCTCGAGGTTGCGGCTCGATTCGGGCTTGAGCGTGGCCAGGCCGTATTCGCTGAAGCGCTGGTACAGCGTGGGCACGCGGAAGGCGGTGCCTGCCGAGGCCGTGAAGCGCAGCGACGGCGTGATGGCGTAGCCGTAGGCCGCGCTGCCGGTGGTCTTGCCGCCGAATTCGCTGTCCTTGTCGTGGCGCACGTGCAGCTGCAGCGAGTGCGGGCCCTGCACGAAGCCGTAGCCGAGCGAGATCGCGTCCTGCGAGCGGTCGCGCGCGAGCAGCTTCGAGGTGGTGGTGGGCGCGTTCTCCAGGGCGTCCTCGCGGCGCTCCAGCGTGGCGGTAACGAGGTGCGGGCCGAAGCGGAATTCGTTCTGGAAGAGGTAGCCGCGCAGGCGGGTCTCGGTACGGTAGAACGACGGCTGGGTCTTGTAGACCTGCTGCGAGTCGGTCACCTGCACGCGGGTGCTGTAGACGTCATTCCACTTGGCCGACCAGCTCAGGCCGGCGGTCTGCAGCTTGTTGCTCGAAATGTCGTTGGCGAACAGGAACGGCAGCTTGGTCCTGTAGGACACCGTTGCGTCGTAGCCGGCCTTGATGTCGCTGGAAAGCAGCGTGGCCTCGATGCGCTGGTCGGGCGTGATCTGGAAGCCCAGCTTCGCGTTGCCCGAAGTGCTGTTGTAGCCGTCGCGGTCGGGGCTGGTGAAGCCGTCCTTGGTCACGTTGCGCTTGCTCACGGGCTGCACGTTGTAGCCCTTGCTCTCTTCATGCGCCACGCCGAAGGAGTAGTCGAAGAGGCCCGACTTGCCGCTCACGCCGCCTTCGATCCTGCGCAGCCCCTTGCTGCCGAAGCCGATGCCGGCGTAGGGCGACACGCCCTCTTCTCCTCGCCTGGTGAAGAGCTGGATCACGCCGCCCACGGCGTCGGAGCCGTAGACAGCGGCGGCCGGGCCGCGCAGCACCTCGATGCGGTCGATCTGCGACAGCGGAATGCCTTCCCAGCCGGCGCCGCCGGTCGATTGCGAATCGATGCGCACGCCGTCGAGGTAGACGGCGGTGAAGCGCGTCTCGGCGCCGCGGATGAAGAGGCTGGTGGTGTTGCCCACGCCGCCGGAGCGCGAAATCTCGATGCCGGGCAGGCGCGAAAGCAGGTCGGCCACGCCGGTCGCACCGCTGCGCTCGATGGTCTCGCTGTCGACGACGGAGACGTCTCCCACGAGCTCCGACAACGCCTGAGGCGTGCGGTTGGCCGTGACCACCGTCTCGCGCAGGGTGGAAGCCTCCTGCGCATAGGCCATGCCGCCGAAGGCGGAAACCAGCGCCAGCGGCAGGCAGGCGTGGCGGAAGCGGCGCGCAGGAGCGCTACCGCGGAAAGAGCAAACACGGGAAATCATGAATCAAGCGAACGAACGTCAATACCCCTGGCCGGCCTCCCCGCCGGCGCCTGGGCGCAATGGCCGCGCATGCGTTCGTCATTCGATCCTCGACGCATGCGGCAGCCGCCTCGTTGGCCGGTATCCGGGCTGGCAGAACTACGCCTTGCCGCCTTCCCAGGCGCCTGTTTCAGGGCGCCCAGTGGCTCGATGGAAAGGTGTTGGCGCCTTGCGGCGCCGTCTGCTTGACCGTTGCGGGGGCAGCGCAGGCGGCTTCGGCCTTGTTCCGGTGCGAACCGGGGCTTCCACTCCTGCTTCCCGTTGAACTGCGCCGTGCGAACCACGGCGCGAGCACCAACGGGCGGAATTCTATGTCCTGCCATGCGCCCCTTAAGTCGAAAGTTGCGGCCCCGCTACCATCGACGACCATGATGCGGCCCGCCTCGATCTTCCTGAACCTGCGTTCGGCGCTGCAGCGGCTCTTCGGTGTCTCGGGCTGGCAGTCGATGCTTCTGTGGTCGATCGTGGCCGGACTGCTGGGCACGCTGGCGACCGAACTGTTCCGCGCAGCGCTCCTCGCCTTCGAGCACCTGGTGCTCGGTCCCGGCCAGGGGCTGGTCGCCATGGCGAAGCAGCTGCCATGGTGGGCGCGCATCGCCTGCCCCGCCCTGGGCGGGCTGGTGGCGGGGCTGCTGCTGGTGCTCGCGAAGCGCGTGGCTTCGCGCAGCGCCACTTCGGACTACATGGAAGCCATCGTGCTCGGCGACGGGCGCATTCCGGTGGCGCAGACGCTGGCGCGCAGCGCGTCGTCGCTGGTGAGCATCGGCACCGGCGGCTCGATCGGGCGGGAGGGCTCAATGGTGCAGCTGGCGGCGCTGGCCTCCTCGCTGCTCGGGCGGGTGTTCCGCTTTCCGGCCGAACGGCTGCGGCTGCTGGTGGCCTGCGGCGCGGCGGCCGGCCTGACGGCCGCCTACAACGCGCCCATCGCGGGCGCCTTCTTCGTCGCGGAGATCGTGCTGGGCTCCATCGCGATGGAGAGCGTGGGGCCGATCATCATCGCGTCGGTGGTGGCCAACGTCGCGATGCGGGCGCTGCCGGGCTACCAGCCGCCTTACAAGATGCCGCCGTTCCCGGAGATCCACGGCACCGAGGTCGTGCTGTTCTGCGTGCTCGGCGTGCTGCTGGGCTTCGCGGCGGTGGGCTTCCTGCGCGCGCTGCAGGGCAGCCGGGCGCTGTTCTCGCGGCTGCCGCTCGCGCTGCCGTGGAGGCTGGCGCTGGGCGGGCTCGTCATGGGTGCGGTGTCGGTGCCGATGCCGGAGGTGTGGGGCAACGGCTACAGCGTGGTGAATTCGGTGCTGCACACGCCATGGGCATGGACGCTGATCGCGCTGGTGCTGCTCGCCAAGGCGGTTGCGACGATGGCGACGGCCGGTTCGGGCGCCGTGGGCGGCGTGTTCACGCCGGCGCTCTTCTTCGGCTGCATGATCGGCGCGCTCTTCGGCCAGGGCGTACAGGCGCTGTGGCCGGCAGCGAGCTCGGCGCCGTTCGCCTATGCCATCGTCGGCATGGGCGCTTTCCTGGCGGGCGCCACGCAGGCGCCGCTGATGGCGATATTGATGATTTTCGAGATGACGCTGAGCTACCAGGTCATGCTGCCGCTGATGGCTGCGAGCGTCATCGCGTACTTCGTGGCGCGCTCGGCCAACGCGGGCTCGATGTACGAGATCACGCTGCATCGCAACGCCCAGCGCGACAACCAGATGCGCCTGCGCGGGCTGCACATGCGCGACCTGGTGCAGCCGGCCGAAACCGTGGTCGGCCCGCAGGCGGACCGCGAGGCGATGAGCAAGCTTTTCCTGCAGTACCCCGTCAAGTACCTGTACGTGGTGGACGCGGACAACCGCTACCTCGGGGTGGTGCCGCTCTCGTCGCTCGGTACCGCGCCGCCGGAGACGACGGCAGGCGCACTGCTCTCGCAGGCGATCCAGCCGGTCACTGCCGATACCGGTCTCGGCGAGGCGCTGCAGCGCTTCCTCGACCACCTGGGCGAGCGGCTTCCGCTGATCGAGAGCGCCGCCAACCCGGTGTTGCTGGGCGTGGTCGCCAAGAGCGCGCTGCTTGCCACCTACGTGCGGCTGAGCGAGGCCTGAAGCGACTCGCGAGGGGTTTGATCGGCGGGCGGCAAAGCCGCAGAATCCGGGCACGCCGGGCGCCGCGTCCGGCCTCGGCAGGACCGCCTCCCCGGGAAACTACAATCGCCAACCATGCCCGCCTCCAGCCCCATCGACCAGATCGCCGAGCGCGTCGAACGACTGCTCGTGCGTCACGAAGAGGTGCAGCGCACCAACGCGCTGCTGCAGGAACAGGTCGATGCGCTCACGCGCGAACGCGACGCACTGAAGTCGCGGCTCGTCGCGGCCCGCACCCGCCTCGACGCCCTGCTCGAACGGCTGCCGGCTGAACCACCTTCCGAAGACTCCCCCGCATGAAGCAGATTGAAGTACAGATCATGGGACAGAGCTATCTGCTCGGCTGTCCCGACGGAGGCGAGGCGCAGCTGCGCGAAGCCGTCGAACGCGTGGATGCCGCCATGTGCAAGATCCGCGATGCGGGAAAGGTCAAGGCCCGCGACCGCATCGCGGTACTGGCCTCGCTGAACCTCGCATTCGACCTTGCCGCGCAACAGGCAGCCGCCAGCGCGCCCGCCGCACCGGCGGCGCCAGCCGATACCACAGACACCGACCCGAAGGCCGCCCAGCTCATTCAAAGACTCGATCAGGCCCTGGCGGGCGATGGACATTTGCTCTGAGCGGGTTCCGCCGGCAGGGCTGCAGCGGTAAAATCCGAACTGTCTGCGGTGCGCGTTGGGCTTTATATGTCCTTGTTCCAATGCTCTACGGAGCCGGGCTTGGTAAATCGCTCGACGGGTGTGATCATCTCGCGTCAGATGAACCCGAAGTCCTGCTGCCCTCGCCCACCTGAACCCCGGTTCAGGATGCGAGTCCGGCGCCCACTTGCAGACACCTAATTCCGCCACGGCCCCTTGCACACATTGCTCGGGGCCGTTGCTTTTTGCGATACAGAATTTCCGTGAACGTCTCCAGCCTGCTCGATCCCCTCCTCATCGTCGAACTTGCCGCCCTCGGGCTCGGCACCGGTTTCCTCGCAGGCCTGCTGGGCATCGGCGGCGGCATGCTGATGGTGCCCTTCATCACGATCATCATGGGCCACCGCGGCGTGCCGGCCGACCTCTCGGTGAAGATGGCTATCGCGACCTCGATGGCGACCATCATCTTCACCTCGGTGTCGAGCGTGCGCGCGCATCACAAGCGCGGCGCGGTGCGCTGGGAGATCGTGCGGCGCCTCGCGCCCGGCATCGTCATCGGCAGCCTGGTGGGCAGTCTCGGCGTGTTCGCGCTGCTCAAGGGCACGGCGCTGGCGATCTTCTTCGCGCTCTTCGTGGGCTTCTCGGCCACGCAGATGTTCCTCGACAAGAAGCCCGCGCCCACGCGGCAGATGCCGGGCACCGGCGGCCAGCTCGCCGCGGGCGGTGCCATCGGCTTCATCTCGGGCCTGGTGGGTGCCGGCGGCGGCTTCATCAGCGTGCCGTTCATGACGTGGTGCAACGTGTCGATCCACAACGCGGTGGCGACCAGCGCGGCGCTGGGCTTCCCGATCGCGGTGGCGAACGTGCTGGGCTATGCGGTCAGCGGGCAGTCGGTGCAGGGCCTGCCGGCCGGCTCCTTCGGCTACATCTGGCTGCCCGCGCTGGCGGTGATCGCGCTGTGCAGCGTGCTGACGGCGCCCCTGGGCGCGAAGGCCGCGCACAGCCTGCCGGTGAAGAAGCTCAAGCGCGTGTTCGCGAGCATCCTCTACCTGCTGGCGGCCTACATGCTCTGGAAGGGCCTGCACGGCTGATCGACGCTCCGGCGGCCTCCTGCCGAGGCTACTGGATCCGCTGCTGCCGCCATTCGCGCGGCGAGCAGCCGAAACGCTCCTTGAACGCGCGGCTGAAATGCGCCGCGTCGTTGAATCCCCTGCCGTAGGCGATGTCGGCCACGGGCCGGCCCGCGAGGCGCGGCTCCAGCAGGTCGCGGCTGCAGGCCTCCAGCCGGCGCTCCCAGATGTATTGCGACGGCGTGAGCGGCTCGCTCCTGAACACGCGGTGGATGTGGCTGACCGACACGCCCAGCTCCGCGGCCAGCGTGCTCACCGAAAGCGAAGGGTCCGCAAGCTGCTCGTCGATGCGCCGCTTGACCCGCGCGAGGTGGTACGCCGTGAGGTTGCTCAGCGAGGGCGCGCTCGCCGCAGGCAGCGTCTGCAGTCCGGCCACCAGGATGTTCTGAACGCCGTTGGCCACCGCGAGGGCCGAGGCCGGCTGCAGCGTGTCGATGTCCTCGCGCAGCGTGCGGATCATTCCCAGCAGCAGGTGCCCCGCGCCCTCGCGGCCCGAAACGGTGGTGGCCGTGAGCGCCTGCGTATCGCGCAGCTCGCTGCGCAGACGCTCGCCGGGCAGCTTGAGCACGATCTGCTCGAATGATTCGTCGAACAGCAGCTGGTAGGGCCGCGTGCTGTCGTACAGCGCGAAGTCGCCGGCCGACAGCACCGCGTCGCGCCCGTCCTGCCGCACCACGCCCCGGCCGCGCGCCTGGATGCTCACGAGGAAGTAGTCGTCGCTCGAATGCGAGATGTGTCCCGGCGTGCGCATCACCTTCTGCGGGCTCGAGGTGACGACCGACACGTCGAGCCCCGGCAGCGTGTGCTGGCGGATGCTGCCCTCGAAATCGCCCGAATCGCCCTCGCGTACCGGGTCGCAGCCCAGCTGCACGTAGACGTTGCAGATCATGTCGGTCCAGTAGGCGAGCCGCTGGTCGCGCGGGACGGCGTCGGTACTGAGCAGCTGGGTCATCGGGGTTCCTCGGAAGGCCTCAGGGGCAGCGAACGGATGCAACGCTGGAACAAGAACGCCGCCAAACCGGGTCAAGGCGTTCAGGCGGCGCGAATCTACGCTTCAAGCAACCCGCATGCCACAGCGCAAACCCGGTGCCTGCGGTCCACGCCCCGTTACTTCGATTGCATCTGGAGAACTTTCATGCCGACCACCGTCCATCCCAAGCTGCGCGTTGCCGCAGTGCAGGCCGCCCCCGTGTTCCTCGACCTCGACGGCACCATCGAGAAGACCATCGACCTCATGGCGCAGGCCGCGAAACAGGGGGTGAAGCTCATCGCCTTTCCCGAGACCTGGGTGCCCGGCTACCCGTGGTGGATCTGGCTCGATTCGCCGGCCTGGGGCATGCAGTTCGTGCAGCGCTACCACGACAACTCGCTGGTCGTCGGCTCGGCCGAGTTCGAGCGCGTCGCGCAGGCGGCGCGCAGGCTCGGCATCTGGGTGTCGCTCGGCTACAGCGAGAAGGCGGCCGGCAGCCTCTACATCGCGCAGGCGCTCATCGACGACCAGGGCCGCACCGTGCAGACGCGGCGCAAGCTCAAGCCCACGCACGTGGAGCGCACGGTGTTCGGCGAGGGCGACGGCTCCGACCTCGCCGTGGTCGAGACACCGCTGGGCAACATCGGCTCGCTCTCGTGCTGGGAGCACCTGCAGCCGCTGAGCAAGTACGCGATGTATTCGCAGAACGAGCAGATCCACTGCGGCGCATGGCCGAGCTTCTCGCTGTACCGCGGCGCGGCCTACGCGCTGGGGCCCGAGGTCAACAACGCCGCGAGCCAGGTCTACGCCGCCGAGGGCCAGTGCTTCGTGATCGCGCCCTGCGCCACCGTGTCGAAGGCCATGAGCGAGCTGATGTGCACCGACGCCGGCAAGCAGCAGATGCTGCGCATCGGCGGCGGCTACGCGCGCATCTACGCGCCCGACGGCTCGCCGCTGGGCACCCCGCTGGCGGAAGACGAGGAAGGCCTGGTCGTCGCCGACATCGACCTCGGCATGATCTCGCTCGCCAAGGCCGCCGCCGACCCCAGCGGCCACTACTCGCGGCCCGACGTCACGCAACTGCTGCTCAACAAGACGCGCCGCGAGCCTGTCGTGGTGCAGCATGCGACGTCGCCTGAGCCCGAAGCCGGCATGCCCGAGCCCGTCGCCGCCTGAACCCTCGGAGCAAGCCATGGAATCCGCCATCGACGCGCACCTGAGGTGCCCCCGCACGCGCCACCGTCGCGTGGAAGACGACTACGTGCCGCCATACCCGGTGTGGTCGGCCCGCGCCCCTGTGTCGGTGAAGCAGGTCGTGATGGGCTACTTCGGCGTGCAGTCGCGAGGCCCCGAGATGCAGGGCCGCGCCTGCACCGCGCTGATGAAGATCGCTCGCGACTTCGCCCTGCCCGACGGCCCCGGCCATCACGACCTGACGCACCATGTCGACGCGCAGGGCTTCGACAACATGATCGCCATCGCCTACTGGAGCGACCCCGCCGCCTACGCCCGCTGGTGCGCGACGCCGGCCATCGACGCCTGGTGGTGCTCCGACGAGCGCCTCAGGGAAGGCCTCGGCTACTTCCGCGAGATCGCCTCGCCCCGCGTCGAGCACTTCGAGACCATGTTCAACACGCCCGACCGCTTCGAGGGCGTCGGCGTGGTGATGGGCGGCGTCAGCGGCGAGCTGCAGGAGCACGGCTACTGGGGTTCGATGCGCGACCGCATCCCGCTGTCGCAAACCGATGCGATGGCGCCCTCGGGCGCGCGGGCGGTGATCGCGGGCGCACCGGCTCCGGGGCAGCGCGTGCGCATCGCAGGGCACGAGAACATCGCGATGATCCGCTCCGGCCAGGAGTGGACCGACACCACCGGGCAGGAACGCAGGCTCTATCTCGAGGACATGGAGCCCGTGCTGCGCGAGGGCATGGACTTCCTGCGCGACCAGGGCCTGCCCATCGGCTGCTACAGCAACCGCTACATGAGCCACCTCGGCGCACTGGGCGCACCGCTGCAGAAGTCCTTCGGGCTGAGCTACTGGCGCTCGCTGGCCGACATGGAGCGCTGGGCCGAGTCGCATCCCACGCACGTCGCGATCTTCGGCAGCTTCATGCGCTACGTGCAGGCGCTGAACTTCCAGCTGCAGCTGCGCGTGTACCACGAGGTGTCGGTGCTCAAGGCCGACGAGCAGAGCTACGAGTACGTCAACTGCCACGCGGGCAGCGGGCTGATGAACGGACTCGAGCCAGCGACCGCCGGGGCCTGACCCGACGGCTCAGGCCGCGGGCTCAGGCTGCGAACAGCCCCTTGTGCTCGGTACGCAGCAGCGCCTTCTGCACCTTGCCCATGGCGTTGCGCGGCAGCTCGGGCACCACGAAGCAGCGCTTGGGGATCTTGAAGTTGGCAAGCTTCGACTTGAGCTCCGCCACGATGGCGTCGCCGTCCAGCGCCGCGCCCGCCTTCGGGATGACGATGGCCACGCCCACCTCGCCGAAGTCGGGGTGCGGCACGCCGACGACGGCGCTTTCGGCCACGCCCACCATCTCGTTGATGTAGCCCTCGATCTCGGCCGGATACACGTTGTAGCCGCCGCTGATGATCAGGTCCTTGCTGCGCCCGACGATGGTGATGTAGCCCCGGCCGTCGATCTTGCCCACGTCGCCGGTCTTGAAGAAGCCGTCGGCGGTGAACTCCTCCTTCGTCTTCTCGGGCATGCGCCAGTAGCCCGCGAACACGTTGGGGCCGCTGACCTCGATGTTGCCGATCTCGTCGGTGGTGCAGTCGCGGCCGCCGTCGTCGCGCACGCGCAGCTGCACGCCAGGCAGCGCGAAGCCCACGGTGCCGCCGCGGCGCTCGCCCTGCTCCGGCCGGTAGGGATTGGAGGTGAGCATGACCGTCTCGCTCATGCCGTAGCGCTCCAGGATGGTGTGGCCGGTGCGCTCGCGCCATTCGTCGAAGGTCTCGATGAGCAGCGGCGCCGAGCCCGCGATGAACAGGCGCATGTTGCGCACCGCCTCGCGCGTGAGCCCCGGCTCGGCCAGCAGGCGCACGTACAGCGTGGGCACGCCCATGAACACGGTGGCCTCGGGCAGCTTCTGCACGACGCGCTTCGGATCGAACTTCGCGAACCACAGGATCTTGCTGCCGTTGAGCAGCGCGCCGTGCAGCGCGACGAACAGCCCGTGCACGTGGAAGATGGGCAGCGCATGGATCAGCACATCGCCTTCGGTCCAGCCCCAGTAGTCCTTCAGCACCTCGGCGTTCGACAGCAGGTTGCCGTGCGTGAGCATCGCGCCCTTGCTGCGTCCGGTGGTGCCGCTGGTGTAGAGGATGGCGGCCATGTCGTCGGCCTTGCGCTGCGCGGGCAAGTGCTGGTCGCTGCACTGCGCGGCCACGTCGAGCAGCGTGCCGGTGCGGTCGTCGTCCAGCGTGAAGACGTGCTTCGTCCCCGCCGCGGTGGCGATGGGCGCGACCCACGAGGCGTTGCGGCTGGTACACACCACCACGGCCGGCTCTGCGTTGCCGATGAAGTATTCGATCTCTGCGCTCTGGTAGGCGGTGTTCAGAGGCAGGAACACGTAGCCCGCGCGCAGCGTGGCGAGGTACAGCAGCATCGCCTCGACCGACTTCTCGACCTGCACCGCGATGCGCGCGCCCTTCTCCAGCTTCAGAGCGTCGAGCAGGTTGGCGATCATGGCGCTGGCGCGTTCGAGGTCGCGCCAGGAATAGAACAGGCCGCTGTCGGTTTCGACGGCGATGCCGTCGAGGTCGGCAGGGAATGCCGCGCGCAGGGCGGCGAACAGGTTGGCGTTGGCGGACTTCTTCATTCGGACGATTGCTTGGCTTGGCTTCAGAAATTCGGGGTGCGCTTGGCAAGGAAGGCGGCGATGCCCTCGCGGTGTTCCGCGGAATCGGCGTAATCGTAGGCGGTGGCCAGCAGGCCGTGGGCCGAAGGTGCGCCGGCGCGCAGCACGGCGAAGGTGGCCTTGTGCAGGCGCGCGGCCTGCGGGGAGAGCGCGGCGATGCGCTCGGCGTGCGACTGGGCAGCGAGCGGAACTTCGTTGTCGGGCAGCACCTGCAGCAGAAAGCCTGCGTCGTACAGGCGCTGCGCACCATGCACGCCGGCGGCCAGCAGCATGTCGCGCGCGAGCACGTCGCCGATGGCGCCATGGACCAGCGCCGCTTCGCGCGGCGCCATCGGGAAACCGAGCTTGGCGATGGGCGCACCGAACTTCGCGGACGCGCCGGCCAGGCGGATGTCGCAGCAGCTCGCGATCTCGATGCCCGCGCCCATGCAGGCGCCCTCGATCTGCGCGACCAGCGGCAGCGGGCAGTCGAGCATCGCCTGCAGTGCAGCCCAGACCTCGTTCTCATGGAACTCGCGCAGGCTGGGCTCGCTGAAGCGGAACGACGGGTACTCGGAAATGTCTCCACCCGCGCAGAAGGCCCCGCCCTCGCCGCGCACGATCACGCAGCGTAGTGCGCTGTCGCCGTCGCTGCGCAGGCCGTCGAACACTGCGCGCAGTTCGCGCCACATGGCGCGCGTCATGGCGTTGAGGCGCCCCGCGTTCGACAGCGTGACGACCGCGATGGCGCCTTCGCGGCGCAGGGAGATGGCGCTTCCAGTCGTCATTCGAGCTTGGCGCCCGAGGCCTTCACCACCGCGGCCCAGCGCTTGATCTCGGCATTGACGAAGCTGCCGTAGGCGGTGGTGGTGAGGTTCGGGATCTCTGAACCGTTCTGGGCCCAGATGCCCTTCAGGTCGTCGGTGGCCAGCGACTTCTTCATGTCGTCGATGGCGCGCGCCTGCGTGTCGGCCGGCGTGCCCTTGGGCGCCCACAGGCCGTACCAGGTGGTCACGGTGTACTCGGGCAGGCCCACCTCGGCGGCGCATGGCACGTCGGGGAAGGCCGGGTTGCGCTTGGTGCCGGCCACCATCAGCGCCTTGATCCGGCCGCTCTTGATGTGCTGCGCCGAGGAGCCCAGGCCGTCGAACATCAGGTCGACGTTGCCCGAGATCAGGTCCGACAGCGCCGGGCCAGCGCCGCGGTACGGAATGTGCGTGATGAAGGTGCCGGTCTGGATCTTGAAGAGCTCGCCCGCCAGGTGGTGCGAGGTGCCGGAGCCGGCGGAACCGTAGTTGAACTTGCCGGGGTTGCGCTTCGCCAGCGCGATGAATTCCTGGATCGTGTTGGCCTGCACCCGCTTCGGGTTGATGACCACCACCTGCGGCACGTTGGCCAGCAGCATCAGCGGCACGAAGTCTTTCTCGATGTCGTAGTCGAGCCTCGGGTAGATGGACGGCGCGATCGCGTGGTGCACCGCGCCCATGAAGAGCGTGTAGCCGTCGGCCGGCGCCTTGGCGGCGATGCTGGCGCCCAGCGTGCCCCCTGCCCCGCCGCGGTTGTCGATGACCAGCGTCTGGCCCGCGACGCGCGAGAACTGCCCCGACAGCGGCCGCGCGAAGGCGTCCGTGCCGCCGCCGGCCGGGAACGGCACGATCATCGTCACGGGCTTGGTCGGCCAGCCCTGCTGGGCGCGCGCGGCACCGCACAGAACGGCCGCACCGGCGGCGGCCACGCGCAGTACGTCGCGGCGCTGAAAGCTTGGGTTCATTTGTCTCATCTCCTGTGTGTCGTTGTGGATCTTGCCGCCCCGTGCGGCTGCCGGCCGTTTTGCGCACCGGCTCTTTGCTCTGCTTCGACTTCCTCTACTTCTTCTACGTCCTCTGCTTGCTCTTTCGGCGGACCTCAGCCTTTCTTGAAATACAGGCTTTCCACGTCTCCCGATACTGCCACCCTGCCCTCGGCGAGCCAGGCGCGGTGCTTGTCCAGGCGCTTGAGGTCATAGAGGTAGTTGACCATGAGTCCGTAGGACTGCTTGTGCCCCTTGGGCGAAGGATCGCCCGCCCAGTTCAGGCGCTCGACGCGCGCGCCGTTGCCCAGGTGGAAGCGCGCCACCGGATCGGCCGGCGTGCCGTCGACCAGCGCGCGCCCGAGGTATTCGGCCGCAGCCTGCATCAGCCACTGGCGCAGCGGCGACTTGGCGTCGAAGCTGGCGGCGCCATCCGCCGCGGCGAGCAGCCGTTCGGCCGTGGGAGGCAGCGAGCCGACCAGGCGACCCAGCTCGGCCTCGCGCTTCTCGTCCAGGCGCGGCAGCAGGTCGGCTGCGTTCTTCACGAGCCAGGTGCGGAAGCCCGGAATGGGCGAGAGCGTGGCGAAGGTCTTCAGCCGCGGCAGCTCTTCCTGCAGCGTCTCGACCACGCGCTTGATGAGCGAGTCGCCGAAGCTCACGCCGCGCAGGCCGTTCTGCGTGTTGCTGATCGAATAGAAGATGGCCGTGGTGGCCCGGGCGGCGGGCACCGGCACCGCGGTTTCGTCGAGCAGCGGCGTGATGCCGTCGCTGATGCGGTCGACGAGCGCCACCTCGACGAAGATCAGCGGCTCGTTGGGCAGGCGCGGATGGAAGAAGCCGTAGCAGCGGCGATCGCTGTCGTCGAGCCGGTTCTTCACGTCGGACCAGCTCTTGATGTCGTGCACCGCCTCGTAGCGGATGAGCTTCTCGATCAGCGACGCCGGCGAATCCCAGTCGATGCGGCGCAGCTCGAGGAAGGCGACGTCGAACCAGGTGGAGAAGAGCTGCTCTAGCTCCGCGTCGAGCGCGAGCAGGCGCTTGTCGGCCTTCAGGCACGGCAGCAGGTCGGCGCGCAGGTCCACCAGGAAGCGCATGCCCTCGGGCTCGACAGCGAAGCGCTGCAGCAGGCGCATGCGCGGCGACACCAGCGCGCGGCGCAGGCGCAGCTCGGCCTGGCCCTCGTCGGGCGTGCCGACGGCTGCCTGGTGCTGGTCGCGTGCCGCCTTGAGCTTCTGCGCATCGGCGGCGAAATGCTCGCTCATGAGTGCCCAGTAGTCGCGGCGCTCGTCGGCCGTGGCGGCGCGGTAGGCGTCGGCAATGGCATGCGCGCGGCGGCCGCCCTCGACCTCGCTCACGCGCGGGTCGATCACGGCCTGCAGGTCGGCCAGCACACGGCGCAGCGCGCGCGGCGACAGGGCCTCGTCGGCCTTGCGCAGGGTGGCCTGCAGGCGTTCGGAGGTCGTGCGGACGCTGGGCTTGGGCGCATTGCGCGGAGCGCTCTTTGCCGCGCCCTCGGGCGCCATGGGCACTTTGGATTTCTCGCCAGAACGCAGCCGCGCCTGGAACCATTCGGTCGCACTCATCGGGGCACTCCAATGCTTGGAAGAATCGTCACGACATCACCCTGGACTTCTGCTGGCGCGCGACCTCGCGCAGCGCCTCGCGCTGGCGGGTCAGGTGCGTGCGCATGGCGGCGTCGGCGCCTTCGCTGTCGCGCGCCTTCAGCGCCGCGAACACGGCCAGGTGCTCCGACAGGCTCTGCTCGAGCCGCCCCGGCGCATGCAGCTGCTGCAGCCGGGCGAGCTTGAGGATCTTGCGCAGGTCGCCGATGACCTGGGCCAGCCACCTGTTGTCGGCCAGCTTGATGATCGCCTCGTGGATGATGTGATTGGTGGCGTAGTAGTCGTTGATGCGCTTGGCCCTGGCATGCCGCACGAGACGCTCGTGCAGCGCGTCGAGCTCCTGCAGCTCGGCGTCGCTGGCGTTGCGGGCCGCCTCGTAGGCGCAGCGGCCTTCGAGCAGCGCGATGACCGGGAAGATCTCGTCGAGGTCGCGCTCGGTCACCTCGTTGACGAAGCAGCCGCGGCGCGGCTCGTGGCGCAGCAGGCCCTCGGCCGTGAGCACCTTGAGCGCTTCGCGCAACGGCGTGCGCGAGATGGAGAGCCGCTCGCACAGGGCGATCTCGTCGACGAAGCTGCCGGGGGCCAGCGAGCCGTCGAAGATCTGCTCGCGCAGCGTGGCGGCGACTTCGTCGTGCAGGGAGTTGGGGACCAGGCGCATGGATCAGGGCCGCATAATTTCCTGTAATTACGCGTAATTCTGAGCCTGCCCACCGGCCGGCGCAAGTGCCGCGCGTCGAATGAGCGGCGGGTAGTTACCCTTAAGACAAAGGGCCCCGAGGGGCCCTTTTCGTGGAAGCTCAGGCGCGCGCGGCGGTGGCCGTCTTGCTGCCGGTGCGGCCGAACCACAACCACAGCCCGATGCCCGCGATGATCATCGGGATGCTCAGCCACTGCCCCTGGCTCAGGTTGAGCGCTCGCAGGCCGAGGAAGTCGTCGGGCTCGCGGAAGAACTCGGCCACGAAGCGCAGCACGCCGTAGCCGATGAGGAACACCGAGGCCACCTGCCCCTGCTTGCGCTCCTTGCGCGCGTAGAGCCACATCACGACGAAGAGCAGCAGCCCCTCCAGCAGGAACTGGTAGACCTGCGAGGGATGGCGCGGCAGCATCGATCCGCTCTGCGGAAACACCATGCCCCAGGGCAGGTCGGGGCTGCTGAAGCGGCCCCACAGCTCGCCGTTGATGAAGTTGCCCACGCGGCCGGCCGCGAGGCCCGTCGGCACGCAGGGCGAGACGAAGTCCATCACCTGCCAGAACGGCCGCTTGCGCGAGTGCGAGAACCACACCATCGCACCGATCACGCCGAGCAGCCCGCCGTGGAAGCTCATGCCGCCCTGCCACACGTAGAGGATCTCGAGCGGATGCGTGAGATAGAACTCGGGCTTGTAGAAAAGGCAATAGCCCAGCCGCCCGCCGACGATGACGCCCATCACGCCGAGGAAAAGAATGTCCTCGATGTCCCTGCGCTGCCACACGCCGGCATCCACCAGACGGCGGAAAGGCTCGTGCCGCAGGCGGCGCGTGCCGAGGAAATAGAACAGCGCGAAGGCGGCCAGATAGGTCAGGCCGTACCAATGGATGGCCACCGGCCCGATTTGCAGGGCGATGGGGTCGATATGCGGATACATGAGCATCCGCGGATTGTGCCCCGGCCGGATGTCGGGGCCGAGGCGGGGCTTTTCAGACGGGAATCAGCGCCCGAACTTCCACCACACGAGCCCCGCGACCACGGCCGGCACCGCGAAGATGAGCAGGAAGATCGGCAGTTCCTCCGCCACCGAATAGCCGGCCTTGATCACGCCCACGGCCATGTTGATGCCCGCGCCTACGAACCACGCCGGAATGAACCACCTGGCCGCCACGGCCAGCGCCGCCGAAGAGCCGTCGCCCAGCAGGCGCCCGGCCAGCAGGAACACCGCCAGCAGCACGAAGCCGCCGCCCATCACCAAGATCGTGTGCATGTCGCTCGTCCTCCTCGCGGCACCTTGCCCGATCAGCGCGTGGTGTAGCCGCCGTTGGCGAAGATCGTCTGGCCGGTGATCCACCAGCCCTCGGTGACGAGGAAGCGCACGATGGGTGCGATGTCCTCGATGTCGGTCAGGCCCTTCTTCGAGAACTTGCTGAGCGCGGCGGCGCTGCTGTGGTACTCCACGGCCTCCTTGCTCTCCTGGCCGTAGAAGAACGGCGTGTCCATGGGGCCGGGGCCGATGGCGTTGACCGAGATGCCGCGCTCGCCGAACTCCTTCGATGCGGCGCGCGTGTAGTGCTCCACCGCGGCCTTCGAGCCCGGGTAGATCGCATAGAACGGCGTGTAGGCCGCCAGCAGCGAACTCACCAGCGTGACGATGCTGCCGCCATCGGCCAGCGTGCGGCCGGCCTGCTGGATGAAGAAGAAGGCGGCCTTGGCATTGGCGTCGAAGCTCTTGTCGTAGTCGGCCTCGGTGACCTCGAGGATCGGCTTCTTGATGACCACGCCGGCGGTGTTGATCGCGATGTCGACCTGGCCGAAGTGCTTCACCGCCTTGTCGAACAGGCCGACGCAGTTGTCGACCACCGAGAGGTCGCCCTGCACCAGCAGCGTGTCGGCGCCCTTGGCCTTGAGTTCGGCGGCGGTCTTCTCGGCATCGCCGCGCGAGGCGTCGCTGTTGTAGTGGATGGCGATGCCCCGGGCGCCGCCATCGACCAGCTGGTGGCCGATGAGGGCGCCGAGGTTCTTGCCGCCGCCGGCGATGACGGCGACCTTGTTCTTGAGCGTACGTGCGGACATGGAATGACCTCCTTGGTTGAAGCTCGGATGTGTGACTGGAGCGGCCAGTCTATTGATCGCCTCCGCACAGATAAATAGGTCATTCAAGGCTAGACTGTTCAGAATTTCACGAACAATCCGATTCCTTTCCGCCTTTCCCTCTCCATGGACCGCATCGAGCTTCTCCAGGTCTTCGTGCGCGTGGCCGAAACCGGCAGCTTCACGCGCGCGGCCGACCGTCTGGGCCTTCCGCGCGCCAGCGTCACCACCGCCGTGCAGCAGCTCGAAACCCGCCTCGGAACCCGCCTGCTCCACCGCACCACACGCCGCGTGGGCCTCACGCCCGACGGCGAAGCGACGCTGGAGCGGGCTCGCGCGCTGGTGGCCGACATGGACGACATGGAGCAGCAGTTCCTCCCTGCGCGCGGCCAGGTGAGCGGCCGCCTGAAGGTCGACGTGCCCAGCCGCATCGCGCGGCTGCTGATCGCTCCGGCACTGCCGGACTTCTTCGAGCGGCATCCGGCGATCGAGCTCGAGCTCGGCTCGACCGACCGCGCCGTGGATCTCGTGCTCGAGGGCATCGACTGCGCACTGCGCGTGGGCCCGTTGACCAGCAGCAGCCTGGTGGCGAGGCCGCTGGGGCACTTCGCGCTGATCAACTGCGCGAGCCCGGCCTACCTGGAGCGGCACGGTACGCCGCGCACGCCTGCCGACCTGCCGGAACACCTGGCCGTCAACTACGCCTCGCCGACCAGCGGTCGCGCCGCGCCCTGGGAATGGCTCAGCGATGGCGAGATCGCGACGCTGCGCATGCGCAGCCAGGTGGCTGCGAACAATGCCGAGACCTACATCGCCTGCGCGCTGGCTGGCCTGGGCCTGATCCAGATCCCGGCCTACGACGTGCGCGAGCACCTCGCGGCCGGCGAACTCGTCGAGGTGCTGCCCGACGCGCGCGCCGAGCCGCTGCCGGTGCAATTGGTGTACCCGCACCGGCGCAACCTGTCGCGGCGCATGCAGGCCTTCGCGGGGTGGCTCGAAACGGTGCTGGCGGATGCGCTCGACAAGCCAGCGCCGCCTGCGCCGGGCCGGCCGCGAAAGGCGCGTTGACCGATCAATGGGACCGGCTCAGGGCTTCGACTGGGCCGCGCGTCCGTAGGGTGCGCTGCGGATGAACCTGAACTCGCCGTCGCGCAGTTCGTAGAACTCGACCACGTCCTTGCCGCTGCTGTTCGAGCTGTCGATGTCGCCCGCCTGAACCAGCAGCCGGCTCGACAGCCTGTAGATCAGTTCCTGGCCGTCTTCCTTATCGTACTGCGGCTTCAGCGGATACACGCTCATCAGCGCGAACGGCATGCTGATGGCATGGCCGGTGCTCGCATCGATCACCGCGCCCACGTTGCAGCCGCCCGTGCCGCAGCCCCATCGCGTGACGATGTAGCGGCCGGCGAAGCTGGGCTTTCCGGTGGCGATCGCCTCGCGCAGCCGGGTGCGGTAGCTGCGGGCGAAATCGCTGTCGAGCACCAGCGGATGGTTCTTGCCGGTGTAGGGGGCATCGGCCGGGTAGTCCTTGAACTGGGGCACTGTGGGCGGCGTCTGCGCCATGGCCGTCGACGCGCACAGCGCAGCGGCCGCCATGGCGGACCGCAGGCAACGGGCCAATCGGCTCTGTCTCTGGCTTTGTCTCTTCGTCATCGTTCGACCTCCTCTTCTCGATGCTCCGGACCGCCGCCGCGCTCGCGCACGAAGTCGACGAAGCGCGCAAGCGCCGGATCGACGGCCCCCTCGGGCCATACCAGGCTGGTCTCGCAGCCGGGCAGTTCCGGCGGACTGCGGCGTCGCGCGGCCGGCGCGAACTCCTCGGCGCGACGGTACACCACGCCCGCACGGCGGAACTGCGTGACGCTCTCGGGCACCCAGGCCACGCCGATGCCGCCCGAGACGAGGTTCACGATGGTCTGCATCTGTATGGCCTCCTGCCCGAGCTGCGGCGTGCGGCCGGCAGCGTGGTATAGGTCGAAGATGGCGTCGTGCAGCGAAGGCACGATGCGGCGCGGAAAGATCACCAGCGGCTCGGCCAGCACGTCGGCCAGCAGCAGCTTGCCGGTACGCGCGAGCGGGTGGCGCTCGGGCAGCGCCAGCACCAGAGGCTCCTGCGACACGGCGAGGCGCGCAAGGCCCGGCGGCGCGGCACCGGGCGAATGCAGCATCAGGCCGGCGTCGATCTCTCCGCGTGCGAAGGCTTCGAGCTGCACGTCGCCCGTAGCCTCGACCAGCTCCAGCGCCACCTCGGGGCACAGGGCGCGGAATTCGCGTACCCAGGCAGGCAGTTGCTCGAAGCCCACCGTCGAGACGAAGCCGATGCGCACGCGCCCCACCTGCCCCGCGGCCGCAGCGCGCGCCCGTGCTGGCAGCGCTGCGGCGCGCGCCAGCAGCTCGCGCACGTCGGGCAGCAACGCCTCGCCGGCGGGCGTGAGCGCCACGCGCCGGCGGGTGCGGTCGAACAGCACCACGCCCAGCGTCTTCTCGAGCTGGGCGATGGCCTGCGTGACCGGCGGCTGCGTCATGTGCAGCCGCTGCGCGGCGCGGCCGAAGTGCAGTTCCTCGGCCACGGCGACGAACTGGCGCCAGGCGCGCAGGTCGATGAGTGCTTCATTCATATGCCGAGCATATCAATCGATGATTGAAAATGGATTGGAAGCAATCAATCAGAAGTCCGATACTTGGGCTCCCCGATCTCCCCACGACCCAAGAGACACCATGGACACCAAGCCAATCCAGATCAACCGCCGCAGCGCCAACATCGTCGAAGGCAAGAGCCGCGCCCCCAACCGCTCGATGTTCTACGCCATGGGCTACGAGGAAGGCGACTTCAAGAAGCCGATGGTCGGCGTCGCCAACGGCCACAGCACCATCACGCCCTGCAACTCGGGCCTGCAGAAGCTGGCCGACGCGGCCATCGCAGGCATCGAGGAAGCCGGCGGCAACGCGCAGGTGTTCGGCACACCCACCATCTCCGACGGCATGGCCATGGGCACCGAGGGCATGAAGTACTCGCTGGTCAGCCGCGAAGTCATCTCCGACTGCATCGAGACCTGCGTGGGCGGCCAGTGGATGGACGGCGTGCTGGTGGTCGGCGGCTGCGACAAGAACATGCCCGGCGGCATGATGGGCATGCTTCGCGCCAACGTGCCCGCCATCTACGTCTACGGCGGCACCATCCTCCCGGGCAGGTACAAGGGCCAGGACCTCAACATCGTTAGCGTGTTCGAGGCCGTGGGCCAGAACGCCGCCGGCAACATGAGCGACGAGGACCTGAAGGAAATCGAGAAGCGCGCCATTCCCGGCACCGGTTCGTGCGGCGGCATGTACACCGCCAACACCATGTCGAGCGCCTTCGAGGCGCTGGGCATGTCGCTGCCCTACTCCTCGACCATGGCCAACCCGCACGACGAGAAGCAGAACTCGGCCAAGGAATCGGCCAAGGTGCTGATCGAGGCGATCAAGAAGGACCTGAAGCCGCGCGACATCGTCACCAAGAAGGCCATCGAGAACGCCGTGGCCGTCATCATGGCCACCGGCGGCTCGACCAACGCGGTGCTGCACTTCCTGGCCATCGCGCACGCCGCGGGCGTGGACTGGTCCATCGACGACTTCGAGCGCATGCGCAAGAAGGTCCCGGTGATCTGCGACCTGAAGCCTTCGGGCAAGTACCTCGCGGTCGACCTGCACCAGGCCGGCGGCATCCCGCAGGTGATGAAGGTGCTGCTGAACGCGGGCCTGCTGCACGGCGACTGCATCACCATCAGCGGCCAGACCATCGCCGAGGTGCTGAAGGACGTGCCGGACGTGCCGCGCGCCGACCAGGACGTGATCCGCACCATCGACAACCCGATGTACGACGAAGGCCACCTCGCGATCCTGAAGGGCAACCTGTCGCCCGAGGGCGCGGTCGCGAAGATCACCGGCCTGAAGAACCCCGTCATCACCGGCCCGGCGCGCGTGTTCGACGACGAGCAGTCGGCGCTCAAGGCGATCCTCGACGGCAAGATCAAGGCCGGCGACGTGATGGTGCTGCGCTACCTCGGCCCCAAGGGCGGCCCGGGCATGCCCGAGATGCTGGCGCCGACCGGCGCGCTGATCGGCGCTGGCCTCGGCGAGAGCGTGGGCCTCATCACCGACGGCCGCTTCTCCGGCGGCACCTGGGGCATGGTCGTGGGCCACGTGGCGCCCGAAGCGGCTGCCGGCGGCACCATCGCCTTCGTGAACGAGGGCGACTCGATCACCATCGACGCACACCAGCTCAAGCTCGAGCTGAACGTGCCCGAAGCCGAGATCGCCAAGCGCCGAGAAGGCTGGAAGGCGCCGGCTCCGCGCTACACGCGCGGCGTGCAGGCGAAGTTCGCGTTCAACGCATCGAGCGCAAGCTCGGGCGCGGTGCTCGACAAGTTCTGACCCCTGCATGAAACACCGGGGAACCGGCTTTGCCGGGCCCTGGTGTCGCCGCCCAGAGGGAATTGGCGAAGTGACGCGAAGTGCACGGAGCCTGGGGGCGACCCCATCTAAGCCATCATCCAGGCACCGTAGCCGAAGGCGATGAAGCCGAGGCCCACGATTGCGAGGATGCTGCGCGACTGGAAATCCATCGCCGGCGGCAGGCTCTGCACGAGAAAGTGCAGGATCGCGCCGGCGCCGATGGTCGTGAAGCCCGCGCCGAACTGCTTCATCGGGCTCGGATCGGGCCACAGGAACACGAGCGCGAAGCCGGCCAGGAAGACGAGGTTGGCGAGCACGGTACCGCGCGTGCGCCAGCGCTTCTGGCCTGGCGTGGCTTCGCGCGGCTGCGGCCGGGTGTAGATGCCCTGCTTCTCGCGCGCTTCACTGCGCGCCATGCCGATGAAGAACAGGCCGAACATCGCGGGAAAGGCTCCGAAGATGCCCAGCCCCCAGACGCCGCCCCACATGTTCTGGAAATCGGCCACCAGCGCCTGCGCGGGGTCGGCCACGCGGTAGCGCACTTCGACCGGGTCGCCCCATTCCTTGTCCGCCAGGCCGCCGCCAAGGCCTTTCACGCGGCGCTTCTGGCCATCGGGCGTGACGTATTCGACGACCGGCGCGCGCGACACCGTGACGCGGCCCTTGCTGTCCTTGCTCTGCTCGTCGACGAACTCCACCAGGCTGCCCTGCACGCTGGCAGTGCCGGCGATCGACTGGTAGCGGCTCCAGCCGAGCGAAGCAGCACCGTAAAGGCCCGCGCAGCCGATGACCAAGGCGCCCACTCCCACGGCCCAGAAGAAGTTCCTGAGCCACCCCACGACCCCGCCGATGGCCGGGCCGAGCACCAGCGAAAGTCCGAAGACGATCAGCGCGCGGGTGGTGGCTTCCTCGTCCATGGCACGCCTGCGTGATGCATTCGGTGCGAAGACCCGGGGCCGGGACGAGAGAGGCCGCTCAGCGGCGCGGGCGCTGCCCGTTCGTGGTCTTGATGCCCATGTTGTTCTTCTGCCGGTCGATGCGCTCCTGCTTGCGGCGGTTTTCGCGCTCGACGATCTTGCGCTTGGTGTAGCCCGACGAATCGGCCCAGGCCCACCACGCGACGGCCATTGCGAACGGCGACAGCACGATCCACCAGCTCCAGGTGGCGACCATGCCGATCTCGAAATACTTGAGGGCCAGAGCAAGCAGGCCCAATCCCAGAAACCACATCGCGAATCCCTCGGGGTTGTATTGGCAACGCATCCGGTGCCGTGCACGGCACTACCTACAATCGCGTTGAGACGAATGTAACTCAGCCCCTAACAATTACACCCATGAAAAGAGTCTTCCTGCCGGCAGTCCTGGGCCTCGGCCTCACCGTGCTCGCCGCGCCTGCCTTCGCCGATCTGGCGCTGGCCACGTCGAAGAACTGCATGAGCTGCCATGCGGTCGAGCGCAAGGTGCTCGGCCCCTCGTTCAAGGACGTGGCTGCCAAGTACAAGGACGACAAGGGTGCCGTCGACACCCTCGCCAACAAGATCATGAAGGGCGGCTCCGGCGTGTGGGGCCCGGTGCCCATGCCGGCGAACAACCAGGTCAGCGAGGCCGACGCGAAGAAGCTCGCGGCCTGGGTGCTGTCGACGAAGTAAGCCCGCCCCCGGGCATCGGCCGCGTCAGATCTGCGGGTTGATGTCCACCGGCACCGGCCGGCGCTCGATGCGGTCCTCTAGCTGGCCGATGTGCGCGGCCAGGGTGTTGTCGGTCTGGTCCGAGCGCAGGCGGATCGCCGTTTCGAGCTGCTCGAGCCGCGCGAGGATCGCCGACTGGCGCTCTGCGTTCTGCGCCATGTGCTTGTTTTCCTGCGCCTCCAGGAAGTTGCGCAGCTCGGTGAAGCGCGAGGCTTCCGCCTTGTCGGCCAGCTCGCGCTGGGCCTGCATTTCCTTGGTGTGGCGCTTGGTGTCGATCAGCACCGAGCTGTGCAGGTACAGCACGTAGACGAGGAAGAAGGCCGCCAGCACCGCGGTCAGCCCCAGCATGATCAGGCCCAGCGGGGCCGATACGGTCATGAAGCCCAGCCACACCTCGGTGGGCGTGGACAGCGTGCCCCAGTTGAGCGCGGCAAGCGCCACGATGAGCAGCACGACGACGAAAAGAAAAGCGGATCTCACGCCCATTGCAGGCCTCCTTCGGAAAGATCGAACACATCTGGGACCCGCGCGCTTCGAGGCGCACGGTGATCCGATGGTTTTACCTCAGCGAAGAGCCGCGTTCGGCGCAAATGGCCGCATAAACGGCCATGTCCTACAGCACTACTGCTCAATTCGTCTGCGACAACTGCTCCAGGATCGCAGGGTTCTGCCGGCACATCACATCGCTGCGCGATATGAGTGCCGTCTTCACCTGCTCACGTGCTTCGCACGCACCGGCCTGCGGCCGGATCCCGGATCAGTTCGTCTGCGACAACTGCTCCAGGATCGCAGGGTTCTCCAGCGTGGAGGTGTCCTGCGTGATCGCCTCGCCCTTGGCGATGCTGCGCAGCAGGCGGCGCATGATCTTGCCGCTGCGGGTCTTGGGCAGGTTGTCGCCGAAGCGGATGTCCTTGGGCTTGGCGATCGGGCCGATTTCCTTGGCGACCCAGTTGCGCAGCTCGTTGGCGATCTGCTTGGCTTCCTCGCCGGTCGGGCGGGCGCGCTTGAGCACGACGAAGGCGCACACGGCCTCGCCGGTCACGTCGTCGGGGCGGCCCACCACCGCGGCCTCGGCCACCAGGTCGGTCTTGGCGACCAGCGCCGATTCGATCTCCATCGTGCCCAGGCGGTGGCCCGACACGTTCAGCACATCGTCGATGCGGCCGGTGATGCGGAAGTAGCCGCGGTCGGCGCTGCGCACCGCGCCGTCGCCGGCGAGGTAGATCGTGCCGCCCATCTCCTCGGGGAAGTAGCTCTTCTTGAAGCGCTCGGGGTCGTTCCAGATCGTGCGGATCATCGAGGGCCAGGGCCGCTTGATGACCAGCATGCCGCCCGCGCCGTTGGGCAGGTCCTTGCCCGTCTCGTCGACGATGGCGGCCATGATGCCCGGCAGCGGCAGCGTGCACGAGCCCGGCACCAGCGGCGTGGCGCCCGGCAGCGGCGTGATGACGTGGCCGCCGGTCTCGGTCTGCCAGAAGGTGTCGACGATGGGGCAGCGCTCGCCGCCCACATTGCGGTGGTACCACATCCAGGCCTCGGGATTGATCGGCTCGCCGACCGAGCCGAGGATGCGCAGGCTGGTGAGGTCCCAGTTCTTCGGATGCACCTTCTCGTCGCCGTCGGCGGCCTTGATGAGCGAGCGGATCGCGGTGGGCGCCGTGTAGAACACGCTGACCTTGTGCTTCTCGATCATCTGCCAGAAGCGGCCCGCGTGCGGGAAGGTCGGGATGCCCTCGAACACCACCTGCGTCGCGCCGGCGGCGAGCGGGCCGTAGGCGACGTAGGTGTGGCCGGTGATCCAGCCGATGTCGGCGGTGCACCAGAACACGTCCTCGGGGCGGATGTCGAAGGTCCAGTCCATCGTGAGCTTCGCCCACAGCAGGTAGCCGCCGGTGGAGTGCTGCACGCCCTTGGGCTTGCCGGTGGAGCCCGAGGTGTAGAGGATGAAGAGCGGATGCTCGGCGTTGACAGCAACGGGCGCGCATTCGGTGCCCTGCCCCTTCAGCGCCTCGGTGAAGGTGATGTCGCGCCCCTCGACGCGGTTCCACGCGGTGGGCGTGCGCTCGTACACCAGCACGGTCTTGATCGACTCGCAGCCGCCCAGCGCGATGCCGTCGTCCACGATGGCCTTCAGCGGCAGTTCCTTGCCGCCGCGCAGCTGGTAGTTGGCGGTGATGACGGCCACCGCGCCCGCGTCGATGATGCGCTCCTGCAGCGCCTTGGCAGAGAAGCCGCCGAACACCACGCTGTGGGTGGCGCCGATGCGCGCACAGGCCTGCATGGCGACGACGCCCTCGATGGTCATGGGCATGTAGACGATGACGCGGTCGCCCTTCTTGATGCCGCGTGCCTTCAGCGCGTTGGCGAACTGGCTCACGCGCGCGAGCAGTTCCTTGTAGGTGACCTTGGTGACGGCGCCGTCGTCGGCCTCGAAGACGATGGCGGTCTTGTTCTCGACCGGGGTGCCGATGTGCCTGTCGAGGCAGTTGGCACTGGCGTTGAGTTCGCCGTCGCCGAACCACTGGTAGAACGGCGCATTCGATTCGTCGAGCGTCTTCGTGAAGGGCTTGGTCCAGTTCAGGTTGTCCTTGGCCAGGCGGGTCCAGAACCCCTCGAAATCCTGCTCAGCCTCCTTGCACAGGGCCTCGTAGGCGGCCATGCCGGAAATGCGCGCGCCCTGCGTGGCGCGGGCGTCCGGCGGGAAGACGCGGTTCTCGACCAGGACGGATTCAATGTTCTTCGATGCGCTGCTGCTCATGCTCTTTGTCTCCAGGATGGGTGCGGCCGTAATGTCGGCGGACCCACTTACGGGTCACTGACGGGTGCCATGTTAGAGCCTGTTCGATGGCCCTCTCGGGGTTATCACGAGTGCGTCACCGGGACACCCCTAGAATTCCCGGTCCTCCACAACCGCACTGCAGATGTCTGCTCCCGACCCTTTCGACACCCGGAACCCGCCCGTACCACGCCGTGGTTCGCCGCTTCGCCCCCTGCCCAAGCTGATCTTCGCGAGCCGCTGGCTGCAGCTGCCGCTGTACCTGGGCCTGATCGTGGCGCAGGCCGTGTACGTGGTGCACTTCCTGGTCGAGCTGCTGCATCTGGTGGAGGCCGCCTTCGGCTCCAAGGAGGCGCTGCAGGCGCTGATCACCAGCATCGGCTACAAGACCACGGCTCCCGTGGGCACGCTGAACGAGACGGTCATCATGCTCGTGGTGCTTGCGCTGATCGACGTGGTGATGATCTCCAACCTGCTCATCATGGTGATCGTGGGCGGCTACGAGACCTTCGTGAGCCGCATGGACCTCGAAGGCCACCGCGACCAGCCCGAGTGGCTGAGCCACGTGAACGCCTCGGTGCTCAAGGTGAAGCTGGCCACCGCCATCATCGGCATCAGCTCCATCCACCTGCTGAAGACCTTCATTAACGCCGACAACTACACCGACCGCGTGCTGATCGCGCAGACCGTGATCCACATCGCGTTCCTGTTCTCGGCGATGGCCATCGCCTACACCGACCGGCTGATGGCGCCCGCCCATCCGCCCGCCGACCCGCACTGATCTCCCCTAGCCCCGACCCTGGCCTGCCTGCGATGCAACGTCCCAGGCGGGCGGGTCGGAGAAGCGCTCGGCAAGGAAGTCGAGCATCGTGCGCAGCGTGGCCGGCATGTGCTTGCGCGAGGCGTACACCGCATACATGCCCACCACCTGCGGCTCGAAATCGGGGAAGAGCGGCACCAGCTCCCCGTCATGTACCCGCTGCGCAGTCAGGTAGGTCGGCAGCATCGCGATGCCCGCGCCGGCGCGCGCCAGCGACATCAGGCTGACCGCGTCGTTCGCCGACACGTTCCCGTCGACTGCCACCGACACCGGCTCGCCGTCGCTCTTTCGCGTGAAGTTCCAGAGGCTGCGGCCGAAATACGAATGCGTGAGGCAGTTGCGCTGCGCCAGTTCGTCCACGCGCTGCGGGTGACCATGCCGGGCCAGATAGGCCGGTGAGGCGCAGACCACCGAACGGCAGGTCGTGAGACGGCGTGCGATGAGGTTGGGGTCGATCTCGGCCGCGGTGCGGATCGCAAGGTCGATGCGCTCATCGACCAGGTTCACTGTGCGATCCAGCAGCACCAGGTCGACCATCACGGCCGGATGGAGCCGCACGTAGTCCGCGATCGCATCGGCCAGCTGGGCCTGCGCGAAGGAAGTGCCGGTGGTGATCCGAAGCTGCCCGCGCGGCGCCTCCGCCGGATGGCGCACCGCCGCCTGCATATCGCCGGTGAGCTCCAGCACCTGCCGGCATCGCGGCAGCAGTTCCTCGCCCGCCGCAGTGAGGCTCAGGCGGCGCGTCGTGCGGTGCAGCAGGCGCGCGCCGGTCCATTGCTCCAGCTCGGCGACATAGCGCGTGACGACCGGGCGGGACATGTCGAGCTTGTCGGCTGCTGCCGAAAGACTGCCCGAATCGACCACGGTGACGAACACGCGCATTGCGTTCAATCGGTCCATTCGAACGATTCTAGGAATAAACAAGCGCGTAAATCGAGGTATTTCTTTCGAAAGCAGAAACCTAAGATGCGGCTCATCCCATCCGATCTTTCACAGGAGTCACCATGAGCCACATCGCCATCATCGGCGCCACCGGACGTGCCGGCAGCCAGCTTCTCGAGGAGGCCCTGCGCCGCGGCCACACCGTCACCGCCATCGCCCGCAGGGCCAGCGCCAAGCTAGCGGGCCGTGCCAACGTGAAGGCCGTCGACCTCGACGCGCTCGACGGCGCAGCGCTCGAGAAGGCACTTGCCGGCCACGATGCAGTGTTCAGCGCAGCGCACTTCGCCACCGTGCCGCCCGCGGCCATCATCGAGCCGACGAAGCGTGCCGGCGTGAAGCGACTGCTGGTCGTCGGAGGCGCGGGCAGCCTGTTCGCGGCGCCCGGCCTGAAGGTGATCGACACGCCCAACTTCCCCGACGCGTACCGCGCCGAAGCCTCTGCCGGCGGCGTGTTCCTCGACACGCTGCGCAACGAGAAGGACCTGGACTGGACCTTCCTCTCGCCCTCGGCCGAATTCGTCGAAGGCGAGCGCACCGGCAAGTTCCGCCTGGGCAAGGACGACCTGCTCGTGAGCGCCGAAGGCCGCAGCTGGATCACCTTCCCGGACTACGCGATCGCGTTCATCGACGAACTGGAAAAGCCGGCGCATTCCCGCCAGCGCTACACCATCGGCTACTGAGCCGCAGGCAACAACAAAAAAAGGACCCTCGCGGGTCCTTGTTTGCTTGCGCTGGCCGGATCAACGCCCGGTCATGTTCTCCGGCACCACCCACTGGTCGAACTGCTCGGCCGTCAGGTGGCCCGAAGCGATCGCCGCCTCGCGCAGGCTGGTGCCTTCCTTGTGCGCCTTCTTGGCGATGAAGGCGGCCTTGTCGTAGCCGATGTGCGTGTTGAGCGCCGTCACGAGCATCAGCGAGCGCTGCACCAGCTCGGTGATGCGCTCGCGGTTGGGCTCGATGCCCACGGCGCAGTGGTCGTTGAAGCTCACCATGCCGTCGGCCAGGAGGCGCACGCTCTGCAGGAAGTTGTGCGCCACCATCGGACGGAACACGTTCAGTTCGAAGTTGCCCGAGGCGCCGCCGATGTTGATGGCGACGTCGTTGCCGAACACCTGCGCCGCCAGCATCGTCACGGCTTCGCTCTGCGTCGGGTTGACCTTGCCCGGCATGATCGACGAGCCAGGCTCGTTCTCGGGAATGCTCAGTTCGCCGATGCCGCTGCGCGGGCCGCTGGCGAGCCAGCGTACGTCGTTGGCGATCTTGTTCATGCTGGCAGCCAGCGTCTTCAGCGCGCCGTGGGCGTGCACCAGCGCATCGACGCTGGCCATGGCCTCGAACTTGTTCGGCGCGGTCACGAAAGGCAGGCCGGTGAGCTTCGCCAGTTCCGCTGCCACCTGTTCCGCATAGCCCTTGGGCGCGTTGAGGCCGGTGCCGACGGCCGTGCCGCCCAGCGCCAGTTCGCACAGGTGCGGCAGCGCGGCGCGCACATGTGCCTCGCCATGGGCGAGCTGGGCGACATAGCCCGAGAACTCCTGGCCCAGCGTGAGGGGCGTGGCGTCCTGCAGGTGGGTGCGGCCGATCTTCACGATGTCGGCGAAGTCCTTCGACTTCTGCTCCAGCGTGGCGCGCAGCTTGCCGATGGCCGGCAGCAGCTTGTGGGTGATGGCCTCGACGGCGGCCACGTGCATCGCCGTCGGGAACACGTCGTTGCTCGACTGGCTGCGGTTCACGTCGTCGTTGGGATGAACGAGGCGCCCTTCGCCGCGCTCGCCGCCGAGGATCTCGCTGGCGCGGTTGGCCAGCACCTCGTTGACGTTCATGTTGGTCTGCGTGCCAGAGCCGGTCTGCCAGACCACCAGCGGGAACTCGCCCGGGTGCTTGCCGCCGATGACTTCGTCGGCCGCGGCCACGATGGCCTGGGTCTTCTTCTCGTCCTGCAGGCCCAGCGCATGGTTGACCACGGCGGAGGCGCGCTTGACCTGGGCCAGCGCCTTGATGATCTCGCGCGGCTGCTGCTCGCCGGAGATGTCGAAGTTCTGCAGCGAGCGCTGCGTCTGCGCGCCCCACAGCTTGTCGGCCGGAACGTCGATCGGTCCGAAGGTGTCGCGCTCGGCACGGGTCTTGGGGGAAGTCGTCATGAGAAAAAGCTCCGCAGGATCGTGAAAGGTAGCGCCGCTTTCCGGCGCGACCCGAAGTATCGCCCCAATGAGAGTAGCTCTCATCTGACGAGGGCATTGCGCCGTCGCCGACACCGCCGGCCAGCGGCTCGCCTTGACCGCATCATGTCGAAAAGTTATAATCAACGCCTTCTGACGACCAGCAAGTCATGATGATGACGCCGCTGGTCAAGCCTGCACTACTCGCGGATCTCCGAATCCCGTCGCGGTGCAAGGTGCTCCCGCCGGGCCCTGCCCGGTAAACCGGCCGGATCTTTCCGGCTCCATTGCCACGTCACGCTCCTCCAGCCGGCGCCCCTCGACCAGGCCCGTCGCGCTGCGAATGAAGCATCCGGCGGGCACTGGCTTCGTCGCCCTGTCGTCTTCAGTGCCTGTCGGCCGCCCCTTCTTCTGACGGGCCGGGGCGTGGCTGCGCCGTTCCTTCGGGACGGCGAACTCTCAGTCAACCTTCAACCAAGGAGAGCCCCGACTTATGGCCAAAGGAATTCTCATCGACCATGTCTTCAAGGTGTTCGGCGACGAGCCCGAACAAGCCCTGGAGCTGGTCCGGCAAGGACTTTCGAAGAAGGAGATCCTGGCGCGCACCGGCCAGTCGATCGGCGTGTTCGACGCCACCTTCGAGATCCAGGCCGGAGAAATCTTCGTCATCATGGGCCTCTCGGGCTCGGGCAAGTCGACGCTGGTGCGCCTGCTGAACCGGCTGATCGAGCCGACCGCGGGCCGCATCGTGATCGACGGCGCGGACATCAACGAACATTCCGACATCAAGCTGCGCGCGCTGCGCCGCAAGGACATCAGCATGGTGTTCCAGTCGTTCGCGCTGATGCCGCACATGACGGTGCGCGAGAACACCGCGTTCGGCCTCGAGCTCTCGGGCACCGGCAAGAAGGAGCGCCTCGCGCAGGCCGACAAAGCGCTCGCGCAGGTGGGCCTGGCGGGCTGGGGCGACAGTTATCCCGACGAGCTCTCGGGCGGCATGCAGCAGCGCGTGGGCCTGGCGCGCGCGCTGGCATCCGATCCGTCGATCCTGCTGATGGACGAGGCTTTCTCGGCGCTCGATCCGATCATCCGCACCGAGATGCAGTCGGAGCTGCTGCGCCTGCAGCAGGAGCAGCGCCGCACGATCGTCTTCATCTCGCACGACCTCGACGAGGCAATGCGCATCGGCGACCGGATCGCGATCATGAAGGACGGCCAGGTGATCCAGGTCGGCACGCCCGACGAGATCCTGCGCAGCCCCGCCAACGACTACGTGCGCAGCTTCGTGCGCGGCGTGGACGCGGCGGCGGTGTTCAAGGCGGGCGACATCGCGCGCAAGCAGCTCACCGTGGTCAGCGAACATCCGGAGCGCGGCGCGCGTGCAGCGCTCAAGCAGCTGGAGGACCAGGACCGCGACTTCGCCTACGTGACCAGCCCGAACAAGCGCTACCTGGGAACCGTGTCGGCCGACACCCTGCGCGCCGCGCTCGACGGCCATTCGGGTCCGCTGGGGCTGCGCCACGCGTTCCTGAACGACCTCGGCACGATCGACGCCGATGCGCCCGTGGCGGGACTCTTCGGCCAGGTGGCCCAGGCGCCGTGCGCGATGCCGGTGGTGGCGGCCGACGGCCGCTTCTGCGGCGCGATCAGCAAGACGACGCTGCTGAAGTTCCTGGACCGCGACACGCCGCCCATCGACCCGGCGCACCAGCCGCAGCAACCCGTGGCCGCCACCGCCGACGCCGCCAACGCGGCCTGAACGAACTCGAAGGACACATCAGATGAACGACACCGCACTGTCTTCCGAACTCGCACCGCTGAACGACGCATCGACCGCGCTCGCGACGCCCTCGCCTGCGCCGATGCCTGTCGACCCGTGGGAAGCCCTGTCGGCCGCGCCCGACACCTCCGCGACCAGCGCCTGGCTCGACGCCCCCGCGCCGCTCGATGGCGCCCATCAGCTCGCCGGCCACGCGGATGCCGCCGGCGGGCTGCAGCTGCACCGCCTGTGGGACGGCTCGCTGCCGGTCGAATCCTGGATCAACAGCGGCCTGGGCTGGGTGGTCGAGCACTTCCGCCCCTTCTTCCAGACCGTGCGCCTGCCCATCGACGGCACGCTGAACTGGATCCAGGGCCTGCTCACCGGCCTGCCCACGCTGGCGATGATCGCGCTCATCGGCCTGCTGGCCTGGCAGTTCGCTGGCCGCGCGCTGGCCATCGGCACCACGGTGGCGCTGCTGCTGGTGGCCATGCTGGGCATCTGGCCGGAGGCGATGGTGACGCTGTCGCTGGTGCTGACCTCGCTGGTGTTCTGCATGGCCGTCGGCCTGCCGCTGGGCGTGCTGCTGGCCAGCAGCGACCGGGCCCAGCGCGTGATGCGCCCGGTGCTCGACGCGATGCAGACCACGCCGGCCTTCGTGTACCTGGTGCCGGTGGTGATGCTGTTCGGCATCGGCAACGTGCCGGGCGTGATCGTGACCATCGTCTTCGCGCTGGCGCCGCTGGTGCGCCTGACCAACCTCGGCCTGCGCCAGGTGCGCCCCGACCTGATCGAGGCTGCGCGCGCCTACGGCGCCTCGCCCTGGCAGATGCTGGTGAAGGTGCAGCTGCCGCTGGCCATGCCGTCGATCATGGCGGGCATCAACCAGGCGCTGATGCTGTCGCTGTCGATGGTGGTCATCGCTTCGATGATCGCGGTGGGCGGCCTCGGCCAGATGGTGCTGCGCGGCATCGGCCGGCTCGACATGGGCCTGGCCACCGTGGGCGGCCTGGGCATCGTGCTGCTGGCGATCTCGCTGGACCGCCTGACGCAGGCCATGGGCAAGTCGCGCCGCGGCGGCGGACGCCACTGGTGGCACACCGGGCCGGTGGGTTTCGCGCTTCGCCTGCTGCAGCGTGCCGTGGCGCCGTCGCGTACCGAGGCCAAGCCCGCGCCCGCCCTTTCCGCCCAGGTGCGATGAACGGAGGAACCCGCCACATGAACTTCGTCGGCAACAAGACCGGACTCATCGCCCGCGGCCTGCTCGCCCTAGCCTTCGTGGCCTCGGGCGCGGCCGCCCAGGCCTCCAACGACCTGCCCGGCAAGGGCGTCACCGTGCAGCCGCTGAAGAGCTCGCTTGCGGAAGAAGCCTTCCAGACGCTGCTGGTGATGCGTGGCCTGGAGAAGCTCGGCTACAAGGTCGAGCCCATGAAGGACCTGGAGCCCGCCACCGAGCACCTGGCCATCGCCAACGGCGACGCCACCTTCATGGCCAACCACTGGAGCCTGCTGCACGCAGACTTCTACAAGAACAGCGGCGGCGACGCCAAGCTGTGGCGCAAGGGCGTGTATTCCGCAGGTGCGGTCCAGGGCTACCTGATCGACCGCAAGACGGCCGAGCAGTACGGCATCACCAACATCGCGCAGCTGAAGGACCCGGCCATCGCGAAGCTGTTCGACACGGACGGCGACGGCAAGGCCGACCTCACGGGCTGCAACCCGGGCTGGGGATGCGAACTGGCCATCGAGAGCCACCTGACGGCCTACCAGCTGCGCGACACCGTCAGCCACCGGCAAGGCAGCTATGCCGCGCTGATGGCCGACACCATCGCGCGATTCAAGCAGGACAAGCCGGTGCTGTACTACACGTGGACGCCGTACTGGGTCAGCGCCGTGCTGCGCCCCGGCAAGGACGTGGTGTGGCTGCAGGTGCCGTTCTCGTCGTCGCAAGGCGACGGCGGCAACGTCGACACGCAGCTGCCCAACGGCCGGAACTACGGATTCCAGGCCAACGACGAGCAGATCGTTGCCAACCGGGCCTTCATCGAGAAGAACCCCGCCGCGGCGAAGCTCTTCGAGGTGATGAAGCTGCCGATCGGCGACATCAACGCCCAGAACCTGCGCATGAGCCAGGGCGCCAACACGCAGCAGGACGTGGAGCGCCATGCCGACGGGTGGATCCGGGCGCACCAGGAGCTGTTCGACGGCTGGGTCGAGCAGGCCCGTGCCGCGGCAAGGTAGGCGGGACGGGCGGCACGGGTGGGTCAGGCGGGGCAGGCGCCGCGGCTGAGATAATCGGGGGGCGTTTCCACACTCCTACAAAGCCCCCACCATGACGACCACGATCCAGCAGGCCGACCTGATCGAATCGATCAGCGCCGCGCTGCAGTACATCAGCTACTACCACCCCGCCGACTACATCGCCCACCTGGCCCGCGCCTACGAGCGCGAGCAGAGCCCGGCGGCCAAGGACGCCATCGCGCAGATCCTGACCAACAGCAAGATGAGCGCGACCGGCCAGCGCCCGATCTGCCAGGACACCGGCATCGTCAACGTGTTCCTCAAGGTGGGCATGGACGTGCGCTGGGGCGGCTTCACCGGCAGCCTGGACGACGCCATCAACGAAGGCGTGCGCCGCGGCTACAACCACCCCGACAACACGCTGCGCGCCTCGGTCGTGGCCGATCCGCAGTTCGACCGCAAGAACACCAAGGACAACACGCCCGCAGTGATCTTCACGGAGATCGTTCCGGGCGACAAACTTGAAGTCACCGTGGCCGCCAAAGGCGGCGGCAGCGAGAACAAGAGCAAGCTGGTCATGCTCAACCCCGGCGACAGCGTGGTCGACTGGGTGCTCAAGACCGTGCCCACCATGGGCGCCGGCTGGTGCCCGCCGGGCATGCTGGGCATCGGCATCGGCGGCACGGCCGAGAAGGCCGCGCTGATGGCCAAGGAAAGCCTGATGGACGACCTCGACATGCACGAGCTGCTGGCCAAGAAGAATTCCGGCGCCGAGCTGAGCAAGGTCGAGGCGCTGCGCGTCGAGCTGTACGAGAAGGTCAACGCGCTGGGCATCGGCGCGCAGGGCCTGGGCGGCCTGGCCACCGTGCTGGACGTCAAGATCCAGATGTACCCCACGCATGCGGCGAGCAAGCCCGTGGCGATGATCCCCAACTGCGCGGCCACGCGCCACGCGCACTTCGTGATGGACGGCAGCGGTCCGGTCTACCTCGAGGCGCCCTCTCTCGACCTGTGGCCCGAGGTGAACTGGGCCCCCGACGAGAAGAAGAGCAAGCGCGTCGACCTCGACAAGCTCACGCCCGCCGAAGTGGCGAGCTGGAAGCCCGGCGACACGCTGCTGCTCAACGGCAAGATGCTCACCGGCCGCGACGCCGCGCACAAGCGCATCCAGGGCATGCTGGCCAAGGGTGAGAAGCTGCCGGTCGATTTCACCAACCGCGTCATCTACTACGTCGGCCCGGTCGACCCGGTGGGCGACGAGGCCGTCGGCCCCGCCGGCCCCACCACCGCCACCCGCATGGACGGCTTCACCGAGATGATGCTGGCGCAGACCGGCCTGATCGCCATGATCGGCAAGGCCGAGCGCGGCCCGGTCGCCATCGAGGCCATCAAGAAGCACAAGAGCGCATATCTCATGGCCGTGGGCGGCGCCGCCTACCTGGTCAGCAAGGCCATCAAGACCGCCAAGGTGGTGGGCTTCGAGGACCTGGGCATGGAAGCCATCTACGAATTCGACGTGGTCGACATGCCGGTGACGGTGGCGGTCGACGCCGGCGGCACCAGCGCGCACATCACCGGCCCGGCCGAGTGGCAGAAGCGCATCGCCACGGGCGAGTACAAGACCATCATGATGGAAGAAGCCTGAGTTGAGCCCGGTAGGCGTCTTCGACAGCGGGGTCGGCGGGCTCAGCGTGCTGGCCGCGCTGAGGGCCGAACTCCCGCAGGAGCACTTCGTCTACTTCGCCGACACGGCCTATGCGCCCTACGGCGAGCGCGGAGACGCCTACGTGATCGAACGCTCGCGCGCGGTGGTTGAACACCTGCTGCGCGAGCACGGAATCAAGGCGCTGGTGGTGGCCTGCAACACAGCCACCACCGCCGCCATCCACCTGCTGCGGGCCGACCATCCCGACCTGCCGATCGTGGGGCTGGAACCCGGCCTCAAGCCCGCGGTGGCGGCAAGCCGCACCGGGCACGTCTCGGTGCTTGCCACGCGCGGCACGCTGGCCAGTGCGAAGTACGCAACCCTGCGCGCCTCCTTCGCGGGATCGGCCGACGTGCGGCCCGTACCCTGCGACGGGTTGGTGAAGGCCATCGAAGGCTTCGACTCGGCCGGCATCGCGGCGCTGGCCGAGCGCTACATGGCCAAGGCCGGCCCTTTCGGCGACGGCCCCGGCGAAGTCGACACGGTGGTGCTCGGCTGCACCCACTATCCGCTGGTGAAGGACGAGCTGGCCAAGCATGCGCCGGCCACACTGCGCTTCATCGACACCGGCGTGCCGGTTGCGCAGCAGACGCGGCGCCTGCTCGCATCGGCGGGCCGGCTTGCCGACGCCACCGAAGCAACCGGCGCCGCCGGGAGCCTGCTGCTGCAGAGCAGCGGCGACGTTGCGGTGCTCGAAGCCGCGGCTGCCAGGTGGCTCGGGCTTTCCGCAGCCGCCACGGCCTGAACCGAGCCATGCGCCTGCCGCTTCCGCGCCGCGCCGCCCTGTGGGCCTTCTTCCTCCTGGGCCTCTCGGTCGCCGGAGTGAGCCATGCGGCCTGCGAGAGCGGCCTTGCCGAGCGCATGCATGCCAAGCTGCACCCCAAACGCCAGCTCGACGAGCGGCTCGCAGCCTGCAAGGTGTGGCCGGCCTTTCCGGGGCGCAGCATCGTCGTGCTGCCGATGCCGCGCGAAACCACCGACCGCGGCGCCAAGGTATTCGACCTCGAGATCCTGCTGATCCAGCGCCCCGACAACGGCAACACCGAGCGCGACACCGTCATCGGCCGGCTCGTGCAGCCCGAGGCGCTCGACGAGGACGCCACCACCTCCATCCAGGACATCCGCATCGACACCTCGCGGTACGTGCTCTCGCCCGAGGCGCGCGCCTTCGGGCTGCGCGTGCGCTACAAGGGCAGCAACGGGCCCGGCAGCCCGCTGGCGAGCGAGACGGTGCGGCTGTACGTGCATCACGGCAAACAGCTGCGCCAGGTGCTGCAGGAGATCGAGCTCGACCACGATCATGGCGGCTGGGACTCCACCTGCACCGGCCACTTCGAGAAGCTGCGCACCATGCTCTCGGTCGGCAAGGGCAGCAGCAACGGCTTCGCCGACCTGCAGCTGTCTCGCACCTTGCTGCAAAGCCGCGCGCAGGAGCAGGAAGACCAGGGCTGCATCGAGAAGGCCCTGCCCCCGAAGTTCAACACCGTCACGCTGCGCTACGACGGCGAGCGCTTCAAGGTGCCGAAGTCGCTCCAGCAGCAGATTCCCTGACGGGAGGCTGATCCAGGGCCCGCTTTTTCACCGGGCCGTCACACAGAAGCACCAGCATGCGCGGTTTGTCAAAAAGTATTGCCGCGCACAATGAACTCCCTCCCCCAGCTTCGCATTCCCTTCAAGCCCCTGATCCTCGCCGGCGCCCTCGCGCTGGCCCTTGGCGCCTGCGGAGGCGGCGGTGGAAGCTCGGGGCTTGGCGGGATCTTTCCGCCAGTCAATTCGGCGCCGCCCGCTGCCCAGCCTCCCGCACAGCAACCCGCGCAGCCGCCGGCAACGCCCTCCGAGCCCGGCCAGTTCGTCTCCGAGGCGCGGTTCACGCCAAACGCGGGCACCACCGAAGGCTCGTCCGACGCATCGACCGCCATCGCGCTGCCCGACAACTTCATGATCGTCGCGGACGATGAAGCCAACGTGCTGCGCGTCTACCCGCGCGCCGGCGGCGCGGCGGTGAAGGAATGGAGCTACAAGCTCGACGGCCCCAAGCTCACCAAGGAACTCGACCTCGAGGCCGGCACGCGCATCGGCGACACGCTGTACCTCACCGGCTCCAACAGCAACAAGAAGGACGGCGCGGACGCCGCCTCCGACCGCTCGCACCTGTTCGCCGTCAAGGTCAGCGGCACCGGCGCGGCCACCGCGTTCGACTATGTCGGCCAGTTCGCGCTGCTCGAAGCGCAGCTCATCGCGTGGGATTCCGGCAATGCGCACGGCCTCGGCGCCAACCACTTCGGCTTTGCCGTATCGGCAGGGGCCGGCATCGCGCCTGAGCGGGTCGACGGCTTCTCCATCGAGGGCATGACCAGTTCGCCGGGCGACACCGCGCTATGGCTGGGCTTCCGTGCGCCGCAGACGGGCGGCACCGTACGCTCCAAGGCGCTGATCGTGCCGCTGCAGAACTACGCGGCGCTGGTCGCCGGCACCGCCACCCAGGCCGCGTTCGGTACGCCCATCGAGCTCGAACTGGGCGGCCGCGGCATCCGCTCGATCGACAAGGGCACCGATGGCAACTACCTGATCGTCGCCGGCCCGGCAGGCCCCGCGAGCCCGGACGCGGACCGCAACTTCGCGCTGTTCGCGTGGAACGGCAATCCCAGCAGCGCACCGGTCGAGCTGTCGAACGACCTCGATTCCCTGTCGAAGAAAACCGGCGGCAGCTTCGAGTCCGTCGTGGAGGTGCCGGGCCCCGTGAAGGCCGGCACGGTGGTCCAGCTGCTGCTGGACAACGGCGATACCAAGTGGGACGGCAAGACCGCCTCGAAGGACCTGCCGCCCGCCGACCAGAAATTCGACGGCTTCGTGGTCCGCCTGGGTGCACCCCTGGTCGACACCACGGCGCCGAAGCTGAAGAAGGCATCACTGGCGGACCTCGTCGGCGTGAACCTCGATGCATCGTGCACGCTGACGTTCAACGAAGCCGTGCGCCTGGGCTCGGGCAGCATCGTGCTGCACAAGGCCGACGGCAGCGTGGTCGAAACCTTCAACGCCAACAGCCCCGCCGCACGCCTGCAGGTGGCCTTCAACAAGCTGAAGCTGGTGCCGACCGCACTGCTGTCGGCAAGCAGCGGCTATTACGTCACGATCGACGGCAACGCCATCACCGATCCCGCAGGCAACGCCTTCCCCGGGATCGACGACGCGACGACGCTGAGCTTCACCACCACCGCTGGCGCCACCACGCTCGCCACCGGCGACCTGCTCTTCATGGCGGCCAACGCCGAGGCGCCCGACGCCTACGCCTTCGTGCTGCTGAAGGCGGTCAACGGCGGCACGAAGGTGCTCTTCACCGACCGCGACCGCAAGTCGGGCACCAACGAGTTCTCCGGCATCACCAACGAGACCGCCTTCTTCTGGACCGCCGACCGCAACCTGCCGGCAGGCACCATCGTGACGATCCAGACCGACGTGACCGGCAATCCGATCGCGGACAAGGGCTTCACGCTCGGTTCGCCGGGCGGCATCGGCAAGTCGGAAACCGTCTATGCCATTGCGGGCGGCACCATCGCCGGACTGGGCGACGGCGTAGCGGGACAGATCACCGCCGTCGGCGACTACCTCGCGACCATCACGCTGGGCGGCACCGCGGGCACCATTCCCGACGCCGTCACGACCGCAGGCACCGCCTTCAGCTTCACGGTGAGCCCCGCCAACCAGACCAACGCGATCTACACGGGTTCACTCGATCGCTCGGACCTGGCAGCCTTCGCGGCGCGCGTGAAGAACCCGGCGAACTGGACGGTGCGCTACGCACCGGAAGTCGGGTGGCCGCTGACCAACGACAGCCTGTTCGGCGACAAGCTGCCCTGATCGCCGGCGGTCAGGAGAAAGCGCGCTGCGCGGCCTGCAGGCCGCGCCATGCACGGAGTTGCGGAGTTGCGGAGTCCCGCCCGGGCAGGCGGGGGACTCTGCTCAGTGCAGATGGCGCGGACGGCGACCGCCGCCGTGACCACCGCCGCTGCCCGGCCCGCCCGTACCGCGCGGGCGTTTGCCGATTTCGAGCGAGTTCACGAGCGCGTCGAAACGGTCGCTGAACAGGCGGTCGATCTCGGCGACCACGCCGCCCAGCTCGGAGCCGTCGAAATGACGCTCCATGAGATTGACCACGTCTTCCACCAGGAGGTCGCGCTGCACCTGCATGATCGCGGCCGGATTCGGGCCGACGAACAACATCAGGAAGTCGTCGCGCGATTCTTCCTCGGGGTCGCCTTCTTCCTCGTCGAAGTCGGTGTCGTAGAAGGTGACCTCGATGGCCGCACCGCGCTCGGAAAGCTCGTTCAGGCCCATGCACATCTCGTCGAGCGCCTGGCGGAAGTCTTCGTCGCCGGCCACGGTCCAGCACATCTGGAGCATGTGGTCCTTCTGCTCGTAGCGGATGCCGGGCTCTTCCTCGTAGGAACTGGTCGCGCCATCGGCCAGCGACTTGGCGCCGGCGTACTTCCACAGCGGCTTGAGCGCTTCCTGGATCTGATCGAAGGTCACGTCCGAACGCAGCGGCACGTCGCCGTGCACATGAATTTCAAATGGAGCGTTGTAGCGAGGCATCTAATGCTCCCTTTTAAGTGTGGTACCCGGAACGGGGGTCGAACCCGTATGCCCCGATTAAGGAAGCGGCGGATTTTAAGTCCGATGTGTCTACCAATTTCACCATCCGGGCATCAGGTTGGACATCGACGATAACCCAAATAAAACAAGCCCCGGCAACGTCGGTTGGCGGGGCTTGGTGTTCGGGGTCGAATCAGTTTGAACCGAGAGGAGAGTGGAGGCGCGATCCGGAGTCGAACCGGACTAGACGGATTTGCAATCCGTTGCATAACCGCTTTGCTATCGCGCCACGCTGAAATACGAAATCGACCTAGCGAAAAAAAGGGAAGCTGGAGCTTCCCTTTTTCAAAACTGGAGCGGGAAAAGAGTCTCGAACTCTCGACCTCAACCTTGGCAAGGTTGCGCTCTACCAACTGAGCTATTCCCGCGTTTCGAGCCTTGAAGTATATACCAATTTTTCAAGGTCCCGCAACTTTTGCGACGCGTCGATCAGTGCTTGACCGAGCCTTCCGAAGCCGGTGCCGGCGTACGCTGCTTGGCCAGCTCAGCCATCGCAGCAGCGGATGCAGCCACCTCTTCGTCGGACAGCGGCTCGGGCATCTTCTCGAGGGCGATCTCGAGCACCTTGTCGATCCACTTCACCGGCACGATCTCGAGGCCGTTCTTCACGTTCTCGGGAATGTCCTGCAGGTCCTTGGCGTTCTCTTCCGGGATCAGCACGGTCTTGATGCCACCACGCAGCGCCGCCAGCAGCTTTTCCTTCAGGCCGCCGATGGCCGTGACCTCGCCTCGCAGCGTGATCTCGCCCGTCATCGCGACATCGCTGCGCACAGGGATGCCCGTGAGCGCCGACACGAAGGCCGTCGTCATCGCGGCGCCCGCACTCGGGCCGTCCTTTGGCGTCGCGCCATCGGGCACGTGGATGTGGATGTCGCGCTTCTCGAAGACCTCGTCCTTGATGCCCAGGCGGCGCGAGCGGCTGCGCACCACGGTGCGCGCGGCCTCGACCGACTCCTTCATCACGTCGCCGAGCGAACCGGTGCGGCTGATCACGCCCTTGCCGGGCATGGTGACCGCCTCGATCGTCAGCAGGTCGCCGCCGACTTCGGTCCACGCAAGGCCGACCACTTGGCCGACCTGGTTCTGCTTCTCGGCCAACCCGAAGGTGTACTTGCGCACGCCGAGGAAGTCGTTGAGGTTCTCGCCGGTGACGGTGACCTTCGGCGTGAGCTGCTTGAGCAGCAGGCCCTTCACCACCTTGCGGCAGATCTTCGACAGCTCGCGCTCGAGCGAGCGGACGCCGGCCTCACGCGTGTAGTAGCGCACGATGTCGCGCACCGCTTCTTCGGTGACCGCGAGCTCGTCGTCCTTCACGCCGTTGTTCTTCATCTGCTTGGGCAGCAGGTACTTGATCGCGATGTTGGTCTTCTCGTCCTCGGTGTAGCCCGAGAGGCGGATGACTTCCATGCGGTCCAGCAGCGCCGGCGGGATGTTCATCGAGTTCGAGGTGGCGACGAACATCACGTCGCTCAGGTCGAAGTCGACTTCCACGTAGTGGTCGCCGAAGGTGTGGTTCTGCTCGGGATCGAGCACCTCGAGCAGCGCGCTCGACGGGTCGCCGCGGAAGTCGGTGCCCAGCTTGTCGATCTCGTCGAGCAGGAACAGCGGATTGCGCGTGCCGATCTTGCTCAGGCCCTGCAGCACCTTGCCCGGCAGCGCGCCGATGTAGGTGCGGCGGTGGCCGCGGATCTCGGCTTCGTCGCGCATGCCGCCCAGCGCCATGCGGGTGTACTTGCGGCCGGTCGCCTTGGCGATCGACTGACCCAGCGAGGTCTTGCCCACGCCCGGAGGTCCAACGAGGCACAGGATCGGCGCCTTCACCTTGTCCACGCGCTGCTGCACCGCGAGGTACTCGAGGATGCGGTCCTTGACCTTCTCGAGGCCGTAGTGGTCGGCATTGAGCACCGCCTCGGCATTGGCGAGGTCGTGCTTGATCTTGGTCTTCTTGCTCCAGGGCAGGCCGACCAGCACGTCGATGTAGTTGCGCACCACGGTGGCCTCGGCCGACATGGGCGACATGAGCTTGAGCTTCTTGAGCTCGCCCTCGGCCTTCTTCAGGCCTTCCTTGGACATCTTCGCGAGCTTGATCTTCTTCTCGATCTCCTCGATGTCCGCGCCCTCTTCGCCTTCGCCGAGCTCCTTCTGGATGGCCTTGACCTGCTCGTTGAGATAGAAGTCGCGCTGGTTCTTCTCCATCTGGCGCTTCACGCGCCCGCGGATCTTCTTGTCGACGTTGAGGATGTCGACCTCGCGCTCGAGCTGCCCGAACAGGTTTTCCAGGCGCTCCTTGACGTCGTCGAGGTCGAGTACGGCCTGCTTGTTGTCGAGCTTGAGGGGCAGGTGCGCGGCGATGGTGTCCGCGAGGCGGCCCGGATCGTCGATGCTCGAGATCGAGGTGAGGATCTCGGGCGGAATCTTCTTGTTCAGCTTGACGTACTGGTCGAACTGCTGCATCACCGCGCGGCGCAGCGCCTCGACCTCGGTGCCCTTCTCGCCACCTTCGGGCGCCTCGACGGGCGTCACGTTGGCGGAGAAATGGGTCTCGCCGTCATCGATGCGGTTGACGCGGGCGCGCTGCTGGCCCTCGACGAGCACCTTCACGGTGCCGTCGGGCAGCTTGAGCATCTGCAGGATGGTCGAGACGCAGCCGACCTCGAACATGTCCTCGACGGAGGGCTCGTCCTTGGCCGCGGCCTTCTGGGCCACGAGCATGATGCGGCGCTCCGCCTCCATGGCCAGCTCGAGCGCCTTGATGCTCTTGGGGCGTCCCACGAACAGCGGGATCACCATGTGGGGAAACACCACGACGTCGCGCAGCGGCAGCAGCGGCAGGTCGAGGGCTTCGGGAGGCAAGGGGGTGTGGCCAGACATGCAAATCCTTCGCGTCTTAGGCTTTAAGCCTTTTTCGCCGCTTCGCGGTACACGAGCAGCGGGGGCTTGTTTTCGTCGATGGTCGATTCCTCGACCACCACCTTGTCGACATTGGTCGCGTTCGGCAACTCGAACATGGTGTCGATCAGCGACTGTTCAAGGATCGAACGCAGACCGCGTGCACCGGTCTTGCGGGCCAGCGCCTTGCGGGCGATCGCCTTGAGCGCCGCCGGACGAATCTCGAGGTCCACGCCTTCCATCTGCAGCAGCTTGGTGAACTGCTTGACCACCGCGTTCTTGGGCTCGGTGAGGATCTGCACCAGCGCGTCCTCGGAGAGCTCGGCGAGCGAGGCGACCACGGGCATGCGGCCCACCAGTTCGGGAATCAGGCCGAACTTGATCAGGTCCTCGGGCTCGACCTCGCGGAACACTTCCGTGAGGCTGCGCTGCTGCTTGCTCTTGACCGCTGCCCCGAACCCGATGCCCGAGGCCTCGGTGCGGTTTTCGATGACCTTCTCCAGGCCCGCGAACGCGCCGCCGCAGATGAACAGGATGTTAGTCGTGTCGATCTGCAGGAAGTCCTGGTTCGGGTGCTTGCGCCCGCCCTGGGGCGGCACGCTGGCCATGGTGCCTTCGATGAGCTTCAGCAGGGCCTGCTGCACGCCCTCGCCCGATACGTCGCGCGTGATGGAGGGGTTGTCGGACTTGCGCGAGATCTTGTCGATCTCGTCGATGTAGACGATGCCGCGCTGGGCGCGCTCGACTTCGTAGTTGCAGCTCTGCAGCAGCTTCTGGATGATGTTCTCGACGTCCTCGCCGACGTAGCCGGCTTCGGTCAGCGTGGTGGCGTCGGCCATCACGAAAGGCACGTCGAGCATGCGCGCCAGCGTCTGCGCCAGCAGCGTCTTGCCCGAGCCGGTGGGACCGATCAGCAGGATGTTGCTCTTGCTGAGCTCCACGTCGTCGCCCTTGGCCTTTTCCTTGTGGCGCAGGCGCTTGTAGTGGTTGTAGACGGCCACCGACAGCATGCGCTTCGCCGGCTCCTGGCCGATCACGTAGTTGTCGAGGTTGGCCTTGATCTCCAGCGGCGTCGGCAGGTCGCTGCGCGCTTCGCGCGCTTCCTCACCCGCCGGAAGCTCGTCGCGGATGATCTCGTTGCAAAGGTCGATGCACTCGTCGCAGATGAAGACCGAAGGGCCCGCGATCAGCTTCTTGACCTCGTGCTGGCTCTTGCCGCAGAACGAGCAATAAAGCGTTTTTTCGCTGGAGGAGCCTTTTTTATCGGCCATGGACATTTGCCTCGTTACAGGGTAGGGACAATGATAACTAAACAAAAACGGCGTTCCCCGTGTGGAAAACGCCGTCTTTTGCCATTTGGCGCCCTCGGCGCCGGCGTTTAACCGCGCTTGGTGACGACCTGGTCCACCAGGCCGTACTCCTTGGCCTCGTCAGCCGTGAGGAAATAGTCGCGCTCCGTGTCGGCCTTGACCTTTTCCAGCGGCTGGCCGGTGCGCTCGGCCAGGATACGGTTCATCTGGTCCTTTGTACGCAGGATGTCCCGTGCGTGGATCTCGATGTCCGTGGCCTGGCCGCGTGCGCCGCCGAGCACCTGGTGGATCATGATCTTCGAGTTGGGCAGCGAGAAGCGCTTGCCCTTCTCGCCGGCAGCCAGCAGGAAGGCGCCCATGCTGGCCGCGAAGCCCAGGCACATGGTCGAAACGTCGGGCTTGATGAACTGCATGGTGTCGTAGATGGCCATGCCGGCGCTCACGCTGCCGCCCGGGGAGTTGATGTAGAAGGAAATGTCCTTGTCCGGGTTCTCGCTCTCGAGGAACAGCAGCTGGGCCACCACGAGGTTGGCGGTCTGGTCGTTGACCTCGCCCACCAGGAAGACGATGCGCTCCTTGAGGAGGCGCGAGTAGATGTCATACGACCGCTCGCCGCGGCCCGATTGCTCGATGACCATCGGGATCATGCCGAGGGCCTGGATATCCTGTGCGCTCATGAATTTGCTCTCCGGGAAAAGGGATCGTTCGCTGTTTCTGGAATGTACGCCTTGAGTGAAATGGGGCTCGTGCCGCAAAGCACAAGCCCCATCGGCGTAGCGGGCGAAGACGGAGATCAGCCCTGCTGCTGAGCCATCAGCTCGTCGAACGAGACCGACTTTTCGTTGACCTTGGCCTTGCCCAGCACGAAATCGGTCACGTTGTTCTCGATGACCACGGCTTCGACTTCCGCCAGGCGGTTGTTGTCGCTGAAGTACCAGCGCACCACGTCGGCGGGCTTCTCGTAGCTGGCCGCGAGCTCGTCGATGTGGGCCTTGATCTGCTCGGGCTTGGCCTGCAGGTTGTTGACACGCACCAGCTCGGCGACCACCAGGCCCAGGCGCACGCGGCGCTCGGCTTGCGGGCGGAACACTTCGTCGGGGATCGGAGCCTTGTCGGCGTCCTTGATGCCGCGCTGCTTCAGCTCGGCGCGGGCGCCTTCGATCATGCGGTTGACTTCAGCCTGCACGCTGGCGTTGGGCAGGTCGAGCTCGGCGTTGGCGACCAGGGCATCCATGACGGCGTTCTTGTTGCGCGCCAGCAGGCGGAACTTCACCTCGCGCTCGAGGTTGCGCTTGATGTCGGCGCGCAGGCCTTCGACGGTGGCTTCGGCGATGCCGAGCGACTTGGCAAGCTGCTCGTTGACTTCGGGCAGGTGCGAGGCTTCGATCTTCTTCACGGTGACGAGGAAGTCGGCCTGCTTGCCGGCCACGTCCTTGCCGTGGTAGTCGGCCGGGAACGACAGCGGGAAGGTGCGGCTGTCGCCCGACTTCATGCCGCGCACGGCATCCTCGAATTCCTTCAGCATCTGGCCTTCGCCGACGACGAACTGGAAGTCTTCGGCCTTGCCGCCCTGGAAGGGCTCGCCGTCGATCTTGCCTTCGAAGTCGACGGTCACGCGGTCGCCGTCCTGGGCCACGGCGTCCTGGGCGCGCTGGGCGAAGGTGCGGCGCTGCTTGCGCAGGATGTCCAGGGTCTTGTCGATGGCGTCTTCACCGACTTCGGCCGACAGCTTCTCGACTTCGGCGCCCGACAGGTCGTTGATCTTGACGTCGGGGAACACTTCGAAGACGGCGTCGAAGGCCAGTTCGCCTTCGGGCGCGCCTTCCTTCTCGGTGATGCGGGGCTGGCCCGCGACGCGCAGCTTGGCTTCGTTGGCGGCCTGCGAGAAGGCCTCGCCGACCTTGTCGTTCATGACTTCGTAGTGCACCGAGTAGCCATAGCGCTGGGCCACGACGTTCATCGGCACCTTGCCGGGGCGGAAGCCGTCCATCTTGACGGTGCGCGCGAGCTTCTTGAGGCGCGAATCGACTTCGGACTGGATGGTGCCGACCGGCAGGGTCAGCGTGATCTTGCGTTCGAGCTTCTCGAGGGTTTCAACGGTCACGGTCATGATGTCTTCCTGGTGAGGGGCTGCCGCGCGATGCCTGTGTCTTTTGTCGATACGGATCAAAGACTTGCACGCGCTGGCGGGATTTAAGCGGAGGCACGCGTGTGCCGCCTGCAAAACTGGGCAACCTGCAATTCTAATCTGGCCGCAAAGCGGGTTTTCACGGGGTTGGAGCCGGGGCCCGGCGGCGGTCAGGTTCGTCCAATATTCGGCCCGTAGAGTGGCCGTGTCATCCTCCTGCACAGGAACGCACAGGAAAAATCTCATGCTCCAGCGAATGTTCGCCGCCCTCGCCTTCACCCTTGCCCTGGCACTGGGCCTGCCCTCGCTCGCGCAGGCCGGGACCGAGGCGGCCGCGCCGAAAGACCCCAGCATCCAGCAGATCTACGAAGCGGCCAACGGCGGGCGCATGTCCGATGCCGACGCCATGATCGCGAAGGTGCTGAAGGATCATCCCGACAGCGCGAAGGCCCATTTCGTCCACGCCGAACTGCTCGCGGCAGAAGGCAGGCTGCAGGACGCGAGAGGTGAGCTCGCGAAGGCGAAGAAGCTCTCACCCGGCCTCGATTTCGCCAGGCCGGAAGCCGTCGAACGGCTCACGAACAAGCTCGACTCGTCCGCGCCGCGATCCGTGAACACGCCTTCGCGCGTCAGCGAGTCCGCTCCCGCTCCCGCTCCCGCACCTGTGACAAGCGAAGGCAGGACGGGCTCCGTGCCGTGGATGCCGATCGCCCTCGTCGGCCTGCTGGTCGTGGGCTACCTGGCCTTCCGCAGCCGGGTGGCGCCGCCCGCGGCCGCGCCTTCGCCGTCGTACGGTCCCGTGCCCGGCGCACCCGGCGCGCAAGGCATGCCGGCGGGCTACGGAAGCTACGGTCCCGGCGGCAACTGGACGCCTGCGCCCCCGCCTTCGGCAAGCCCCGGCATGGGCCTCGGCTCAGCCCTCGCCACCGGTGCGGCCGTGGGCGTCGGCGCGGTGGTGGCGGAAGAAGCCGTGCGCCACTGGATGCACGGGCGCAGCGACAACGGCGTGTTCGACAGGAACGACAGCGGCACGACGACGCACGTGCCCGACAGCGGCAACACCGAGATGGGCCGAAGCCTCTGGCCCTCGTCGTCCACGCCCTCGACCTCGCAGGAGCCCGACCGCTTCGTCGACAACGACTTCGGCATCAAGGACACGAGCTCCTGGGACGACTCGAGCAGCAGCGGCGGCAGCTTCGACAGCGGCAGCAGCGACAACGACTGGTGAAGAAAACGAAGAGGCAGAAGGAAAAAGCCCCGCTCCTTTCGGAACGGGGCTTTTAGTCTGCTCGATAGAACGGGCTACGTGCAGGGCTGGTGCGCGGGGCCGGACTCGAACCGGCACGTTCTTGCGAACGTCAGGACCTAAACCTGGTGCGTCTACCAATTTCGCCACCCGCGCGATGCCAATCTTTTTTCAGGTGAATGCAAAAGCGGACGGGCTTTTCGCACCACGGATTTCCGTGGGCCAAAGACCATCCGCTTGAAATCGGTCAGCCGGCGATTTTAGACGCTAATCGGCCGCGTTTCCGGCTCGCGCTTCACACGGAATGCAGCGGCGTACATCGCAGGCAGCGCGAGCAGGGTCAGCACCGTCGCCACGATCAGTCCGCCCATGATGGCGACGGCCATCGGCCCCCAGAACACGCTGCGCGACAGCGGGATCATTGCCAGCACCGCCGCGGCGGCCGTCAGCACGATGGGCCGCAGTCGGCGCACCGCGGATTCGACGATCGCATCCCACGCCGGCACGCCCGCCGCGCGGTCGAGCTCGATCTGATCGATCAGGATCACCGCGTTGCGCTGGATCATTCCCATCAGCGCGATCACGCCCAGCAGCGCGACGAAGCCGAAGGGCCGGTTCAGCACCAGCAGCGCACCTGCCACGCCGGCGATACCCATCGGACCGGTGATGAACACCAGCAGCGAGCGGCTGAAGCTGTGCAGCTGCAGCATCAGCAGCGTGAACACCAGGAACAGCATGATCGGCACGCCCGCCACGATGGAGGCGGAGCCCTTGCTGCTTTCCTCCACCGCGCCGGCCACCTCGATGCGGTAGGCGCCCTGCCCGGCCGCGACCCAGCCGGCCTCGAGCTCGCGCAGCTTCGGCAGCAGCTGCGCGGTCACGGTGGCGCCCTGCAGGCCCTCGACCACGTCGCCCTGCACGGTGATGGCGTAGTCGCGGTTCTCGCGCCACATCACGCCCGGCTCCCAGGTGAACACCGGCTTGGCGATCTGCGTGAGCGGAATCGAGCGGCCCGAGGCCGTCGGGATGTAGGCGTTGCCGATGTCGGAAATGGCCTGGCGCTCGTCGGGCGCCTGGCGCAGCACGATGTCGATCAGCAGGTCGTTCTCGCGGTACTGGCCCACCGTCGTGCCGCTGAACATGGTCTTGGAAGCCTGCGCGATGGCCTGGCTCGTCACGCCCAGGGCGCGCGCCTTGGCCTGGTCGATCTCGAGGCGGATCACCTTCACCGACTCGTTCCAGTTGTCGTTCACGCCGCGCATGTTGGCGTTGTCGCGCAGCACGGCCTTCACCTCGTCGGCATGGCCGCGCAGCAGCGCCGGGTCGGGGCCGATCACGCGGAACTGGACCGGGTAAGGCACCGGCGGGCCGTTGGGCAGCAGCTTGACGCGGCCGCGCACCTCGGGGAATTCCTGCGCCAGCAGCTGCGGCAGCCTGATGCGCAGGGTCTCGCGCACCTTCAGGTCCGTGGGCAGCACGATGAGCTGCGACACGTTGGTCTGCGGGAACACCTGGTCCAGCGGCAGGTAGAAGCGCGGCACGCCCGAGCCGATCCAGGTGCTGACGGTGCTCACGCCGGCCTCCTGCATGATGCGCTTCTCGACGCGCTTGGCCACCTCCTCGTTCGCGGCGAACGAGGTGCCTTCTGGGAACCAGATGTCGACCAGGATCTCGGGCCGGCTCGAATCCGGGAAGAACTGCTGCTGCACCTTGCCCATGCCGAAGATGCCCAGCGCGAAGATCAGCACCGTGGCGCCGATGGTCATCCAGCGGTGCTGCACGCACCAGTTCACCGTCTTGCGGAAGGCGTTGTAGAACGGCGAGTCGAAGAGCTCGTGCGGCGTCGCGTCGGGAGTGGACTGGCCAGGCGACTCCGTCGCAGCCGCGTGCGGCTTCACCTTGAGCAGCAGCGTGCCGAGGTAGGGCACGAAGTACACCGAGACGATCCACGACAGCACCAGCGCGATCACCGTCACCGCGAAGATCGCGAAGGTGTATTCGCCCGTCACCGACTTGGCGATGCCGATGGGCAGGAAGCCCGCCGCCGTGATGAGCGTGCCCGTGAGCATCGGCTTGGCCGTCACGTCGTAGGCGAAGGTGGCGGCGCGGACCTTGTCGTAGCCCTCTTCCATCTTCCGCACCATCATCTCGACCGCGATGATCGCGTCGTCCACCAGCAGGCCCAGCGCGATGATGAGCGAGCCCAGCGATATCTTGTGCAACCCGATGCCGAAGTAGTTCATGGCCAGGAAGGTCACGGCCAGCACCAGCGGAATGGTGATCGCCACCACCAGCCCCGGGCGCATGTCGATGTACCAGCCGAAGCGTCCGCCCTTGTGCAGGCCGAGCGAGACGATGCTCACGCCCAGCACGATGGCCACGGCCTCGATCAGCACGCCCACGAACTCGTTGACCGAGCTGGCCACCGCCACCGGCTGGTCCTGCACCTGCGCCAGCTTCACGCCGGCCGGCAGCCGCTGCCCGATGGTCACGGCCGTGGCCTTCAGCGCCTTGCCCAGCGCGATGATGTCGCCGCCCTTGGCCATCGACACGCCCAGGCCGATCACTTCCTTGCCCTGGTGGTGCACCTTGACCGAAGGCGGATCGATGTAGCCGCGATGGATGTCGGCGATGTCGCCGAGCTTGAGCTGGTTGCCAGAGCTGCCGCGGATGGGCATCTCGCGCAGCTGGTCGACGCTGGTGAACTGCCCCGCGACGCGCACCTGCACCACGTCCGCCGGCGACTGGATCGTGCCCGCGCTCTCCACCGCGTTCTGCGAGCCGAGCTGCGAAAGCACCGCGTTGAAGTCGAGCCCCAGCTGGGCCAGGCGCTTCTGCGAGATCTCGATGTAGATCTTCTCGTCCTGCACGCCGAACTGGTCGACCTTGGCCACGTCCTTCACGCGCAGCAGCTGCTGGCGCACGTCGTCGGCCATCGTCTTGAGCTCGGCGTAGCTGAAGCCCTCGCTCTCCAGCGCGTAGATCACGCCATAGACGTCGCCGAAGTCGTCATTGAAGAACGGCCCCTGCACGCCTGCCGGGAGCGTGGCTCGCATGTCGCCGATCTTCTTGCGCACCGTGTACCAGACGTTGGCCACCTCGGTGGATTTCGACGAATCCTTGATGTTGAAGATGATCTGCGACTCGCCGGGCTTCGAGTAGCTGCGGATCTTGTCGGCGTATGGGGCCTCCTGCAGCGTGCGTTCGAGCTTGTCGGTGACCTGCTCGGCCACCTGCTGCGCGGTGGCGCCGGGCCAGTAGGTGCGCACCACCATCGCACGGAAGGTGAAGGGAGGGTCCTCGTCCTGCCCGAGCTGGAAGTACGCGAATGCGCCCAGCACCATCAGCACCACCATCAGGTAGCGCGTGAGGGGCGCGTGGTCCAGCGCCCATTTGGAGAGATTGAAGCCGGAAGGCTTGTCGGTGGGGTTCGCTGCGCCGCCGCTCATTTGGCGGCACCCGATGCGATCTCCTTGTTCGTCGCAGCGACAGCCGTGACGGGCTGTGCCGACTCCTTCGCACCGGCATTGGCGGCGGCCGCGGCCGCCTCCCTGGACTGGTAGATGGTGACCTTCTGCCCCGGCGACAGCACGTGCACGCCGGCCGCCACGACCATCATGCCGGGCGAGATGCCGCCGGCGATCACGGCTTCGTTGCCGTCGGCGGTGGCCACCTGCACGGACTGCGAGCGCACGGTCATGGTCGACTTGTCGAGCACCCACACGGCCGTGCCCTTGCCTTCCTGGCGCAGCGCGCTCGTCGGAAGCTTCATCACGGGAGCGCTGGAGTGCGCGAGCGCCTGCGGGCGCGCATAGACCGTGGCCCCGAGCGGCGGCGCGGTGGCGGCGTCGATCGCGACCTTGACCGAGTAGGTGCGCGTGACCGCGTCGGCGCTGGCCGCTACTTCTCGCACCTGGCCCTGCAGTTCATTGCCTCCGGACCAGCCGCGCACCGTGACGGGCGAGCCGGTCTTGATCAGCGTGGCGCGGTCTTCGGGCACTGCGAACACCACGTCGCGCGCGCCGTCCTGGGCGATGCGCACCACCGGCGTACCGGCCTGCACCACCTGGCCCGGCTCGGCCTCGATGGCGGTGACGATGCCGGCCACGTCGGCCACCAGCGTCGTGTAGTTGGCCTGGTTGCCCTGCGATGCGAGCTGCGCCTGGGCCTGTTCGAGCTGGGCCTGCGCGGCCTTCCAGGTGGTTTCGCGGCGCTCCAGCTCGGCGCCGCTGATGAAGTTCTGGGCCCGCAGTTCGGTGTAGCGCTTGAGGTCGGCGGCAGCGAGGTCGCGATTGGTGAGCGCAGCGGCCTGCTGGGCGCGTGCGGCTTCGGCGGCCAGGCGATAGTCCTGCGGATCGAGCTGGGCCAGGACCTGGCCGGCCTGCACGTGCTGGCCGAGCTCGGCCTGGCGCTTCGTAATCTTGCCTCCCACGCGGAAGCCCAGGCGCGATTCGACGCGGGCTCGCACCTCGGCCGAGAACTCGGGCTGGGCATCGAATTCGCTGGTCCCCACGGTCACGAACTTGACCGCCCGGACCGGATCTTCGGCCGCGGGCTTCGGAGAGCAGCCGGCCAGAAGCACGGCGGGAAGCAGCAGCCAGGCGGCGCTGCGCACACGGAACGGGGAGACGGTGGAGGCGGTCATGAGACACCCTGGATAGGACGAACCGAGTCATTACTGACCCACTGGTTAGTAATCTAGGGTAAACGTGAACCAGTGTCAATGACCCGTTGGTCACTAGGACACCCCCCACCGAAAAAATCTAGGTGCGCTGGCCCATCTCAACGAGGCGGTTGTCAGGAAGCTCGAAGTAGTCCGATGCCCGTCCCGCATTGCGCTGCAGCCAGCCGAAGAGCGCACGCCGGACCGGGTTCATGCCGGGCAGATTCTCCTCGCCCACCGAGGCGCGCGAGACGAAGTACGAGGTCTTCATCGAATCGATCGCCAGCGTCTTCTGGTAGGCCAGGATGCGGATGAATTCCGGCACGTCGGGCCGCTCCATGAAGCCGTGGCGCGCCGTGACCATCCAGATGCCCTCCATCAGCTGCTCGGCCTCGATGCGGATGCGCGCGTCGACGCGCGGCGTATCGCAGGCCAGCACGCGCAGCACGATCACCTGCTCGTGCAGCACCTGGTTGTGCTTGAGGTTGTGCAGCAGCGCATGCGGCACCGCCGTCGCGTCGGGGTTCAGGAACACGGCCGTTCCGCTCACCCGGTGCGGCATGTGCTGCGCCAGCGACTCGACGAAGGGCCGCAGCGGCAGGCTCTCGGCGGCGGCCGCTTCCAGGCCCAGCCGGCGCCCCTTCGCCCAGGTGGTGAAGAGCACCATCACCACGGCCGCCACGGCCAGCGTGAGCCAGCCGCCCTCGGCCACCTTCAGGCTGTTGGCGATCACGAAGGTCAGGTCGACCACCGCGAAGGCCGCCACGCCGATCACCACCGCCACCTTGTTCCAGCGCCACAGCCCCCAGGCCACGATGCCGGCCAGCAGCGTGGTCGTCACCATGGTGATCGACACCGCGATACCGTAGGCCGCCGAAAGCGCCCCCGAGCTCCTGAAGCCCAGCACCAGCAGCAGCACGCCCACCATCAGCAGCCAGTTGACCGTCGGCACGTAGATCTGCCCGATGGCCGTGCCCGAGGTCTGGATCACCCGCATGCGCGGCAGGTAGCCCATGCGCATCGCATGCGCCGTGAGCGAGAACGCGCCCGAGATCACCGCCTGCGAGGCGATCACCGTCGCCATCGCGGCGAGCACCACCATCGGCAGCACGCCCCACGAGGGAAAGAGCCGGAAGAACGGGTTGTCGATGGCCGCCGGGTTCGCCAGCACCAGCGCCCCCTGCCCGAAGTAGTTGAGCACCAGGCCCGGCAGCGCGATGAAGAGCCACGCAAGGCGGATCGGGCGGGCGCCGAAGTGCCCCATGTCGGCATACAGCGCCTCGCCGCCCGTGAAGGCCAGGAACACCGCGCCCAGCACCGCCAGCGACTGCGCCCGGTGCTCGACCAGGAAGCCCAGGGCACGGCGCGGATCGAGCGCGGCGAGCACCTGCGGCTGCTGCAGCACCTGCCACGCGCCGGCCGCCGCCAGCACGATGAACCACAGCAGCATGACCGGCCCGAAGATCTTGCCCACCGTGCCGGTGCCCTTCTTCTGCACCATGAAGAGCGCGATCAGGATCGCCACCGTGATCGGCAGCACCGCACGCTGCAGCACCGGCGCCTGCACCTCCAGCCCCTCGACCGCCGACAGCACCGAGATGGCCGGCGTGATCAGGCTGTCGCCGTAGAACATGGCCGCGCCCACGAGGCCCAGCAGCCCGATGACGTTCCACACCCAGGGCTTCGTCTTAGGCCCGGACACGGCGCTTCGCGCGAGCGCCTGCAGCGCCAGGATGCCGCCCTCGCCGTCGTGGTCGGCGCGCAGCACGAACACCACGTACTTCAGCGTGACCACGAACATCAGCCCCCAGAAGATCAGCGAGAGCAGGCCCAGCACCGAATCGGGCGTGAACGGCACGCCGTGCTCGGGGTTCATCGTCTCCTTGAAGGCGTACAGCGGCGAGGTGCCGATGTCGCCGAACACGACGCCCAGCGCTGCGACCATGAGCGCCGGCCCCGCCGGGTGCGCCGCCTCGCCGTACGCTGAAACCTGTGGCCCGGAAGCCGGAGCGGATGCTTTCATGAAGCGGGAGTTCGTAGTGGCGACGCTGCGAGCATAGTGCCGGGGCATTGCATCGTGGCTGACAATCGTGGCGTGTCCGCCACTCCCCAACACGCCGCGCCGCCGGCGCACTACGAAAACTTTCCCGTAGCCTCGTGGCTATGTCCGCCGCACCTGCGCCCGCCCATCGCGGCGATCTACCACTTCGCGCGCACCGCGGACGACATCGCCGACGAAGGCAGCGCCTCGCCCGCCGAGCGCCTGGCCGACCTGCTCGCCTACCGGGAAGAACTCGCAGCCGCAGCCCGCGGCGAAGTGCTGCCCGAATCGCGCTGGCCCCACGTCTTCGGCCCGCTGGCCCACAGCATCGCCCAGCATGGCCTGCCCGAAGGCCTGCTCGCCGACCTGCTGAGCGCCTTCGTGCAGGACATCGAGAAGACCCGCGACCGCAGCACCTACGCCGACCGCGCCGATCTGCTCGACTACTGCCGCCGCTCCGCCAACCCCGTCGGGCGCCTCCTGCTGCACCTGTACGGCGTGCATGACGCACAGGCCCTGGCGCAGAGCGACGCCATCTGCAGCGCGCTGCAGCTCATCAACTTCTGGCAGGACCCGAGCGTCGATCTGCCGCGCGGCCGCTTCTACTTTCCGCTGACCGACTGCGACCGGCGCGGCCTCTCGCCCGAGAACTTCAAGGTCTTCGCGCCGCTCTCGCGCGCGGAGCCTCCGCAGGAAGCTATCAATCTCATAGCAGTGATGTGTTACTGGGCGCGCGAGCTCATGACCGAGGGCGCGCCGCTCGTGCACCGGCTGCCCGGTCGCGCCGGCTGGGAGCTGCGCCTCGTGGTGCAGGGGGGGCTGCGCATCCTCGACAAGATCCAGGAGCTGGGCTTCGACACCTTCAGCCAGCGCCCCACCATCGGCAAGCTCGACGCTCCGGTGCTGCTCTGGAAGGCCGTGCGGATGCGGAGACAATCACGCCCCATGAAAGCAGCGCCTCCCCGATGACCCCCGAGCAATACGTGCAAGACAAGGCCGCCGCCTCGGGCAGCAGTTTCTATTACGCCTTCCTGTTCCTTCCCAAGCCGCGCCGCGCCGCGATCACGGCCTTCTATGCCTTCTGCCGCGAGGTCGACGACGTGGTCGACGAGGTCAGCGACCCGGGCGTGGCCGCCACCAAGCTCGCCTGGTGGCGCACCGAGGTCTCGCAGTCCTTCGCGGGCACGCCGCGCCATCCGGTCATGCAGGCGCTGATGCCGCACGCCGCGGCCTACGGCATCGAGGCGCGCCAGCTCAACGAGGTGATCGACGGCTGCCAGATGGACCTCGATCAGACGCGCTACCTCGACTTCCAGGGCCTCGCGCGCTACTGCCACCTCGTGGCCGGCGTGGTCGGCGAGGTCGCCGCCCGCATCTTCGGCCAGACCGAAGCCCAGACCACCGCCTACGCCCACAAGCTGGGCCTGGCGCTGCAGCTCACCAACATCCTGCGCGACGTGGGCGAGGACGCCATGCGCGGTCGCATCTACCTGCCGGTCAACGAGCTGCAGAAGTTCGACGTGAAGGCGCACGAGATCCTGAACCGCGTGCACTCCGAGCGCTTCGTCGAACTCATGAAGTTCCAGGCCGCGCGCGCCCACGCCGCCTACGACGAAGCGCTCGCCCTCCTCCCGCTGGCCGACCGCCGCTCGCAGAAGCCCGGCCTGATGATGGCCAGCATCTACCGCACCCTGCTGCGCGAGATCGAACGCGACAACTTCCAGGTGCTCAACCAGCGCGTGAGTCTGACGCCGGTGCGCAAGTTCTGGCTGGCTTGGAAGGTACAGGCGTTAGGGCGTATCTAGCACCCGGCCCGATGAATGCATCCGAACTTTCGCATGTCGGCCTCTTCAGGGCGATCCTGAACTTCGACCCGAAGGCCGACCTTTTCCACGAACTGCTCTGCCCCTGGATGGAAAGCGAGCGCGGCTGGCTGACCGCGTTCGCACAGCAGACGTCGCCGGAGCCGATTGCCATCGAAGACTCCTGGCGCCTTTATGCGCTCTCGCGCATCAACCAGATCTTGCTGATGGCTTTTCAGCGGGGAATCTACGAAGGTTGGGAAGGGCCGACGCTCACCTTGCCCGAGTACCTCGCGTTCATGACCGGCCTGGGTTTTCGCGTAGTTGACGAGTCCGCCTACTCGCCCTTTTTTCACGAGATCGTCGACATCGTCGAAGCTGTTCCTCTGCGGCCTCGCAACGACTACATCGATATCGAACGGATCGATTGGCCCGCACTGGTGCTTGGCTCCATGATGTTCTCACGCGCCGGTGTCGCCGTTTCCTGTCTGGCCGGTACGCTGAATCCTGAAATCGCGACGTCATCAACGCTCTTCTGGGCGCATCGACGCAAGTTTCGCCGCTGTGAGGATCTGGCAGACGGCTGGGGCTCCAACTCGCAATGGCGAACGCAATTCAGGCGTGACTACGTCGTGGGCGACAAGCTGCTCTTCAACGCAGATGGCAAGTTCGACTTGAGCGATCGCGATTTCGCGATGCGCGAGGATGGTTTGACAAGAAGCGAGCGCATCGAGCTGTTGACGTACAGGTGCTTCGTGAGGTGTGCTAAGCCGGACGACGATCTGGACCCCTACTACGACCGCGTGCTGCTTCCGCGCGACTTTCAATGAGCACGACCGCCGTCATCGGCGCCGGCTGGGCCGGCCTCGCCTGTGCGGTGGAGGCCACGCGGCTCGGCCATGCCGTGACGCTGTTCGAGGCGGCGCACATGCCGGGCGGGCGAGCGCGGCGGGTCGACGACATGCACGGGCTGGCGCTGGACAACGGCCAGCACATCCTGATCGGCGCATACACCGCAACGCTGCAGCTGATGCGCGATGTGGGCGTCGACGTCGAAGGCGCGCTGCTGCGGCTGCCTCTTTCGCTGCGTTTCGCCGACGGCGGCGGGCTGAAGCTGCCGCGGCTGCCTGCGCCGCTCGATCTGCTGGCGGGCATTTTCACGGCGCGGGGCTGGACGTGGCGCGACAAGTCGTCGCTGCTGCGCACCGCCATCGGCTGGAGGCTCTCGGGCTTTCGCTGCGGCCGTGCCGCGACGGTTGCCGATCTTTGCGCCGGGCTCACTCCGCGCGTGATGCGGGAGCTGATCGAGCCGCTTTGCGTTTCCGCGCTCAATACGCCCGTCGCGCAGTCGAGCGGCGAGGTCTTCCTGCGTGTGCTGAACGACGCACTCTTCAGCGGAAGCGGCGGCGCCGACCTGTTGCTGCCGCGGGCGGATCTCGGAGCGCTGCTGCCCGATGCCGCGATCCGCTGGCTGACGCGGCACGGCGCCGAGGTACATATCGGCACGCGCGTGCGTGCCATCGCATCGAAGGCGGGGCAGTGGCTGCTCGATGGTGAAGCCTTCGATCGGGTCGTGCTGGCCTGCGCGCCATGGGACGCGGCGCGCCTTGTCCGCAGCTCGGGCCTGCCGGCGGACCGCTGGTGCGAGACCACGGAGGCGCTGCGCTTCGAGGCCATCGCGACAGTCTACGTGCGCGGCGCCAAGCCGCTGGCCGAGCCGATGCTCGCGCTTCGCAGCGATCCGGCCACGGCACCGGCCCAGTTCGCCTTCGACAGGAGCCAGCTCGGCGGCCTGCAGGGCGTGCTCGCGATGGTGGTGAGCGCGAACGAGGCGTCGCGCGAGGTGCTGGAAGCGCAGGTCATCGCGCAGGCCGAAGCCCAACTGGGCCAGTCGAATCTGGAGCTGGTGCAGACGGTGATCGAGAAACGCGCCACCTTCGCCTGCACGCCCGGCCTCGCGCGGCCGCCCTCGACCATCGCACCGGGCCTGCAGGCCTGCGGCGACTACGTCGAAGGCCCCTACCCCGCCACGCTCGAAGGCGCGGTGCTCAGCGGTCTCGCCGCCGCCAGATCACTGGATTGACCACATGACGACCGAACTGCGCTACCTCGATTTCGACTACAGCGAGGACACCGAGGGCCACGGCACCTTCGACGCCATGGCATCGACCTCGCCCGACAAGACACCCGAGGTGCGGGCCGAAGTCGCGCAGGTGCTCGCGTGGGCCGAGGCCGCGTTTCCCGATGCGCGCGGCGCCCTCGAAGACGGCGGCACGTGGGACTACGACCTGCAGGAATCGAGCGAGGACGATCCGCGCTACGAGACCATCACCCTCTCGATCAGCGGCACCGCCGACTTCTGCGCGGCGCTGCGCGAACGCTTCGGGATCGACTGAAGCAGAAGGAAGGCCGGGCTCAGGCTGCCTTGTTGCGCAGTCTCAGCAGGCTCAGCCCCAGCAGCACGAAGGCCGCGCCCGACACCTTGTTGAAGATGCGCGTGCGGCGCACGTCGGAAAGCTGCTTGCGCAGCAGGCGCGCCAGCAGCACGTAGAACGAATGCGCGATCACCGACGCTGCTGCGAAGGTGCCGGTCAGTACCGCGAACTGCGTGAGCATCGGCGCGTCCTGCGTGAGGAACTGCGGGAACAGCGCGGAGAAGAAAAGAATGCCCTTGGGGTTGGTCAGCGCTACCGTCATCCCGTGGCCGAAGAGGCGCCAGCTCGATCGCGGTGCCGCGCCGCCCTGGCCGCCCTGCACGTCGGCGAACACGCTGCCCTGGCTGCGCCACTGCTTGATGCCCAGGTAGATCAGGTAGGCCGCACCAGCCAGCTTCAGCACCATGAAGGCATGGGCCGAGGTGGAGAGCACCACGCCCAGCCCGGCCATGGCGGCAGCGGACACCATGAAGAGCCCCGCCGCATTGCCCAGCGAACTGATCATCGCCCGTCGCGGGCCCACGCTCATCGAGTTCGAGACCGCCAGCAGCACGGCCGGTCCGGGAGTGAACGCAACGAGCAGCGTGACACCGCAGAAGATGAGCCAGTTGGAGAGATGCACTTCGGGTTTCCTGTCCGGCGCGAGGCCGCGGAGGGTGGGACAACAGCCGGGAAACTATAGTCAGCCCCGCGCGCGGCCGCAGACGCCGCGAGCAATACCCCTCACCACTCCCCGACCTGCATCCCGAAAGACATCCCTCATGGTCACCTGCTACCTGCGCTACATCGTCGATCCCTACAAGCTGAAGGAATTCGAGCACTACGGCAGGCTCTGGATCCCGCTCGTCGAGAAGTTCGGCGGCAAGCACCACGGCTACTTCCTGCCCTCGGAAGGCGCGAACAACGTCGCGCTGGCGATGTTCAGCTTTCCGAGCCTGGCCGACTACGAAAAGTACCGCGCCGATTCGATGCAGGACGCGGAGTGCCAGGCCGCGTTCAGGTACGCGGAGGAGACGCGCTGCATCCTCAGCTACGAACGCAGCTTCTTCAGACCTGTATTCGGCTGACCCCCAAGGCTTCGCGCACTTCGTTTCGCGACGTCCCCTTTGCAGGGTGCGACACCTGCGGCCCGGCAAAGCCGGTTCCGCGAGGTTTTGAAAGACGCGCTGCTCTTGTCGGACTGGTGGCGTCTCAGCCGTCGAGCGCCATGCACAGGGCGTGCAGGTTCGGCACGATCAGCTGCGGCCGCGCGCCGTGCACCCAGGGGCGTTCGTCGCGCACCAGCCAGGCGGCCTGCATGCCGGCGTTGAGCGCGCCGACCACGTCGAGCTCCGCATCGTCGCCCACGTGCAGCACGTCCTTGGGCAGCAGGCCGACCGATGCGGCGGCGGCGCGGAAGATGGGCGCGTGCGGCTTGCCGCTGCCGAAGGCCCGCGCATTGAAGGCGGTGCGGAACCAGCGGCCGACGCCCGTCTTGTGGATGTCGGCGTTGCCGTTGGAAATGGCCACCAGCGGATAGCGTTCACTGAGCCACTTCAGCGCGGGCAGCGCGTCGTCGTACAGCGTCACGCGCTGGCGCTCGGCGAAGAAGGCATCGAAGGCCGGTTCGGCCAGCGCCGGGTCTTCCCCCGCGCGGGTGAGTGCGGTGCGGATCGACTCCCGGCGCAGCGCGCTCAGGTCGTGCGCGAGGTCGGAACGCTCCTTTGCAGTGGCTTCGCGCAGCTCGCGCAGAATGCCCGGGGTCATCAGCAGCGTGGCGGTCTTGGGCGCCTCGCGCAGCAGCCACTGGTGCAGCACGGCCTCGGCGCGTTCGATGGTGGGCCAGATCGGCCAGAGGGTGTCGTCGAGGTCCAGCGAGATCGCCGAAATGCGCTTGAGCTCGAGAGGCTTGAGATCGAGAGGCGCGGCGCCCGCTGGCACCGGGGAAGCGGAAGTCATGCCGCAGAATACCGCATGCCTTCGATCCAAGAGAACGCCACTCCGAGTACCCCCGGTTCCCTTCGCACCGCAGTGCTCTGGTGCAACCTGGGCTCTCCCGACGCCCCCACCGCCGCCGCGGTACGCCCCTACCTCGCCGACTTCCTGGGCGACCCGCGCGTGGTCGAGATCCCGAAGGCGCTGTGGGCGCTGATCCTGCACGGCATCATTCTTCGCACGCGCCCGGCCAAGTCGGCCGCCAAGTACGCGAGCATCTGGATGCGCGAAGGCTCGCCGCTGAAGGTGTGGACGCAGAAGCAGGCCACCCTGCTTGCCGGCTGGCTCGGGGAGCGCGGCCATCGCGCGACCGTGCGCGACGCGATGCGCTACGGCAGCCCTTCCATTGCCTCGCGGCTCGACGCGCTGCAGGCCGAAGGCGTCGGCCGCGTGCTGGTGCTGCAGGCCTATCCGCAGTACTCGGGCACCACCACCGCGAGCGTGATCGACGCGGTGAACGCCTGGAGCAGCAGGCAGCGCCGCGTGCCCGAATTCCGCTTCGTCAACGACTACCACGACGACCCAGCCTACATCGAGGCGCTCGCGCAGAGTATCGAGAAGCACTGGAAGACCGAAGGCCGCGGCCAGGTGCTCCTCATGAGCTTCCACGGCATTCCCGCACGCAACATCGCGCTGGGCGATCCGTACCAGGCGCAGTGCCTCGAAACGGCCCGCCTCCTAGCCGCGCGCCTGGGCCTGTCGGACGCGCAGCACCGTGTGACCTTCCAGTCGCGATTCGGCCGCGCCAAGTGGCTGGAGCCCTACACCGAGCCCACGCTGCGCGAGCTCGGTGCGTCCGGCGTGAAGCGCGTGGACGTGGTGTGCCCTGGCTTTCCGGCCGACTGCCTCGAGACCCTGGAAGAAATCGCCATGGAAGGCCGCGAAGCCTTCCTGCACTCGGGAGGCGAAGCCTTCAGCTACATCCCCTGCCTGAACGACAGCCCCGCATGGATCACCGCGCTCGCGGGCATCGCCGAACGCAACCTCGCCGGCTGGCCCACGCAAACGGTGCCCGCAGCCCGATGAAGAAGGACCTGCACGAAGCCAACCGGCTCTCATGGAACGCGGCCACCGTCGCGCACAACAGCCACAAGGGCGACCAGGCCACCTTCTTCCGCCAAGGCGGCTCCACGCTCTTTCCCGAAGAAGCCGGCCTGCTCGGCGACGTGAAGGGCCTGTCGGTGCTGCACCTTCAGTGCAACGCGGGTCAGGACAGCCTGAGCATCGCGCGTCTGGGCGCCGACGTGACGGGCGTGGACATCTCCGACGAAGCCGTCGACTTCGCAGCGCGGCTATCGCTGCAGTCGGGCATTGCCGCGCGCTTCGTGCGCTCGGACGTCTACGACTACTTCCGTGACGCACAGGTGCGCGGCGAGCGCTTCGACATCGTGTTCTGTTCGTACGGCACGCTTTGCTGGCTTTCCGACATCGCTGCATGGGCACGCGGCGTGGCGCAGATGCTCAAGCCCGGCGGGCGCTTCGTCATCGTCGAATTCCACCCCTTCGCGCTGGTGTTCGATCCGGCCTGGAAGTTCCACTACGACTATTTCAACGACGCCGCCGTGCCCGAAGAGGGCGTGGGCGACTACGTGGCGGAGTCCGGCGACGGCCTGGTGCGCGAAGGTTACGAGCGCGGCGTGGAGAACTTCAGCAACCCGTACCCGAGCTTCGAGTTCACCTGGGGTGTGGGCCAGGTGACGACCGCGCTGTCGCAGGCCGGCCTCGTCATCGAGCTGCTCGACGAGTATCCGTACGCCAACGGCTGGAAGCCCTTCGAGGGCATGCGCGACATCGGCGGGCGCCGCATGGCACCGCCCGAGGGCATGCCGCGCATTCCGCTCATGTATTCGATCTCCGCCCGCAAGCCATGAAACATCTCCGCGCCCGGTGCCTCGCCGGCCTGATCCCGCTGCTGCACCTGCTGCCCTGCCCGGCCGCAACCGCGGACGTACCCAAGGGCGTATGGGAAGGCACGCTCGGGACCAAGGCCATCGTGGCCTGCTTCAACGCGGAGTTTCCGAGCGGGAGCTACTTCTACAGGCAGTACAAGAAGCCGATCCCGCTGAGCCGCATCGAGAAGGACAGCTTCTGGCACGAAGCTGGCGACACCGGCCTCTGGTCGCTCGAGCCTGCCAGGGGCAACACGCTCACCGGCACCTGGAAGAGCGTGAAAGGAACACCCGTCACGCTGCCGATCAAGCTCGACCTTGCCGACGCCACGGGCGGCGACAGGGCCTGCGGAAGCGAAGGCTATGCAGGCCAGCTCGAGACGCCGCCGAAGATCGAGATCGGAAAGAAGGAGGAGTTCGCAGCCGGCCGCAGCTTCCGCCGGCTGCGCTTCGCCGGGCAGGAAACCATCGAGCTCTCCGGCCCCGAGCCCACGCTGGCGGCCATCAACCGCGAACTGCGGCGCGACTTCGACACCAGCAAGGACGCGGTCACGGAATACTTCGACAAGCGCCGCGAGTTCCTCGGCCGCGTCGGCGTGCCGGCGGAGGACGAGAACACCGCCGACCCCGAGTACTGGACCTCGCAGTGGCTCAGCATCCGCAACTACACCTGGGCGGCCGGCATGGGCCGCTCGGGCATCTCATGGTTCTACCGCACATGGGACCTGCAGACCGGCAGGCAGATCGACCCGTGGTCCTGGTTCGGACTGCGCTCGCTGTCGAAGGCCCGCCCGGCCGAAGGCCGGATATCCGGCACCGGAGGCGCCTCTATGACACCGAAGCTGCGCCGCTTCCTGTTCCGCCATGCGGGCATCGATCCCTCGAAGGCCGAGGACAACTGCCGGTCGAACTACGAAGAAGGCGCCTACTACGACCTCACGCTGGAAGCCAAGGGCATGCGCTTCGCCCAGCCCGCCTACGGCAACGGTTGCGAGATCGAGATCGAAGTGCCCTACACCGAGCTCGACCCCGTGCTCACGCCAGTGGGCAAGGCGGCGGTGCGGCGCATCATCGAATCGGCGAAGTAGCGCCGCTGATTCAGGCCGGCGGCCTGCGCGCCAGCAGCGCCTCGATCGCGGCCTCCATCTCGGCGTACTCCCCTTCGCCGAAGTGCTGCCGCATCACCTGCCCGTTGCTGTCGGCCAGGTAGAAGGCCGGCCAATACTGGTTGTTGTAGGCCTTCCAGGTGGCAAAGCCGTTGTCCTGCGCCACCGGGTAGCGGATGCCGAAGCGCTGGATCGCGTCCTGCACGTTGCGCGTCGACTTCTCGTAGGCGAACTCGGGCGAATGCACGCCCACCACCACGAAGCCCCGCTCCTTGTATTTCTCGTACCAGCTCACGACGTAGGGCAGCGTGCGGATGCAGTTGATGCAGGAGTAGGTCCAGAAATCGACCAGCACCACCTTGCCCGCCAGGCCCTGCATGGTGAGCGGCTCCGAGTTGAGCCATTTGTCGATGCCCGTGAATTCGGGCGCCTTGCCGTAGTCCCGCAGGCCCGGCGACGCAGCCAGCGCGCTACGCACCGGCCATGCGCCGCCCGCAGCGGCCGCGAGCGCCGAGGAGCCGATGGCGAGCCCCGAGAACGCCCTTCTGGACAACATCTTCATGATCGCGAACCTCGCTCGAGTGTCAGACCGAAAGCGGTCAGGCGCGATTGTTCGCGGCGCACGCCCCGCGTGCGCATGTGTCACGGCAATTTGAAGTTTGTCCCGGCGGCGTGACGGCCTGCCCGGATCAGAACTTGCCCAGGTAATCCAGCTTGCCGATGGGCATGCCCTTGTGGCGCAGCACGTCGTAGGCGGTGGTCACGTGGAAGAAGAAGTTCGGCAGCGCGAACTGCAGCAGGTAGCGCTGCGCCGTGAAGGTCGCCTCGCCTTCGCGGGTCTTGATGGTCACGGCGCGATCCTCGTGGCCGTCGATCAGGGCGCGATCGACGCCGGCCAGGAAGTCGTGTGTCTTCGCGATGCGCGCGACCAGGTCGTCCCAGGTCTTTTCCTCGTCGGGAAAGCTCGGCGCCGCGATGCCGGCGATGCGGGCCGTGCCGAGCTTGGAGGCATCGCTCGCACGCTGGATCTGGCCGACCAGCGTGAGCATGTCGGGCGCCAGCCGCGCATCGACCAGCGAGGCCGGGTCGATACCGTTGGCCTTCGCATGCGCGAGGCTCTTGTCGAGGATATGGGTGAGCTGGCCGAGTCCGCGCGTGAAGACAGGCACGGACAGGTCGTACATCGAGAGCGCCATGGTGTTCGAGGCCTTGTCTCGGCCTTGTGGTTGAGGTGGGCGGCGATTGTCACGCCGCCGCAGCCTCAGCGGCCGGCCGCCCGGATAAACCCCTCGACGGGATCAAGTTGTTCGGGCACGTTGAGCGCGGGCGCGTGACCGCAGGCAGGAACTTCGATCACCTGCAGCCTGCCGGCCGCGCCGGGGCCGCGCCGCTTCATTTCCTCGACCACGCCGGGCAGCACCAGGTCGGACTCGGCTCCGCGCAGGCACAGCACGGGCACCTCGATGGCGTCGTAGTGCGGCCAGATCAGGTAGTCGTTGTCGTGTGCGCTGAACTGCCGGACCATGGCCGGGTCGTAGTGCGGCGTCACGCGGCCGTCGGGCAGGCGGCGCGTGGAGGTCTCGGTCAGGCGGCGCCACTGCGCGTCGCTGAGCCAGCCGTAGGGCTTGTAGACCGTACGGAAGAAGGCCTCCAGCTCGGCCACCGTGTCGAAGGCCGGCGGATTGCCCGCGTAGGCGCGGATGCGCTCGATGGCGGGCTGCGCCAGCTCCGGTGCGTTGTCGTTGAGCACCAGGCTCGCGATGCGCGCCTTCATGCGCGGCTCGAAGAGGCCCGAGGCGCATACGGTGCCGATGGCGCCGCCCATCGAGGTGCCGACCCAATGCACGCGCCCCAGCCGCAGCTCGTCGCACAGCGCGTTGGCGATGCGCGCATAGAACGCGAGCGTGTATTCCTCGTCGGGCAGCGGGCTCCACTGGCTCAGGCCGCGGCCGATGGTGTCGGGGCAGATCACGCGGAAACCGCGCGAGGCGAAGTGCTGGGCCAGTTCGTCCATGTCGCGGCCTGTGCGTGCAAGGCCGTGCCAGGCGATGACCACGGGCTCCTCGGGCGTACCCCATTCGAGCCAGTGGATCTCGCGGCCCTCGAGCCGGGCGTAGCGGGAGAGTGGAATCTGGTTGTCGCTCATCGCGCTGCCCTTGCTCGCAGTTTTCCGACGATGCCGGTGGGAAAGTAATAGACGGAGAGCACGAACAGCAGGCCCAGCCACAGCAGCCAGCGGTCGGGCGACAGCAGCGCGGCCAGCCATGGCAGGCCGCTTGCGGCCTCGTTGCCGATGCGAAGCAGGTCCTGCAGGTAGCTCTGCGCCACCACGAAGAGCACCGCGCCGATGGCCGCGCCGTAGATGGTGCCCATGCCGCCGATCACCACGATCAGCAGCACGTCGATCATGATCTCGAAGCTCAGCGAGGTGTCGGGCCCGTTGTAGCGCAGCCAGATCGCGAGCATCGCGCCGGCCAGCGTGGCGAATAGCGCCGACAGCACCGCGGCCGTGGTGCGGTAGACCACCACGCGGTAGCCGATGGCCTCGGCGCGGAACTCGTTCTCGCGGATCGCCTGCAGCACACGGCCGAAGGGCGAGTTCACGATGCGCAGCAGCGCCAGCACCAGCACCACCGCCGCCACGAACAGCAGGTAGTAGCAAAGCAGCCGGCCGTCGAGCGAGACGCCGAGGAAAGGCTCTTCGGCGAACTCGAAGCTCGGCGAGATCAGCTCGGGCAGCTTGAAGGTCAGGCCGTCCTCGCCGCCGGTGAAGTCCGACATCTGCGAGGCCAGCGTCTGGAAGGCCGAAGCCACGGCCAGCGTGATCATCGCGAAGAAGATCGCGCGCACCCGCAGCGAGAACAGGCCGATGGCGAACGAAAGCACCAGCGAGATCGCCAGCGAAGCGCCCAGCCCCACGAGCACCGCGCCCCAGTTGGGCCCGAGCCGCGAGGCAGAGATGGCGATGCCGTAGGCACCGATGCCGAAGAACATGGTGTGCGCGAAGCTCACGATGCCCGTGTAGCCCAGCAGCAGGTCGAAGCTGGCCACCAGCACCACGAACACCAGAATCTTGGCCGCCACGCTCAGCGCCTTCACGCCCGGGAAGATGAACGGCGCGAAGGCCAGCGCGACGAACACCGCGATCAGCAGCACCGCCAGCAGGCGGCTGCGGGGCATGTCGTTGGAGAGAAGTCGTTTCAGGAACATGTGGTCTTCTCCCCCTTCAGCGGTTGGCCACCGGGTACACGCCCTGCGGGCGCCACAGCAGCACGGCCACCATCAGGAAGATGCTCGCGAACTGTGTGAGCGTGGGCAGCAGGAAGCCCACGTAGTTGGTCATCAGCCCCACCAGCAGCGCGCCGATGAGTGCCCCACCCGTCGAGCCCAGCCCGCCGATGATGATCACGATGAAGATCAGCACGTTGACCTGCGCGCCCATCTGCGGCACCAGGTTCTGCTGGAAGAGGCCCCACATCACGCCGCCCAGCCCGGCAAGCGCGCTGCCGACCACGAACACGCCGACGAAGAGCCGCCCGATGCGGTAGCCCAGCGACTCGACCATCTCGCGGTCCTGCACGCCGGCGCGGATCAGCAGGCCGATCTTTGTTCGGCCCAGCGTCCATGCGAGCACGCCGAACACCACCACGCCCACGGCCACCGCGAGCAGGCGGTACTTGCTGATGGCCGCATCGCCCACCAGCAGCGAGCCGCGCAGTGCCTCGGGCAGCGGCAGCGGAACCTGCGCCGGGCCCCAGATCACCTTGATGAGCTCCTCGCCGATGATCATGCCGCCCATGGTGATGAGGATCTGCTTCAGGTGCTGGCCGTACACCGGCCGCACGATGAAGCGCTCAAAGGCGAAACCGATCGCGCCCGCCACCGCCATCGCGGCCAGCATTGCCGGGAACACCGCCACGAGGTTTCGCCACAGCTCGCCCGAACCGGTCCAGTCGCCCATGAGGCCGAGCACGCTGCTGGCTACGAAGGCGCCCAGCGCGATGAACACGCCGTGGCCGAAGTTCAGCACGTCCATGAGGCCGAACACCAGCGTGAGGCCCGAGGCGATGATGAAGATGATCATGCCCATGGCCAGCCCCGCCACCGTGAGCGTGAGCCAGGTGGAGAAGGAGCCGGTGAGCGGCAGCGCGACGAGCGCGAGCACCGGCGCGAGCAGCAGGGGCCGCCAATCGAAGTCGAGCGTCTTCATTGCTGCACTCCCTCTTGCCCCCTCTCCCGCTTGCGGGAGAGGGTTGGGGTGAGGGCCGGCGGCACCGATGCGAGGACATGGCCGTTGCACAGGCCGCCTGCCCTCACCCTAGCCCTCTCCCGCAAGCGGGAGAGGGAACAAGACACGGAATACGTCATAGCGCGAGACCCAAGAGAGATTGCTGCAATTGCGCGTCCGCAGAAAACTCCGCCATGGAGCCCGCATGCACCACGCTTCCGTTGTCCATCACCGCGACGGTGTCGCCCAGCCGCTGGGCGAAGTTGATGTTCTGCTCCACCAGCAGGATGGTCACGCCGCTGCGCTTGAGCTCTGCGAAGGCGTCGATCATGTTGTTGATCATCACGGGCGCCAGGCCCTTGCTGGGCTCGTCGATGATGAGCAGCTCGCGCGGCTCCACGATGGCACGCGAGACGGCCAGCATCTGCTTCTGCCCGCCCGAGAGCTTGCCCGCCGGGTGGTTCCAGAACTTCTCGACCGCGGGGAAGAGCTTGAAGATCCACTTCAGCCGCGTGTCGTCGATCTGCGCCGCGTTCTTCGCGCCGCGCGCGGCCAGCAGCATGTTCTCCTTCACCGTGAGGTCGGAGAAGATGCCCATGTTCTCGGGCACGTAGGCAATGCCCAGCCCGGCGATCTGCGGCGTGTGCTGGGCGGTGATTTCTTTCTCGCCGAAGCGCACCCTGCCCTGCGACGCATGCCACAGGCCCATGATGGTCCGCAGCGTGGTCGTCTTGCCCGCGCCATTGCGGCCGAGCAGCATGGTGAGCTGCCCGCGCGGCACGGCGAGGTCGACGCCGTGCAGGATGTGATACGCCCCGATGTGCGTGTGCACGCCCTCGAGGGTCAGCAGATTGTTCGCGCTCATGCGGCCTCCTTCGAAACGCCCAGGTAGGCCTCCTGCACCACCGGCGAGGCGATCACCTCGGCCGGCTCTCCGTCGGCCACCAGCGTGCCGTTGTGCAGCACGATGATGCGGTCGGCGAGTTCGCGCACCACGTCCATCTTGTGCTCGACAAGCAGAATGGTCTTGGTCTTGTCCTTCTTGAGCTTGCGGATCAGGTCGAGGATGACGGGCGCCTCGGCCGCGTTCATGCCGGCCGTGGGCTCGTCGAACATGAAGACCTTGGGCTCCAGCGCCATCAGGAGCGCCACTTCCAGCTTGCGCTGATCGCCGTGCGGCAGGCTCGCCACCGTGGCGTGCTCGCGCGACTTCAGCGCCACGTCGGCCAGGATCTGGTCGGCGCGCTCGGTCAGCGCCCTGTGGTCGCTCCAGATGCTCCACAGGTTGAGCCCGCGCCGGTGCGCGCCTTCGCGCGTGGCCTGCACCGCGAGGCGCACGTTCTCCAGCACCGTGAGGTTGGGGAACAGGTTGGTCAGCTGGAACGCCCGCCCCAGCCCCGCGTGCGTGCGCGCGGAGGGGGACAGGCCCGACAACGACTGCCCGTCGAGCGACACGGTGCCCGCACTCGCCTTGAGCTGGCCCGAGATCAGGTTGAAGTAGGTGGTCTTGCCCGCGCCGTTGGGGCCCACGATGGCCGTCAGCGTGCCGGGCGCGAAGGCGCAGCTCACGCTGTTGACGGCCACGTGCCCACCGAAGCGGATGGTCAGATCTCGGGTCTCAAGCATCGTCGTTGGTCATTGCGAATCGGAAAACAGGAAAGAAGACCGGCCTCAACAGGTGCCGATCACGTAGTAGTTGGGCCCCGTCTGCTTCAGCGTGGTCGTCACGTAGATGTTCCACAGCCCCATCGACTGGTTCGAGCCGTACGCATAGGTCAGGCCGTACAAGGCATAGGCGCGCCCGGCGATGGTGTGCGTGTAGTTGCTCGCGGTGTAGCAGGTGCCGCCGCTGCCGCCTCCGGTGGTGGTGCCGGTGGCGGCCGACGACATCGCGCCCTCGACGTTGCTCGCGTTCAGCGCGGCCACGGTCCAGCTGTAGGTGGTCGAGGCGGCCAGGCCGGTGTCGGTGTAGCTGGTGGCAGTCACCGGCGAGGCGTTGACCTTGCTGCCGCCGCGGTACACGTTGTAGCCGCTGGCGCCGCTCACTGCGTTCCAGGCGATCACCATGCTGCTGGCGGTGGCGCCCGACGTGCCCACGCCGGTCGGCGCCGGCAGGCCGCTGCCGCCCGAGGAGCCGGTGACGCGGTCGATCATCGCCTTCATGGCAGCCATCTGCGGGCCCGACTTCTTCGCATAGTTGGCGTTGTCGTAGCCCCACCAGTCCCAGCAGCTGTTGGTGGCGGCCGTGCTGGTCTGCGGATAGATCAGCACGATGTTGTTGGTGTCGGCCCAGCGGTTGTAGCCGGTCTTGCGAACGTACTGGTCGCCCACGTCGGTGTAGTTCTGCTTGCAGCCGTGCAGCACCAGGTGCACGCGGCACGAGGTGGTGGTGCAGGCCTGCGGCACGTAGATCCAGCCGGTCGCGGCCATGCCGTGGCCGCTGACGAACTCCGACTGGTTGAACTCGGTGAAGGTGCCGCCGAGCGTGCCGTTGTTGCGCGGGTTCAGCGGGCCGTACAGCTGCGTGAGGATCTCTCCCGCGAGGTCGAAGCCGCAGTTGTTGATGTAGGGGGCTGCAGTGGTGCTGCAGGCGCTGCCGTAGTCGTCGGTGACCATCGCGTGGCCCGCGCCGATGTTGTTCTTGTAGACGACGTTGGCCGCGGGCACGAAGCTCTGGTAGTAGGTCTTGAGGTCGTCCATCACCGCCTGCTTGACGGTGTTGTCCGAGGTGCCCGAGAACATGTAGACCTTGGAGCCGCTCATGTTCGACACCGGGTCGATCGCACCGCTGGCAGCCCAGCTGTTGGTGGTGCTCACGAGCGAGGACACCGGGATGCTGGTGCTGTGCGTCATGCAACGCCCCGTGGCGTTGAGCACCGAACCTTCGGCGCAGTAGTACGGGCCGCCCGCCACCACGCCCGCGCCGCGCTTGAACGTGGCGGAGTACGCCACGTGCAGCTGCACGGCCATGAAGCCGCCGGCCGACAGTCCCGACACGCTCACCTCCGCCGGATTGGCACCGAGCGCGGGCAGCGGCACGGCCGCCTGCGCGGCGTGCGCAGCCGCCGTCATCGCCGCGGCTGCGGCGAGCGCCTTCCAGTTCTTCCACTTGTTCCATTTCATCGCTGGCATCGCTGTCTCCTTGTGTTGTGGGTATCGAACGCTTGCTTTGCTGACTGACGAATCGAATCGGCCGGGGGAACAACATGCCGCCGCGAAGAAGGACGCAGGCTGGCGCTTCGCCCGGCGGCCATCCGGGGCGAAACTGAAATTAATTCGAGGAACACCGCGGAACCGGCTTTGCCGGGCCGCAGGTGTTGCCCCCGGCAGGGGGTTGGCGTAGCGACACGAAGTGCGCGCGTAGCCTGGGGGCGAGTTCTTACCTCTTGTTCTTGATCGGGATGTCCATCTCTTCAGGCTTGATCTCGTGCACCAGCTCCGGCACGCCCCAGGCGAACGCCGGGTCGACCTTGATCTTGAAGTGGTACATCGACTGCATCGCCTGGTGGTCTTCCTTGCGGAAGGTCATCTTGCCCTTGGGCGTGTCGAAGCTCATGCCTTCCATCGTGCTGATGAGCTTGTTGGTGTTGGTGTCGCCGTTGGTCTTCTTCAGCGCGGTCACCACCGCCATCGCGGCCGAGAAGCCCCCGGCCGTGAAGAAGTCGGGCGGCGTCTTGAATTCCTTGTAGTGGGCCGAGACCATCGCCTCGTTCACCGGGTTCTTCGGGATGCCGAAGTAGTAGTAGGCCGCGCCTTCCATGCCTGGCAGCGCCTTGTAGGCGGCCATGGCCGGCAGGATGTTGCCGCCGGTGGCGATCTCGATGCCGTAGCGCTTGAGGTCGAGGTCGACGATCTTGAACGGGTTGCCCGCGCCGGCCCAGACGATCCAGATGATCTTGCGGCCCGGCTGGTCCTTCAGCTTGTCGATCAGGCGCTGCGCGCCGGCGGTGAAGTCGGTGGTGGCGGGCGGCAGGTATTCCTCGTGGACCAGCTTGGCCTTCTTGAGCGCGGCACCGAAGGCCTTCACGCCGTCGCGGCCGAAGGCGTTGTCCTGCGCCAGCGTGGCGACGGTGACGCCGGGCTTGTCGATGGCCACCGCGTTGGAGATCGCGTCCTGGCTCGAATTGCGGCCGGTGCGGAAGATGTACTTGTTCCACTTGTCGCCGGTGATCGAGTCGGCCACCGCGGGCTCGACGATCAGGATCTTCTTGTACTCCTCGGCCACCGGCAGCATCGCCAGCGCCACGCCCGAGGCCGTCGGGCCCACGGCCAGCGCGGCCTTGTCGTCGGAATACGCGGCGGCCAGCAGCGACTTGCCCAGGTCGGGCTTGCCCTGGTCGTCCTTCTCGATGACCACCAGCTTCTTGCCCGCCACGGTCATCGTGCCGCCGGTCGCGTAGTCCAGGCCCATCATGAAGCCGGTCTGGGTCTGCTTGCCGTAGGCTTCTAGCGCGCCGGTCTTGCTGTAGATGTGGGCGATGCGGATTTCGTTGGACTGTGCCCAGGCCGGAGCGGTGGCTGCGGCACAGGCGGCGAGCGCGGCCAGGGCGACGAGGTGGCGACGGTTCATTCTTTGTCTCCTGAAAAAGGTGACTGAATATTGCACAGTTCGTGCCACCCGCTAAGCCATTGATAACAAACGTTTCTCCATTCGAGAGAAGCGCTCTCCGGCTGAATTCAGAACACTCGCAGTGTCTGAATTTCAGTCGGATGTCTGATTTTCAGTCAGGGTTTTCGAGGAGGCCTGACGCTGGGCGATCCACTGCTCGAACTGGCGCTCGGCCTGCTGGCGGAACTCGTTGCGCGCATGGTTGCAGGCGGCGTGCGCGAGCCGCCGGTGCTTCGAGGAGCGCACCCCGCCGAAGGTCGAATCCACCAGATGCTCGATGGTGGCCGACTCCGGCCGGCCCGCCGGCTCGTCGAAGTCCATCGGCAGCCCGCACCAGTGACAGTTGGGGCCGAAGGTGGAACGCAGGGCCTTGACGCTCACAGGTCCGCGTACTCCAGGATCTCCTGACCCATCAGCGTGCAGTCGTTGCCCGACACGCAGTAGATGAGCCGCATGCGGTACTGCCCCTTGTAGATGCTGCCCCAGACCTCGAGCACCTTGAACTGCTGCTTCTTGTTGGCCGGATTGCGGATCGGCGGCAGCTCCTTCACGTCGGGGCTGATGCGGATGCGGTCGTCCTCGCCGAAGTGGAAGGTCAGCAGCTTCTTTGCGCGGGAGACGGCTTCGCCGGAACACTGCGGCGCGGCGTTGGCCATGCCGGCGACTGCGCAGAGGCCAAGACAGGCGGCGATACGGACGAGGGCCTTCTTCATCGGATGTGGCGTCGGGGTTGTGGGATGGGGCGGGAGTATCGCTCGGGCTCAGTGTTCAGGCCCTGCAGGCTCCACCCAGTAGAGCTGCTTGTGACAACGTGCCTCGTAGACTCGCCGGTAGTAATCGGCAACCCGGCGGCTCTCGTATTCGCGCATCAGAATGCGATTTCCGTTGTCGTCCAGCCGAAAAAGACGGCAGTGCTGCAGGTGCTTTGTGAAGGCCGGAGACTTCGTCCTCAGCAACTCCACCATGTGCGCATCAACGTGCATCTTGAAATCTCTGAGCTTCAGAAAATCCAGCACGGCCTCGATCTCCAGTGATTCCAGATAGATATTGAACCAATCGATGGAAGTGTGGCGCTCGAGGGTGATCTTGTGTCCCCATGGGAGCTCGAAGAACCATAGTTCTACGGGTCCCGGCGCATCCCAGTCGGGGGGATGGTCCGAATGCCTTTCACCAAACCGACTGCTGAAGTCCGCCGGCGACATCTCGATGGAGATCAATCGCTCGCCAAGCTCGATGTCCGCCCGATCTATCCTGCGCATTGCAAGCAGCGGATTCACGTCGATTGCTCCTGACTCGTCATCCGCTCATAGAGCGTCGCGCGCGAAATGCCCAGCAGCCGCGCAGTCGCCAGCTTGTTGCCGCCGGTGGACGCCATTGCCGCGGCGATCGCCTTGCGTTCCAGCTCGGCCACCTGCTGCGACAGCGGCCGCAGCAGCGCGGCCTGCTCGTCGGCATCGTGGCTGGTCTGCAGGGTGGCAGGCAGCTCGATCTGCTCCAGCCCGGCTTCGCGCAGGATGCGTTCGAGCTGCACGGCGTCAATGCGCTGCGAGTCGCTTCGCATCGTCACCTGCTCCAGCACGTTGCGCAGTTCGCGGATGTTGCCGCGCCAGTGCTGGCCGGCGAGCAGCGCGAGCGCGTCGGGCGTGAGTTCGGGGGGCGCTTCGCCGCTGCGCAGCGCCATGTCTTCGCCCAGCGCCTCGACGAGCGCGGGGATGTCGGCGCGCCGCTCGCGCAGCGGCGGCACACGCAGCGGGAGCACGTTGAGGCGGTAGTACAAGTCTTCGCGGAACTGGCCGCGGCGCACGAGTTCGGGCAGGTCGCGCGAGGTGGCGGCGATCACGCGGGCGTCGAAGGGTACGAGCTTGTTTGAGCCCAGCGGCTCGATCTCGCCCTCCTGCAGCGCGCGCAGCAGCTTGGCCTGCAGGCCCAGCGGCATGTCGCCGATCTCGTCGAGGAAGAGGCTCCCGCCATCGGCCAGCTTGAACTTGCCTTCCCGGCCCTTGCGGTCGGCGCCAGTGAAGGCGCCGGGCGCGAAGCCGAAGAACTCGGCTTCCAGCAGCGTGTCGGGCACGGCCGCGATGTTGACGCTGACGAACTGGCCCCTGGCCCGCGCCGACGAGGCATGGATCGCATGCGCGAGCAGCTCCTTGCCGGTGCCGGTCTCGCCCAGCAGCAGCACCGGGCTCGTCGATTGCGCCGCGCGCCGCGCATGCCGCTTCACCTCCACCGCCGCCGGACTGCTGCCGATGAAGCTCGCGAAGGTGTACTTGGAGCGACGCTGGCCATCACCCGAGTGCTGGTAGAGCGGGTTGTTGCGCTGGCTCGCGAGTTCGCGGCGGGCGTCGTCGAGGTCGCGCTGCAGCAGCGCGAACTTGCTGATGAGCGGCTGCAGCGTGGTCTCGGGCTGGTCGAAGAGCACGATGCCGATCGCACCGATGACCTTGCCCATGCCGCCCTCCCCGCCACCGCGCTCTTCGCGCAGCGGAATGCGGCTGACGACGAAGGTGCCGGCCTTGTTGGTCAGCAGGTCGACCAGGATGGGCTCGCCGGTCTCGAGCACGCGCCGCATCTGGGTGTTGGGGATCACGTCCTCCACCATGTGGCCCATGAACTCGTCGATGGACGAGAAGCCCAGCGCGGGCAGGAAGCGCCGGTAGCCTTCGTTGACCCACACGATGCGCCCGGTGCTGTCGACCAGGAACATGCCCTGGCTGATGCTCGAAAACAAATGAAACATCGAGCGCGCGGCGAGCGCGAGAATGCCCTCGGCATCGAGAGGCAGCGAGGGTGTTGCGGTGGAGGCTGCAGGCATGTCGGGATCGTAGCGCGGGCCGGGCCCGCCCCTTAAGTCTTAAGGATTCGCTTCGACGGGCACGGTCCGGCAAAGACCTTCAGGAAACCTTAAGTTAATCAATCGTTTGATTTTGTGCGTGGTGTAATGCCGGGCATGAACGCGAGAGATCCGATCACCCAAGCACCTCGCCGCGCACCGCGCGCAGACGGTGCCGAGGCACGCCACCGGCTGCTCCACACCGCCTTGAGGCTGTTCGCGCAGAAGGGCTTCGCAAAAACCTCCACGCGCGAGATCGCCCGCGAGGCCGAGGTCAACATCTCGGCCATCAGCTACTACTTCGGCGACAAGGAGGGGCTCTATGCGGCCACCTTCAGCGAACCGATGGGCGGCGACTCCAGCGACCTCATCGCCGCCTGCAACGTGCCCGGCCAGCCGCTCGAGGCCACGCTGCGCAGATGCATGGTGTTGATGATCGATCCGCTCAAGCAGGGCGAGATCGTGCGGCAGTGCATACAGCTGCACATGCGCGAGATGCTGGAGCCCACGAGCCGCTGGGCCGAGGAGCTGGAGCGCGACATCAAGGGGCCGCACCGCGCCATCGCCGAGCTGCTGTGCCGCCACCTGAAGGTGGAGCGCCCCGACGACGACATCCATCGCCTGACCTTCGCGATCACCGGATTGTCGATGCAGCTCTACGTGAGCCAGGACTTCATCGAGGCCCTGCGCCCGTCGCTGCTGCGCACGCCGCGCGCCATCGACACATGGGCCGATCGCCTCACTTCCTACGCGCTGGCGCTGGTCCAGACCGAAGCGGCGCGCAGGCAGGCCGAGAGAAAGCAGAAGAAACAATGAGAAAACTCCGATTCAGATCCAGGCTGACGGCCGTCCTCTGCATGGGGATCGGCATCGGCCTCTCGGGCTGCTCGCTGACGCGTCCGCCCGCGCAGGTCGAAGCGCCGGTACCCGCGCAATGGCGCGCGCCCCTGCCCCATGGCGGCTCGCTGGCCTCGCTGGCCAACTGGTGGAGCCAGCTCGACGATCCGCTGCTGGTCGAACTCATCGCCGCCGCCGAGGCCGCGAGCCCCAACGTCGCGAGCGCCGCCGCGCGCGTGGCCGAGGCGCGCTTCACGCGTGTGCAGGCCGGTGCGGCGCTGCTGCCCAGCCTCGACGGCACCGCTTCGGCAAGCCGCGGGCCGGTGGGCGTTTCCGGCGGCAGCCCATCTGGCGCGGGCACCGGTGCAGGCTCAGGAAGCAGCAGCAGCGGCGGACTCTCTTCCAGCACGCCGATCACCACGCTGCAGGCGGGCCTGCAGTCGAAGTGGGAAGTCGATCTGTTCGGCCGCCTGCGCGCCGACCGCGACGCGGCCGAGGCCAAGCAGAACAGCGCCAACGCCAAGTGGCACGACGCCCGCGTGGCGGTAGCGGCGGAAACCGCCAACGCCTATTTCGCCGAACGCGCCTGCCAGCAGCAGCTTCGCGTGTCGGAGGCCGATGCACGCTCGCGTGCCGAGACTTCGCGGCTCACCGACCTGTCGGCAAAGGCCGGCTTCACCGCGCCCGCCGATGCGGCCCTTGCACGCGCCAGCGCATCCGATGCATCGGGCCGGCTCACGCAGCAGCGCGCCCAGTGCGCCGTGCAGCGCAAGGCGCTGGTCGCGCTCAGCGGCATCGACGAGGCCACGCTCGAAGGCAAGCTCGCCGCCGCGCCGGCGCAGCGCGCTCTGCCGGCCGTGGGCAGCATCGCGAGCGTGCCGGCCGAGGCGATCTCGCAGCGCCCCGACGTGTACGCGGCCGAACTCGGCGTGGCCTCCGCGAGCGCGGACGTGGGTTCGGCCGAGGCCGAGCGTTATCCCAAGCTCACGGTGTCGGGCTCCATCGGCCGCTCGCAGTACCGCGTGAGCGGCGTGCGCCAGTCGCTCGAGACCTGGACCGTGGGCCCCGTCGCGCTGACGGTGCCGCTGCTCGACGGCGGCTCGCGCAAGGCGAACGTCGATGCGGCCAAGGCACGCTATGCCGAGGCCGTGTCGCTCTACCGTGCCAACGTGCGGCAGGCCGTGCGCGAGGTCGAGGAGGCACTGGTCAATCTCGACGCTACCGACACCCGCACGGCAGACGCCGATGCCGCGGTGAAGAACTACCAGGCCTCCTTCGACGCCACGCAGGCGCGCTACAGCACCGGTCTCGCAAGCCTGTTCGAGCTGGAAGACTCGCGCCGCACGCTGTTCTCGGCACAGACCGCGCGCGTCTCGCTGCAGCGCGAGCGCACCGAGGCATGGGTGGCGCTGTACCGCTCGATGGGCGGCGGCTGGAATCGCCAGGCCGCGCAGAGCCCCTCTTTCGAATCGTCCTCAATGACCACATCCCCGGCCGCGAAGGTCGCGACGTCGCCATGAAAACAATGAAGCGTTCCACTCTCGCCATCGCGCTGATCGCGCTGGTCGTCGTCATCGCGGCGATCTTCTTCATGAGGGGCGGCAAGCCCTCGGGCAAGGCCGGCGACCAGGTCGCGGCAACCAAGGGAAAGGACGGCGCCGCGGCCCCCAAGCCCGCGCTGACCGTCACCGTCGCCAAGCCAGAGCCCACCGAGCTGATGCTCACGCTCGCGGCCAACGGCAACGTGGCCGCGTGGCAGGAGGCAGTCATCGGCTCCGAGTCCAACGGCCTGAAGCTGGCCGAAGTGCGCGTGAACGTGGGCGATACGGTGAAGAAGGGCCAGGTGCTCGCCGTGTTCTCGCCCGAGACGGTGCAGGCCGACATCGCGCAGGCACGCGCCTCGCTGGCCGAGGCCCGCGCCACCGCGGCCGACGCCGCCGGCAACGCGGCGCGCGCACGCACGCTGCAGGCCACGGGCGCACTCAGCCAGCAGCAGATCAACCAGTACCAGACCACCGAGCAGACCGCCAAGGCGCGCGTTGAAGCGGCCGAGGCCGTGCTGGCCGCGCAGCAGGTTCGCGGCCGCAACACCCAGGTGCTGGCACCCGACGACGGCGTGATCTCGGCGCGCACCGCCACAGTGGGCAGCGTGGTCGCGGCGGGCACCGAGCTCTTCCGGCTGATCCGCCAGGGCCGCCTCGAATGGCGCGCCGAGGTGACCTCGGCCGAGCTGAGCCGCGTCGCGGTCGGCACCACTGCCTTCGTGGTGAGCGCCAGCGGCGCGCAGGTGCGCGGCAAGGTGCGCAGCATCGCGCCCACGGTCGATCCGCAGACGCGGGCGGCGCTGGTGTACGTGGACCTGCCCAACGTGCAGCAGAACACCGGCGTCAAGGCCGGCATGTTCGCGCGCGGCGACTTCGAACTCGGCCGCAGCACGGCACCGACGGTGCCGCAGGCCGCCGTGGTGCCGCGCGACGGCTTCAACAACGTGTTCATCCTGAAGCCCGACAACAAGGTGGCGCAGATGAAGGTGCAGATCGGCCGGCGGCTGAACGACCGCATCGAGATCACCAGCGCGCTGCCCGAGGGTGCCCAGGTGGTGGTGCAGGGCGCGGGCTTCCTCAACGACGGCGACCTGGTGCGCGTGGTCGATGCGCCCTCGCCTCCTTCATCCGCCGCGGCCCAGCCCGCCAGGCCGGCGGCATCCGACGCTGCGGCGAAGTAAGCAATGCAAAGGACACGCCCATGAACGTTTCCGCCTGGTCCATACGCAACCCGATTCCGGCGGTGATGCTGTTCGTGCTGCTCACCTTCGGTGGGCTGCTGTCGTTCAACGCGATGAAGGTGCAGAACTTTCCGGACATCGACCTGCCGACCGTGACGGTCTCGGCCTCGCTGCCCGGCGCCGCGCCTTCGCAGCTGGAGACCGACGTCGCGCGCAAGCTCGAGAACTCCATCGCCACGGTGCAGGGCCTCAAGCACATCACCACCAAGGTGCAGGACGGCGCCGCCACGCTGATCGTCGAATTCCGCCTCGAGAAGCCCGTGCAGGAGGCGGTCGACGACGTGCGCTCCGCCGTGCAGCGCGTGCGTGCCGACCTGCCGGCCGACGTGCGCGACCCCGTGGTCACCAAGCTCGACTTCGCGGCGCAGCCGGTGCTGGCCTTCACCATCGCCTCCTCGGCCATGGATGCCGAGGCGCTGAGCTGGTTCGTCGACAACGACGTCACCAAGAAGCTGCTCGCGCTGCCCGGCGTGGGTGCGGTGAACCGCGTGGGCGGCGTCACGCGGCAGGTTCACGTCGACCTCGATCCGGCCAAGCTGCAGGCGCTGGGCGCCACCGCGGCCGACATCTCGCGCCAGCTGCGGCAGGTGCAGACCGAGAGCGCGGGCGGTCGCTTCGACCTGGGCGGCAGCGAGCAGCCGGTGCGCACCATGGCCACGGTGAAGTCGGCCGACCAGCTCGCCGACATGCAGATCGCGCTGAGCGACGGCCGCCGCATCCGCCTCGACCAGGTGGCGCGCGTGAGCGACACCATCGCCGAGCCGCGCGCTGCCGCGCTGCTCAACGGCAAGCCCGTGGTGGGCTTCGAGGTGGCCCGCAGCCGCGGCGCCAGCGAGGTGGAGGTGGGCCATGCAGTGATGAAGGCGCTGGCCGACATGCGTGCCGCGCGCCCGGACATCGAGCTGACCGAGGCCTTCAACTTCGTCGAGCCGGTGGAAGAGGAATACAACGGCTCGCTGCACCTGCTGTACGAGGGCGCCATCCTCGCGGTGGTGGTGGTGTGGCTGTTCCTGCGCGACTGGCGCGCCACCTTCGTCTCTGCCGTGGCGCTGCCGATGTCGGTGATACCGGCCTTCATCGGCATGCACCTGCTGGGCTTCTCGGTGAACGTGATCTCGCTGCTGGCGCTGTCGCTGGTGGTCGGCATATTGGTGGACGACGCGATCGTGGAGGTCGAGAACATCGTGCGCCACCTGCGCATGGGCAAGACGCCCTACCAGGCGGCCATGGAAGCGGCCGACGAGATCGGGCTGGCGGTGATCGCCACCACCTTCACGCTGATCGCGGTGTTCCTGCCCACGGCCTTCATGAGCGGCGTGGCCGGCAAGTTCTTCAAGCAGTTCGGCTGGACGGCCTCGCTCGCGGTGTTCGCGTCGCTGGTGGTGGCGCGGGTGCTCACGCCGATGATGGCGGCCTACATGCTCAAGCCGGTGGTCACGGCCGAGACGGAGCCGGGCTGGATGCGCTGGTACATGCGCGCCGTGACCTGGAGCACGCACAACCGCTTCAAGACGATGGTGCTGGCCACCCTCTTCTTCTTCGGCTCGCTGGCGATGATCCCGCTGCTCAAGACCGGCTTCATTCCGCCGGACGACAACTCGCAGACGCAGATCTACCTGTCGCTGCCGCCGGGCTCCACGCTGGCGCAGACCACGGCGGCGGCGGAGGAAACCCGCAACCGCGTGATGAAGATCCAGCACGTGCGCAGCGTCTACACCACGGTGGCCGGCGGCAGCGCGGGCGGCGACCCGTTCGCGAACTTCGGCACGCCCGAGACACGCAAGGCGACGCTCACCATCAAGCTCGACCCGCGCGGCGACCGGCCGCGCAAGCAGGTGATCGAGAACCAGATCCGCGCGGCGCTCGAGACGCTGCCCGGCGTGCGCAGCACGGTGGGCCTGGGCGGCTCGGGCGAGAAGTACATCCTGGCGCTCACGGGCGAGGACCCGGTGGCGCTGTCGAGCGCGGCCAGCGCGGTGGAGAAAGACCTGCGCACCATCCCCGGCCTGGGCAACATCACCTCGACCGCGAGCCTGATTCGTCCCGAGATCGCCGTGCGCCCCGACTTCGCGCGCGCCGCCGACCTGGGCGTGACCAGTTCGGCCATCGCCGAGACGCTGCGCGTGGCCACGCTGGGCGACTACGACCAGTCGCTGGCCAAGCTCAACCTCGCGCAGCGTCAGGTGCCGATCCTGGTGAAGCTCGAGGACTCCGCGCGCACCGACATCGACCTGCTGGGGCGTCTGTCCGTGCCCGGCACGCGCGGGCCGGTCATGCTGAACCAGGTGGCATCGCTGAGCATGGAAGGCGGCCCGGCGGTGATCGACCGCTACGACCGCTCGCGCAACGTGAACTTCGAGATCGAGCTCTCTGGCGTGGGCCTGGGCGACGCGAAGGACGCGGTGCAGAAGCTGCCGTCGATCCAGAACCTGCCGCCGGGCGTGCGCATCGCCGAGGTGGGCGACGCGGAAGTGATGACCGAGCTGTTCGCCAGCTTCGGCCAGGCCATGCTCACGGGCGTGCTGTGCATCTACATCGTGCTGGTGCTGCTCTTCAAGGACTTCCTGCACCCGGTGACCATCCTGTGCGCGCTGCCGCTCGCGCTGGGCGGCGCCTTCGTGGGCCTGCTGATCGGGCAGAAGGCGCTGTCGATGCCTTCGCTGATCGGGCTGATCATGCTGATGGGCATCGCCACGAAGAACTCCATTCTCCTGGTGGAGTACGCCATCGTGGCGCGCCGCGACCACGGCATGAACCGCTGGGATGCCCTGCGCGACGCCTGCCACAAGCGCGCGCGCCCCATCATCATGACCACGCTGGCCATGGGCGCGGGCATGCTTCCCATTGCGGTGGGCTTCGGTGCGGCCGACTCCAGCTTCCGCTCGCCGATGGCGATGGCGGTGATTGGCGGCCTGATCACCTCCACCGTGCTGAGCCTCCTGGTGGTGCCGGCCGTCTTCACCTACGTCGACGACATCGAGCACTGGATCAAGCGGACGGTGCGCAGGCTGCGCGGGCAGCCGGCGGATCCGCACATCGACGACGACCTGGTCGAGACGCCCGCGCCGGGGCGGTAGCAAGAAGCTGCTGCGCAAACAAAAAAAGCTGCGGCAATGCCGCAGCTTTTTTTTGGCCAGGCCTCGAACGAAGCCTTCGGAAGATCAGGCGTCCATCTGCGCCAGTTTCGCCAGCTTGCGTTCGCTCATGCGCTTGGCAAGGCGCGGCAGGACCAGCACGGCCACCACGATGACGACCAGGGCGATCGACATCGGGCGCTGGAAGAACACCGCCGCGCTGCCCTCGCCGATCGACATCGCGTTGCGCAGCTGCGCTTCGGCCAGCGGGCCGAGGATCATGCCGACCACCACGGGAGCGGTCGGGAAGTCGAAGCGGCGCATCACCACACCCAGCAGGCCGATGGCGTACAGCAGGAACAGGTCGAAAGCGCTCTGGCGCATGCCGTAGGCACCCACCGTCGCGAAGATCAGGATGCCGGCGTAGAGCTGGGGCTTCGGGATCTTCAGCAGCTTCACCCACAGGCCGACCATCGGCAGGTTCAGCACCAGCAGCATCACGTTGCCGATGTACAGCGACGCGATCAGCGCCCACACCAGCGCGGCGGAGGTGGTGAAGAGCTGCGGCCCCGGCTGGATGCCGTAGTTCTGGAACGCGCCCAGCAGGATGGCGGTGGTGTTCGAGGTCGGAATGCCCAGCGTGAGCAGCGGGATCAGCGCGGCCGTCACCGTGGCGTTGTTGGCGGCCTCGGGGCCGGCCACGCCTTCGATGGCGCCGGTGGTGCCGAACTCGGCCTTGGCCGCCTCGTCCTTGGCCAGCTTCTTCTCGGTGGCGTAGCTCAGGAAGGTCGGGATCTCTGTGCCGCCGGCCGGAATGCAGCCGAAGGGCGTGCCGATGGCGGTGCCGCGCAGCCAGGCCGGGATGGAGCGCTTCCAGTCGCGCCTGGACATGTGCACGCGGCTGAGCTTGTTCTGCCCTTCCACCACGCGGCCTTCGTACAGCACGGCGTACAGCACCTCGGCCACGGCGAACAGGCCCACGGCCACCAGCACGATCTCGATGCCGTCGAGCAGTTCGGGGATGCCGCCGGTGTAGCGGCCCTGGCCCGAGATCTGGTCGAGGCCGATGCAGCCTGCGGCAAGGCCGACGAACAGCGCCGTCATGCCGCGCAGCGTGCTCTTGCCGAGCACCGCGCTCACCGTGGTGAAGGCCAGCAGCATCAGCATGAAGTATTCCGGCGGGCCGAGCTTGACCGCGAAGTCGGCCACGAAGGGCGCGAACAGCGTGACGATGACGGTGGCGATGGTGCCGGCCACGAAGGAGCCGATGGCGGCCGTGGCGAGCGCCGCGCCCGCACGGCCGCTCTTGGCCATCTTGTTGCCCTCCATTGCCGTCACCATGCTGGCGGTTTCGCCGGGCGTGTTCAGCAGGATGGAGGTGGTCGACCCGCCGTACATGGCGCCGTAGTAGATGCCCGAGAAGAAGATCATCGAGGCCGTGATGTCGACCTTGCCGGTGATCGGCAGCAGCATGGCCACCGCCACGGCCGGGCCGATGCCGGGCAGCACGCCGACGGCCGTGCCCAGGGCGCAGCCGACCAGGCACCACAGGAGATTGACGGGGGTGATGGCGGCCGCGAAGCCGGCCATCAGGGCGTTGAAGATTTCCATGTCAGATCCAGCCGGTCGAAGTGAGGCCAGGCAGGTTGATGGCCAGGAATTGCGTGAACATCCAGAACACCGGGGCGGAGATCACGGCGCCGGTGACGAAGTCGGTCGCCCAGGTGCGCGGCGAATTGACGCCGGCCTGCCCGCTCGCTCGGCGCAGGCCCTGCACCGCCAGCAGGTAGCACAGCGTGCAGCTCAGGATGAAGCCCAGCGTGGTGATGAGCGCCGCGTTGAGCAGCAGGCCCGCCGACACCCAGATGAAGCCGGGCCAGTAGGCATGCTCGGCGCCCGACGGCGCATCGAGTTCGCGAAAGCCGCCGGTGCGCGCCTCCCACAGGATCCAGGCGCCGCACAGCACGAGCACCACGGACACCAGCCAGGGCAGGAAGTTGGGACCGACGCCGCCGTAGCCCGCGTCGGAGGAAATGCCGATGGCGCCGAAGGCCAGCGCCACGCCGGTCAGCAGCACGCCGGCGCCGACAAGGGTTTGGGGCCACGTCGCCGCGGGTTGCGGCGAGGCCGAGGAGTCTGGAGTTGTCATTTTTTGCTCCCGCATCGAGGGGAAAGAGAGCCCCTTCGGCAAGAAACACCGAGGAGCCGGCTTCGCCGGGCCTCGGGTGTTGACCCCGAAGGGGGGAAGGCGCGCGCGACACGAAGTGCGCGCAGCCTGGGGTAGAACCAGGTTCAGACCATGCCGGACTTCGTCATGATCGCGCGCAGGTTCGCGAAGTCGTCGTCCACGAACTTGGCGAAGGCGTCGCCCGAGAGCACCGCCGCCGTCCAGTCGTTCTTCTTGAGCGATTCGGCCCACGAGGCGCTCTTCATCGCGGCCAGCACCATGTCGGTCAGCGCCTTGCGCTGCTCGGCCGAGATGCCGGGAGCGCCGTAGACGCCGCGCCAGTTGCCGATCTCGACGTCGATGCCCTGCTCCTTCAGCGTAGGCACGTCGACGCCCGGCAGGCGCTGGGCGGAGGTGACGGCGATGGGCTTCATCTTGCCGGCGGCGATGTACTCGGCGAACTCGCTGTAGCCGCTGCCGCCGACGGTGACGTTGCCGCCCAGGACGGCGGCGGTCGCCTCACCGCCCCCACGGAAGGCGACGTAGTTGATCTTGGACGGATCGGCGCCGACCTTCTGCGCGATCATCGCCGCGGCGATGTGCTCGGTGGAGCCGCGCGAACCGCCGCCCCACTTGACGCTGCCCGGGTCCTTCTTGAGCTGCTCGACCACGTCCTTCATAGTCTTGAACGGCGAGTTGGCCGGCAGCACGAACACGTTGTATTCGGTGGTCAGGCGCGCGATGGGCGTGGCCTGCGAAAGGTTGACCGGCGGCTTGCCGGTGATGATGCCGCCCAGCATGACCGAGCCCATGACCATCAGCGCGTTGGCGTCGCCCTTGGAGCCGTTGACGAACTGGGCCAGGCCCAGCGCGCCGGCGGCGCCGCCCTTGTTGTCGTAGGTGACGGTGTCGGCCACCTTGGCGTCGGTCAGCGCCTTGCCCAGCGCACGGCCGGTGGTGTCCCAGCCGCCGCCCGGGTTGGCGGGGATCATCATCTTGACGTTGGCGGCCGCGCGCGCCGACAGTGGCAGCGCTCCCACGGCGGCCATGGCGGCCAGTGACTTCAGAAAGGTGTCGCGACGCATGCTTGGGTCTCCTGATTGGAAGTAACTTGAAAGGAAGCTGACTTGTAGCTGAGCGCTATCATGCGCCGCCCCGCTGTCAGTTGGCTGTCCGCCAGACTGGGGAAAACACCAAAGTACGCACCCCGAAGCCCCACGTATGAAGCTGCTGCTGGTCGAAGACGACCCCACGATGCAAATCACCCTGCAGCGCACCCTCGGGCGCCGCCGCATCGACGTGCGCGTCTGCGGAGACGGCGCCCAGGCCGTCACCCAGTGGCGAGCCATCGAACCCGACGTGGTCGCCCTCGACCTGAGCCTGCCGAACCTGGACGGCCTGCAGGTGCTGGCCCAGGCCCGCGCCGAAGGTTTGCGCACACCGGTGCTGCTGCTGACCGCGCGCGGCACGGTGGGCGACCGCATCGTCGGCCTGAACGCCGGCGCCGACGACTACCTGCCCAAGCCCTTCGACCTCGACGAACTGGAAGCGCGCATCCGCGCGCTGCGCCGCCGCAGCCACGGCGCCACCGGGCCGGACGCGGGCCTGAACCCGCAGGAGATCGGCGGCCTGCGCTTCGAGCCCGACAACGGCGCCATCTACAACCGCGCCGAGCTGCTCGAGCTCACCCCGCGCGAACTGGCCCTGCTGAAGGCGCTGATGATGAAGCCCGGCCACGCAGTGACCAAGGAGCGCCTGTTCGAACTGGTGTTCCCGGGCGAGACCGACGTGCAGTACGAGGCCATCGAGGTGGTGGTGTACCGGCTTCGCAAGAAGCTGGTCGGCACCGGCGCCGTGCTGATGACGATGCGCGGACTCGGCTATCTGCTGCGCCCTGAAGCATGACAAACCCCCAGGCTGCGCGCACTTCGTGTCGCCTCGCCAACACTCTTGCAGGGGACAGCGCCTGCGGCCCGGCGAAGCCGGTTCCGCGGCGTTCGCCGGCCTGCGCGCGCATTCGATGATCCGCGCGATCTCGTTGCGCGCGCGGCTGCTGATCGGCATCCTCGCGCCGGTCACGGTGTTCATCGTGATCAACAGCGTGAGCCTGTACCGCCAGAGCCTGGCGGCAGCCACCACCGCCTACGACCGCACGCTGCTGGCCTCGGCCAAGACCATCGGCGAGCAGCTCGACGTGGAGGGCTACGACGACATGGCTCGGCTGCGCGCCATCGTGCCCTACTCCGCGCTGGAGGCCTTCGAGGCCGACAACCGCAGCCGGCTCTTCTACCGGGTCTCGGCACTCAACGGCGAGATGATCTCGGGCTTCGCGGAGCTGCCCTTCTGGCACGGCCGCATCCCTGACCGCAGCGCCTACGCGGCCCTGGTCGACTTCTACGACGCGCAGTTCCGCAACCAGCCGGTGCGCGTGGCGGTGCTCCTGCAGCCCGTCGCCGGCGCCACCGGCCGCGGCATGGCCGTGGTGCAGGTGGCCGAGACGCTGGAGATCCGCGAGACGCTGGCGCGCAAGCTGCTCATCGACACGCTGTGGCGCCAGTTGCTGCTGATGGGCGTGATCGCGCTGGTGACCGTGTTCGTGGTGCAGCGCGCCACCCGGCCGGTGCGCGAACTGGGCGAGGCGATCGAGAAGCGCCAGGCCGACGACCTCTCGCCCATCGACGCCCCCGACGCGCCGCGCGAACTGCGCCCGCTGATCGACGCCACCACCCAGGTCATGGGCCGGCTGCAGCGCCTGCTGGACCACCAGAAGCGCTTCGTGCGCGACAGCGCCCACCAGCTGCGCACGCCGCTGGCGGTGCTCAAGGCGCAGGTGCAGTCCGCGCAGCGCGGCGACGTGGTGCCGGAGCAGGCGCTGGACGAGATCAGCGGCACCGTCGACCGCGCGACCATGCTGGCCAACCAGATGCTGTCGCTCGCCAAGGTGGAACAGCTGCGGCAGCAGCCGGAATCGGTGACGCTCGATTTCGCCGAGGTGGCACGCGACATCGCGCTCGACCTGTCGCCGCTGGTGGCCGACAAGGCGCTCGACTTCGAGCTCGCCGTCGACGAGCCCGTGCCGGTGCGTGCCCACCAGTGGATGCTGCAGGAGCTCACGCGCAACCTGCTGCACAACGCGATCAAGCAGAGCCCGCCGGGCGCCGCGCTTTCGGTGGCGGTGCGCGCGGAGGGCGCCGACGCGGTGCTGGTGGTGAGCGACGGCGGCCCCGGCATCTCGCCCGAGCTTCGCCAGCGCCTGTTCGCGCCCTTCTCGGCGGGCAGCACCTCCAGCGGCTCGGGGCTGGGTCTGGCGATCTGCCGCGAGATCGTGCTGGCGCTGGACGGGCACATCAGCCTGGACAACCGTACCGAGCCCGACGGCAGCGGACGGATCGTCGGGCTGGACGCCGTCGTGCGCCTTCCGCTCGCGTCGCCGCAGCCGGTGCCGTCGCGGCACAATGCCTGACCTCCACTCCTCGAATTTCATGGACCGTCTGCGCATCGACAAATGGCTCTGGGCCGCCCGCTTCTTCAAGACGCGCTCGCTGGCTGCGGAGGAAATCGGCAAGAACCGCGTGCAGGTGAACGGAGACGTCGCCAAGGCCTCGCGCGAGGTCAAGGCGGGCGACACCGTCGCGATGCGCATGGGCCCGCTGACGCGGACCGTCACGGTGCGCGGTCTCAGCGGCCAGCGCGGGCCGGCGCCGGTGGCGCAGCAGCTCTACGAGGAAACGGCGGAGAGCCTGGCGGCGCAGGCCGCCTTCCGCGAGATGCGCCGCGCGGGCATCGAACCGGCACTGACCATCGAGCAGGGCCGCCCCACCAAGCGCGACCGGCGCGAGCTCGACGGCGCGGTGCGCCAGCATGCCGAGTGGGACAACCGCTGGAGCGCATCGCTGCCCGAGGACGACGAGTCCTGAGCAATCGCTTAACCTGCGGGCTTCGTCGTTCCCTTCCCAACACGGAGTCCAGCTACATGGCCAGCTTCAAGAAGTACCGCGTCGGCGGCAAGTTCAAGCTCTCCCACATCGACCCCGACGACACGCCCTTCTGCGAAGGCGACGAGAACGCCCAGCGCGTCGAGCTCGATGCCCTCGCCGTGGAGCTCGACGAGCTGCAGGATCTGCTGAACGCCGAGGGCAAGCGCAAGCTGCTGCTGGTGCTGCAAGGCATGGACACCAGCGGCAAGGACGGCACCGTTCGCTGGGTGTTCTCGCGCACCTCGCCGCTGGGCGTGCGCGTGACCGCATTCAAGGCCCCGACGGTGGACGAGCGCGCGCGCGACTACCTCTGGCGCTGCCATGCCGTGGTGCCGCGCACCGGCGAGATCATGGTCTGGAACCGCAGCCACTACGAGGACGTGCTGGTGCCCGTTGTCGAAGGCTGGATCGACAAGGCCGAGGCGAAGCGCCGCTACGCACAGATCAACGACTTCGAGCGCCTGCTGACGGAAACCGGCACGGTGGTCGTCAAGTGCATGCTGCACATCGACAAGGACGAGCAGCGCGAGCGCCTGCAGGCCCGCATCGATACGCCCGGCAAGCAATGGAAGTTCAGCATGGACGACCTGTCGGTGCGCACCAAGTGGAGCGCCTACCAGCAGGCCTACCAGAACGCCCTGGTGGCCACGTCGAGCGACCATGCGCCGTGGCACGTGGTGCCGGCCAACAGCAAGCGGCACCGCAACGTGATGATCGCCCAGCTGCTGGTGAAGACCATGCGGCAGATGAAGCTCAAGCCGCCCGCGCCCGATCCGGCGCTCAAGGGAATGATCGTCAAATGAAAAACGGGCCCGCATCGCGGGCCCGTTTGCCTTGCCGAGGGAGGGAAGCCGCCGGACTCAGGAGCGGCGTATCGCCGCCTGTGCCAGCACGCGGCACTTGCCGAACTCGCAGCGCACCGCCCAGGTTCCGCCGTTGTCGCAAGGCACGTTGTAGCTCTCGTAGCCGGGGCCCTTGGCCGTCAGCTCGGCACGCGGCTGGATGTTGCAGCGGCCGGCCTTGGCCAGCGCTTCAACGTTGTAGGTGTCGACGCCGGTGCGGCGCGGCTTGACGATCACGCCCGGATCGAAGGTGTTGCCGTAGAAGGTGTCGCGCACGTTCGGGTCGAGGTTGCGGTAGCCGCGCTTGGCCATGCAATGCACGATGGCGATCTGCTGATGATCGGCGATGAGTTCGGAACTCGGGCGGCCGTTCCAGTCGATGACGGCCGCCGTGATGCCGGTGTACGACGCCGCGGCGACGATGCCCTGCCCGTACACAGTGATCAGGCCCACGCCCAGGGCGCCCCACATGGCGTCGCCGGTTTCGCTGCGGGCGGTGATGCGGTTGGCGGCGGTGCGGCAGTCGGCCACGTCCTGGTCGTAGCGCACCTTGTCCACGCCTTCCATGGCCACCATCGGCACATAGGAAGTCCCCCTGCCCGTTCCGGGTTCGGTGGGGGTGGTCGGAGCGCTGGCGCAACCGGCCAGGGCCACGGCGGCGAACGCAATGCTCAGCAGCAGCTTCATGCAATCCCTCGTCTTCTTCGCGATAGTTGCGGGGATTTAACCATACATATAGTTACTCTTGAATCGTCTTGTCGTGAATGCACGACGGCCGGCGCCGCGCAAGCGGCATGCGACGATGAAGGGCGCAGGCACCGCCCCACCCATGAAGATCCACACTCCCGTCCAGCGCCTTTGCCAGTTCCTCGCGGGCTGTGCGTTGGCCATCCATTCGCTCTCCGCCATCGCCCAGACGCCGGCCGAGCTGGCCCGCAAGAACGCATGCATGGCCTGCCACGGCCTCGTGCACAAGCAGGTGGGCCCGGGCTTCGCGCAGATCGCCGAGCGCTATCGCGGCGATGCGGAGGCGGCCGCGCGGCTGGCCGGGAAGATTCGCAATGGCAGTGTCGGCACCTGGGGCCGCGTGATCATGCCGAGGCAGACCCAGGTGTCGGAGGCCGACGCGCAGGTGCTGGCGCAGTGGATCCTCTCGCAACCCGTCCCGCGGTGAGGCCATCCGGGCTCACCCGATGGGCCGGTTGGTAACAAAGTGAGAAAATAGGTTACATAAACCTCCGCGCCGGCCCGGGTCGCGGCACTTCCAGCATCCCTTGAACTACCGCCCCGCACCCTTCTTCGCCTCCGTGGTGCTCGTTCTCTCGATCGCACTGCTGGGCATCATCGGCGTCTACCTGGTCGGGGCGACCGGCGTGCGGCAATCCGACGCGCTCCTGCACATGACGCACGCCGACTGGCAGGTGCAGGACGCCTCGGGCTTCAGCACGCCGCCGGCCCGGCAGGACAGTGGCGCGCTGCCGCACGACTGGAAGAAGATCGAGCTTCCGCTGGCCCTGCCCATCGCGCTCCTGAGCCAGGCCGGGAACACCTCCACCAGCACCACACGCACGACCTGGATCAGGCTCGGCACCCGCGGCCTGCCGGCCGGCGCCGGCCCCTGGGCGCTGTACGGCGCGCGCATCAAGACCGACGGCACCATCGCCGTCTATGCCGATGGCCAGTTGGTTCATCGCGCGCAGCAGTCGGGCCCGCTGTGGAACAGCACCCGCACGCCGCTGTGGGTGCAGCTCGACGGACATGGCGCCGGCGGCAACGCGCCGCCTGCGGAGATCCTCCTGCGCCTGGAGCACACCCATAGCGCGCAGGTGGCGCTGTCCTCGCTGTGGATCGGCCCGGTGGATGCGCTCAGGGGCCGCCACGGCATGCGCCAGTGGCTGCAGCAGGAACTGCCCGCGATGCTGGGCGCGGCCTTCATGGCGGTGGGCGTGTTCGCCCTCTTCGTGTGGTTCAGGCGCCGCGACGAGACCGGCTACCTGCTGTTCTTCAACCTCTCGGCCACCTCGTTCATGCGGGGGCTGCACTTCTACGTGGGCCTGCCAGTGCTCAACGACTGGTTCGCGTGGCTGACCGTCAACTCGCTGTTCTGGCTGGTGATGGTCGTGCACTTCTTCCTGCGCCAGCTTCATGGGCGGCAGCTCGTGTGGCTGACCCGCGGCGTCGTCGTGACTACCACGGCCATCGGCATCGTCACGATTCCCGGTCTTGCCATCGTGCAGAACACGCCCCAGGTGACGCCGCTGATCTACGCGATCGCCGCGATGATGGGCACCGCCGTTTGCCTCGTGGGCGGCGTCAGTGCCTGGCGCCGCTCCAGCGAAGGACGGCTGGTGGCGGTGGGCATCGGCGTCTGCGTGCTGCTGGGCGTCACCGACTGGCTGTTGCAGAACAACTTCATCAGCCCCGAAGGCTGGTATCTCGGCGCGTACACGAACGCGGCCACCTTCATCGTGTTCGGCGTGCTCATGTACCGCCGCTACGTGCACGCCATCGGCGAGGTCGAGGAGCTCAACGCGAACCTCGCGCACCGCCTGCAGGTGCGCGAGGCCGAGCTCGAGCTCAGCCACCGCAGGCTGCGCGAGGTCGAGCGCCTGCAGACCATCAGCGACGAGCGCCAGCGGCTGATGCAGGACATGCACGACGGGCTGGGCTCCTCGCTGATCAGCGCCATCCGCTCGGTGGAGGGCGGCGGCATGAGCGACGACAAGGTCTCGCAGATCCTCAAGAGCTGCCTGGACGACTTGAAGCTCACGCTCGATTCGCTGGAGCCGATCGAGGCCGACCTGCTCGTGCTGCTGGCCACGCTGCGCTACCGGCTCGAGCCGCGACTCGAAGGCACGGGCGTCTCGCTGCGCTGGGAGGTGCAGGAGCTGCCCGCGCTGGAGTGGCTCGATCCGTCGAGCGCGCTGCACATCCTGCGCATCGTGCAGGAGAGCATCTCCAACATCCTGCGCCACACGCGGGCGACCGAAATCCGCGTGGGCACCTCGCTGGGTGACGGCGGCGTGCGCGTGACCATCGAGGACAACGGACAAGGCTTCGACATCGACAAGGCCATGGCCGCATCTTCGGGCCGGGGCCTGCAGAACCAGCGCCGGCGCGCACGCTCGATCAACGGCACCGTCAGCTGGGAGCCGCTGCCGAGGGGAACGCGCTTCGTGCTGTGGCTGCCGCTGCGGCGCCAGGCTCAGGCGGCCTGACGCACGGGCACGACCGACGCGCGGGAGACGATCCCGCGCAGGTCGGCCCCGGCCTCCAGCGTGCCCATCACGCCGGCATGACGGCCACCCAGGCGCGATTCGACGAAGCGCTGCGCAACCGCGCCATCGCTGTGCTTCAGCATCTCGCTCGCCTGCAGCGCAAGCGCCATGCGCGTCACGATCGCGCGTGCGTTGCCCTCGTCGATCGCGCCCGCGGCAAGGTCGTCGCGCAGCGCGGCAACGAACTTCGCGTGCGCGACGTTGGCCTGTGCCTGCGGCGGCGAAACCTCGTCCATGAAGACCTCGAGCGCGCCCTTCTCGCGTCCCAGTGCGCGCAGCACGTCCATGCACATCATGTTGGTCGTGCCTTCCCAGATCGAATTGAGCGGCGCCTCGCGGTACAGCCTGGCGATCGGGTTCTCCATGATGAAGCCGTTGCCGCCGTGCACCTGCAGCGCCTCGTAGACGAAGTACGTCGCCCTCTGGCAGTTCCAGTACTTGGCCACCGGCGTTGCCACGCGTGCAAGAAGCCGCTCGCGTTCGTCCGACGCCATGCCGTCGGTCGCGCACGCCACGCGCATTGCGCAAAGCATGGCCGCTTCGCTCTCCAGCGCGAGGTCCGCGAGCACGTTGGTCTGCATCGGCAGGTCGGCCATGCGGCGGCCGAAGCCGTCGCGCGTCGATGCGTGGCCGATCGCCAGCGTCAGCGCCTGGCGCATCAGGCCCGCCGAGCCGACGGCGAAGTCCAGCCGCGTGAGGTGCGCATGCGAGAGGATCTCGCCGATGCCGCGCCCCTCCTCGCCGACCAGCATCGCCCACGTCTTGTTGAACTCGACCTCGCTCGATGCGTTGGAGCGGTTGCCGCACTTGTCCTTCAGGCGCTGCACCGCGACGCGGTTGGCACTGCCGTCGGGCAGGAAGCGCGGAACGAAGAGGCAGCTCACGCCGGACCTGGTTTGCGCGAGCGTATAGAAGCCATCGGAAGTGGGCACCGAGAAGAACCACTTGTGGCCGGTGACGCTGTAGACCTGCACGCCGTTCTCGGTTCCGACGAAGGTGGCGGTGGTCTGCGTCTGGCGCAGGTCGGAGCCGCCCTGCTTCTCGGTCATCGCGTAGCCGATCACCGCGCCCATCTTGTGCGAAAGCGGAAGGCGGCGCGGGTCGTACTTTCCGGAGAGCGTCTTCTCTCTCCAGAGCGCGAACTCGGGCCTTCCCTCGAAGCCGGCGCATGCGGCATACGCCATGCCCGTGGGGCAGCCCGTGCCGTTCTCGACCTGGTTCCACAGGTAGCTGAGCACGGCGCGTGCGAAGTGGCCCGAGCTTTCGCTCGTGGTCCATGCAAGCCCGGGCACGCCATGCGCGAAAGCCAGGCTCATGAGCTGGTGCCATGCGGGATGGAACTCGACCCAGTCGAGCCGGTTGCCGAAGCGGTCGTGCGTGCGCAGCTGCGGGTTGTGCTCGTTGGCCAGCCGCGCAAGATCCTGCACCTGCTCGTCGCCCGCCAATGCACCGACGGCCATCGCATGCGGAATGCTCCATGGTGCATGGTGCTCCACCAGCCCGCGTAGCGCCACGTCGTCGATGAACGCGTTGTGGCCGATGCATGGCTCGGCCTGGTTGAATACCTTGTGCGTTTCGACGCCATCGGCAAGCGAAAACTGAAACGCCAGTTCGGTGCTCTCGAGAGGCATGTTCATGAAGGTCTCCAATGAGCGGCGGCAAGATGGCTCCGCCGCGAAGCATGTTGAGGCATTCGCCGCCGTTCGTGAATCTGATCTTTCCCGCAGCGGCTGCGGGCCATGCAGGGGCCGCCGAATGGCACACCGCTTGCTTGATTTCCGCATCGAGGCTGGAGGCTTTCCGCATCCACCAAGATCGCGCTGTAATCACCGCAACGAGACGGCCTTGCTCACCATTCAGGTGCCATCGATCGGTTCGACGACGCTGGCGGGATGTGTGGCAACCGCCGATGCAAACGGAGGTTTTCATTGGCCAAGCTGGACCCTCTGAACACGTCGCGCTACTGGCATGCATCCGGAATCCCCGGCATGGACATGCTGCATGCCGACTTCACAACGCACGAGTACGCGCCGCACGTGCACCATTCCTTCGTGATCGCGGTCACCGAAGTGGGAGGCGCAGAATTCAAGAGTCGCGGGCGCACGGGCATCGCGCATCAGCAGGCGCTGCTCGTCTTCAATCCTTCCGAGCCCCACTCGGGCCGCATGGGCGGCAGCGCGCGCTGGCGGTACCGTGCCCTCTACCTCGCAGACCCGGGCATCAGGCATTTGATGTCGACGCTGGGCATCGACCAGACCCGATACTTTGGTTCCAACATCTACGACGACCCCGAACTCATCGCCTGCTTCCTGGAGTTGCACCGCGCCTTCGATGGAGACAGCGGCCAGTGGGACCCGCTGCGGCAGCAGGAACTGTTCGTCCATAGCTTCGGCACGCTCTTCCAGAACCATGCGCAGCCGGGACAGCGCGTGCTTCCTGTGCCGGCAGATGCGAACGTGCTCGCGCCGGTGCTCGAGTTGCTGCGCGACGCGTTCGCCGAGCGGCTGACGCTCGAGCAGATGGCGTCGGCCGCCGACCTCACGCCCTTCCAGCTGATCGGCGCATTCAACCGCACGATCGGCCTGACGCCTCACATGTACCTGACGCAGCTGCGGCTCAGGGCCGCAATCGGCCTTCTCACCGCGGGCCGCCCGCTCATCGAGGCCGCGGTGGCGAGCGGCTTCTACGACCAGAGCGCACTCACGCGGCATTTCAAGCGCACCTTCGGCATGACGCCGCTGCAGTACGTGCGCGCGCGGATCAACTGACAGCCTGATCGCCGCCCCCCTCGCGATGCACGCCGAGGGGTTCGCACCCTTCCCTTCACAAGCCTCTGGCAGCTGAACGCCGCGCCGGCCACGTGCCGCGCGCGAATGCATTCGCACGCCCGGCTGGAATTCTTCGGCCCACTTTTTTGCGGATTGCTGCTGTGCCGCAATTTTTGCCAATACGGGTTCGGGCGCCCCCTCTATCGTGCAACTAAATGGTTTCGGCCAGAGCAGATTAATCAGTTCGTTTTCAATAGCTTTCAACCCACAGGTGACCCATGCAAAACGTTGATCGCGGCATTACTGGTTCTTCCCTCGCAGGTTCCGCAATCCTGCTGGAAATAGGCGCCGAATACGGAGTCATTGAATTCCTCCAGAAATCGCCGGTCGTGGATGCCGCCGCGGCATCCCGTTCCTGCGGCATCAAGGAGTCGGTCATTTCGGCGTACCTCGATTCGCTGAGCAAGGCCGGCATCATCGAAGACCTCGGCACCAAGGCGCCGGCGACCTACAAGGTGGGAAGCAACTTCGACGAGCTGATCAACGAGGTCGGCTATCTCTCGTGGGCGCTTCGCGCCTGCGCGCCGCTGATCAACAACGCGAAGGAGTTCTCCGAGAACAACGAGGAGGCGCAGGCCAAGTACCCGCGCAGCGGCGGCCTGGTGGCGCGCACCTCGAAGTGGATGGGCGAGAAGTCGTTCTATCCCCAGCCGGAGAACGCCATCGTCGCGATGGCACCAAAGAAAATCGTGGATCTTGGATCGGGCTCCGGCGGCTTCCTGATCCGCATGCTGCGCAAGATCCCGGGCTCCACCGGCGTGGGCATCGACCTGAGCCCGTCGGCCACCGAGCAGGCGGTGCAGGCAGCGCGCGAGGCCGGCATGAGCGACAGGCTCCAGTTCGTGACCGCACCCATCCAGGTGCTCGTGGAGGACGCCTCCCTCATCAAGGACGCGGACATCATCCACGCCGGCTTCGTCATGCACGACCTTCTTCCCGCGGAAGAAGAAACGCTGGATTCGTTGCTGCGCGCCTGCTGCGCCCATGCCATCAAGGGCACGCTGATCATCGTCGACGCGATTCCGGTCGCCCAGTCGAATTGGGAAAAACCGTTCGCCGCCGCATTCAATCATCTGCACAACCATTTCATGTCCAGAAGGCTCCTGAGCGAGGAGGAATGGACGGAAAAGCTTTTCCGCGCGGGATTTTCAAACGTCAGGATCGAAGTACTCGACCACCCTGGAGGGCGCATGTTGATGGCAAGCAAGTAACCCACCCCACCCTTTGAAACACGAGCAATCGAATTTTCCCCTTGGTATTTTTTCAACCCACTGTGATTAGGAGCAAGAAATGAGCGTGACCATTTCCGATCTGGTTGACAGAGTCAAAAATCATCGGTGCTATTCACACCCGATTTTCAAGAATTGGGCCAAAGTCGAACCGGAGCCGCCCGTCGTCGGCGCGCTGTTCCATCAGATCCAGAGCTTCTGCGCCTCGACGCGGCCGGGCTGGAGCTTTCCCGATGCGCTGAAGAAGCACGGCCTGCACAAGCAGAGCGAGCTGCTCGAGGAAATCGTCGAGAGCGAATCGGGCCACGGACCCGAACTCGCGACGATGGCCGGCTTCATCGTGAACCAGTCGGCCGACCAGCCCGTCTTCGCGGACCTCTACAACCAGGAGAAGGTCGAGGCGAAGCTGAAGGCTTTCTCCGACCAGCTGCTCGGTTCGCTGCCGGGCTACGACATGGAGACCGGGCTGACCACGCAGGTGCGCAAGGCCATCGGCGTGTTCGACCACCGCAAGCTGACGGACATCGAGAACACCTACCGCAACCTCGGCACCACGCTGGCGCTGGAGATGATCTCGAACCAGCAGCTGATCCCGGGCGAGAAGTACTGCCTGGTGGACAGCGGCATCTACAACGCCGACCTCGAAAAGCCCGAGATGCACTACCTGCTGGAGCACTGGGGCGAAGTCGGCGCCGAGCAGCACCATGAGCAGAACGCGCGCACCGCGGTCGAGCTCGCGCTGAAGACGGAATACGCCCACCTGGTCATCGAAGGCGCGGACGATTTCCTCGATTCGCTGACCGGCCTCTGGGACGTCCTGGACGCGGCGCTGCTGCAGTCGGGCGTCGCGACGCAGAAGAAGGTGGCCTACGTCTAGCAGCGCCCGCGGCTGAGCAACCTCGGGAACGCCAGATGGTCGCCTATCTGATCGGCCGGATGTCCATCGTGAATCCGGACCAGTACAACCGATACAAGCAACTCACGCCCGGCATTGTCGAGAAATTCGGCGGCAGGTTCCTGACGCGGGGAGGCGAGCGCATGCACCTGGAAGGCGCTCCCGATGACAGGCGAGTGGTTCTTGTCGAGTTCAAGACCGCGGACGCGGCGAGGAAGTTCTACGAGTCGCCCGAGTACACCCACGCAAGAGGGTTGCGCAAGGACGCCGCGGTCGACATGCAGCTCATGGTGATCGAAGGTTTCGAAGAGCCGCCGCTACTACGGCCCTAGCCCGTCGCCTTCGCCATGTCCGTGCTTCAGACGATTCACAACAAACCGAAGGATGCGACCGATGGAGACTCGGTCGCATCAAGCAGAACATGACGACAACCATCGCACTACCGGCTGCATCGAAGAGCAGCCTCTTCTCTTTCGTCGCGCTCCTGCTGGGCGCGGCGGCATTGGCGCTGGGCGGCGTGTTCCTGCGCCACAGCGAACTGCCGCCGACCGCGAGCGCGGTCTACCGGGTCGCGCTCGCGATTCCGATCTTCTTCCTGCTCGACTTGCTCTCGGCAAGGGCCGAGCCGGCGCCTGCAGGCGCGCAGCAACCCGCGCAGAAATCCACGCCAGGCATTCCCTTCAAGCTCATCCTCGTGGGTTTCATCTTCTCGGGAAACCTCGCGCTCTACCACTGGTCGATGACGCTGACCACGCTGGCCAACTCCAACCTGCTGGCCAACCTGGCGCCGATCTTCGTGGTGCTCGGCTCCAGGATCTTCCTCGGCAAGAGGTTCAAGCCGGGCTTCCTGTTCGGCATGCTGTTCGCGCTGACCGGCGCATTCATCCTCATCGGCCACCGGCTCGACTTCGGCTCCAGCTACATGGCAGGCAACCTGCTGGGGCTGCTCACCGCGGTCTTCTACGGCTCCTATCTGCTGGCGGTGAGCCTCGTGCGCTCCAACTACCGGACGATGACCGTCATGGCATGGAGCAGCGTCGGCACCTTCATCGTGCTGCTGCCGATCACGCTGCTGCGCGGCGAATCGCTGGTGCCGCACACGCTCCACGGCGTGCTGATGCTGGTGGCGCTCGCCGTGGTGTCGCACGTCGGCGGCCAGGGCCTGATCGCCTATGCGCTGGCCAAGCTGCCGGCAGCGATGTCGTCGATCACGCTGCTGATACAGCCCGTCATCGCGACGGTGTTCGGCGCCTACCTCTTCCACGAGTACCTGAGCGTCACCGAGTTCGTGGGTGCCGTGATCATCCTCGCCGGCATCGTGACGGCCCGGCGATTCTCCTGAGCGGCAACCCGCAAGCAAGCAACCCAGCATTCCGCACAACCGAGGAATCCATGTCCCAGTATCTTTGCCACATCGAACCCGAGCGCCTCCAGTTCGAGGCCGACGTCATCGCGCGCAGGCCGAATGCAGTTCTTCTCGACAAGTCTTATTTCTATCCGGGAGGCGGCGGGCAGCTGGCGGATCGCGGCACGCTGCAATGGAACGGCAGCACCGTGAAGATCGACCGCATCGAGATGGAAGGCAAGAACGCCTGGCACGTCTTCGACGAGGCGGACATCGGCAAGGCTCCTGGCGAGAAGGTGGTCGCCAGCGTGGACCCCGACTTCCGCCTCATGATGTGCCAGCTGCACACCGGCCTGCACATCCTCAATGCGCTGGTCTACCAGCGCTTCGAAGGCTCGCTGGTCACCGGCGTGCAGATGGCCGCCGACGGCACCGCCCGCATCGACTTCGACCTGCCCGCGGTCGACAACAACGAACTGCGCAAGCTCGAGCCGGAGCTCAACAGCCTGATCTCCGACGGCCTGCAGGTGAATGCGGTCTACCTCGATTCCACCGCGCTCGCACGCGAGCCGGGCGTGCTGCGCAGCCGCTCGGTCGCGCCGCCTCCGCAGGAGGACGGCACCACCCGCATCATCGAGATCGTGGGCCTCGATCGCCAGGCCTGCGGCGGCACGCATCTCTCGAAGACTTCGCAGTCGGCGCCGCTGCGCATCATGAAGATCGAGAACAAGGGCCAGCACAACCGGCGAATCCGGATCGGGCTGGTGAAGTAGACCGATTCAACGCGCACAGGGAGGCGAGACATGACCGTCGAAGCGGCTTCTGCCCGCCCGCTGCCCGAGGGCTTTCTCCCGCCGAACTGCACCTACACGGAGCAGGACTGGCCCGTGCTGGCGCGGCTGTGGTTTCCCCTGGTGCGCGCGGACGATCCGCTCGCGAAACCGCGGCAGGTCGTGCTGCTGAACCTGCGGCTGGCCGTCTACCGAATGCCCGAGGGCATCCGCATCGGCCGCGACATGTGCCCGCACCGCGGATTGCCGCTGAGCAGCGGGCGAATCGAAGGCGAAGAACTCGTCTGCGCCTACCACGGCCTGCGCTTCGCATCGGACGGCAGCTGCAGCAAGGTTCCGGAGAAGCTGGCGCCCAAGACACCGGACTGTTTCAGGATCACTGCGTTTCCGGCCGTCGAGCGGCACGGACTTATCTGGACCTGCCTCATACCCGAAGACGAAGCTGTGATTCCTGAAATTGCTTCGGGCGCCGTGGTGCATGGTCTGGTCGACGAGACATTCGATTTCAAACTTTCAAACGATCTCCTTGGCGATTCACAAATCGATCTTGCCATTAACGAATACAGAAGACTCATCAATGAGATGAGTAAGGCGAGTACGCTTCAGCCGCTTCCGGCTTCTCGAAGCTGATTCTTCGTCGATCGAAATTTTCGCCAATATCGCGGCGACCTTCCCTGTCATGCTGCACCTCAAAGCGAGGCCAACACATGACGCAATCATTTCGCCAAGCAAGCCCTGAAATCCTGCCGCTATGTGGCACGGAATTCGATGTGCAGCACATCGAGCTGCTGCTATATCTACGTCGACTGTTGCTGTTCCTAGCCTGCTTGACCAGGCATGGATGCGGCGGCCCTGCATAGCGCGAAGCCGGTCCGCACTCGTTCAAACGAAATTCAGAAGAAGAACCAGATGACAGTCTTTTCCACCGAGTCTTTCGCGGACCACGAGCAGGTCGTTTTCATATCCGACGACAAGGTCGGGCTGCGAGCCATCATCGCCATCCACAGCACGCGGCTCGGGCCCGCGCTGGGCGGATGCCGGATGTATCCCTACGCAGACGAGGCCTCGGCCCTGCGCGACGTGCTCCGGCTGTCGCGCGGAATGACCTTCAAGGCCGCGGCGGCCGGGCTCGGCCTGGGCGGCGGAAAGTCGGTGATCCTCGGCGATCCCCGCAAGAGCAAGACACCGGACCTGCTGCGCGCCATGGGCGTGGCGGTCAACCGCCTGGGCGGCCGCTACATCACGGCCGAGGACGTGGGCACCACGGTCGACGACTTCGCCTGGGTGCGGCAGAGCACACGGCATGTGGTAGGCCTGCCCGAAGCGCTGGGCGGCACGGGAGATCCGTCGCCGACCACGGCGCTGGGGGTCTACCACGGCATCGTGGCCAGCGTCGCGCACCGCCTGGGCTGTGGGCTGCAGGGGCTGACCGTGGCGGTGCAAGGCCTTGGCAACGTCGGCTGGAACCTGTGCCGGCTGCTCGACGAGGCCGGTGCGCGACTCGTCGTGTGCGACGTCGATCCGGCACTTGCAGCCAGGGCGGCGGCCGAATTCGATGCACGCATCGTCGAGCCCGATGCGATCTACGCGGTGCAGGCCGACGTGTTCGCGCCCTGCGCGATGGGCGCGGTGGTGAACGACAAGACGCTGCCGCAGATGCGCTTTCGCGTGATCGCGGGCGGCGCGAACAACCAGCTCGCACGCGACGAGCACGGCAGGCAGCTGCGCGAGCGGGAGATCCTCTACGCACCCGATTTCGTCATCAACGCGGGCGGGCTGATCCGCGTGGCGTCGGAGCATGAAGGCTTCAATGCCGCGAAGGTGGATGCGCAGGTGAAAGGCATCGGCGCCACGCTGCGCCGCATCTTCGAGCTCGCCGACCGCGACGGCACGCCGACCCAGTCGGCCGCGATGCGGCTCGTGCAGGAGCGATTGGGCAGCACCGGCAGGCCGGGCGGCGCCGCCGCGAACAACAACACCAACGAGCGGCCCCTTGCCGAGCGCATCGCATGACCACCATCGACATCCTGCGGGCCCTGGTGGCGTTCGACACGACGTCGCACCGCTCCAACCTCGACCTGATCCACTGGATCGGCAACTACCTCTCGGGGCACGGCGTCAAGGTGCACCTGGTGCACAGCGAGGACAGGCGCAAGGCCAACCTGCTCGCGAGCATCGGGCCCGACGCTGCGGGCGGCATGGTGCTCTCGGGGCACAGCGACGCCGTCCCCGTGACCGACCAGAACTGGAGCGCCAGCCCCTTCGCGCTGGTCGAGCGCAACGGCCGGCTCCACGGGCGCGGCGCGGCGGACATGAAGGGCTTCATCGCGGCCTGCCTGTCGGCGGTGCCCGCGTGGCGGCGACAGCCGTTGCGCCGCCCGATCCACCTAGCCTTCTCCTATGACGAGGAGATCGGCTGCCTGGGCGTTCCGCAGCTCGTGGAGTGCCTGAAGACGCAGATCGAGGCACCCGCGCTGGCCATCGTCGGCGAGCCGACCGAGATGCGCGTGGGGGTGCGGCATCGCGGCTTCTTCGGACACCGCGCGCTTTTCACGGGGCTGCCCGCCCATTCGAGCGATCCCTCGCTGGGCGCCAGCGCGATCGAGCCGGCGGCCTATCTCGTCACCCGTCTGGCCGGGCTGCGGCGCAACCTGGCCGGGAAAGGCGGCGAGGCCACCATCAACATCGGCCAGATCAACGGAGGCACCGCGATCAACATCGTGCCGGGCAGCTGCGAAGTGCTGTGGGAATTCCGTCCGCAGGACGAAGCCACGGCCCAGCTGGTGCGCGACACGGTGCGCGAGGCGCTGGCCGAGCTTCCCGAAGGCGTCACCGTCGAGGCCGGGCAGGTCGCGGGCGTGCCGGCGCTTTCGGCGCGCGACAACGACGCGGCCGTCTCGGTGGCGCGCGAACTGGGCGCGCTCTGGCCCGAGGCGGAACTGCCCTTCGGCACCGAGGCGGGGTTCTTCCAGCAGGTCGGCATCTCGACGGTGGTATGCGGCCCCGGCTCCATCGCCCAGGCGCACCAGCCCGACGAATGGATCGCCGCAAGCCAACTGCAGGCCGCCGACCGCTTCATGCAGTCGGCCGGCGCATGGGCTCTTTCCGGGGCCACCGACCGTTCCACCACTCCAACCCTCAAGACAGCATGAAAAACCTCGACGCAGCCGCGCTGGCGGACGCCACGAGCAGCCTCGCTCCCCTCTCCTCCTCTCCCTCTTCTTCCTCTTCTTCCTCTTCTTCATCTCTCTCCTCCGCTCACGGCCTCCCTGCACAGGGCGCAGGGACGCGCGACGCCACGCGCCGGACGATCCTCGCCGCCGTCATCGGCAACACGCTGGAGTGGTTCGACTTCGCGGTCTACGGCTTCTTCGCACTCACCATCTCCCGGCTCTTCTTCCCGACGGGCGACGAGACTTCGTCGCTGCTGCTGACGGTGGCGACCTTCGGCGTGGGCTTCGTGATGCGGCCCGTCGGCGCGGTGGTGCTGGGTGCGCTGGGGGACTCGCGCGGGCGCAAGGTCGCGCTGTCCACGACCATCCTGCTGATGGCACTGGGCACGGCCATGATCGGCTTCGCGCCGACGTATGCCGACGTGGGCCTGTGGGCGCCTGCCTGGATCGTGCTGGCGCGGCTCATCCAGGGCTTCTCCGCCGGCGGCGAAGTGGGCGGCGCGACCGCATTTCTCGTCGAGCACGCGCCCAAGGGCCGCAGGGGCTACTTCGCGAGCTGGCAGCAGGCGAGCCAGGCCGGCGCGCTGCTGCTGGGCTCTGTCTTCGGCGCGACGCTCACGGACGTGCTGACGCCGGAGCAGCTCGAGGCGTGGGGATGGCGCGTGCCGTTTCTCTTCGGCCTGGTCATCGGACCGGTGGGCTGGTACATCCGCACCCGCACGCACGAATCAGAAAGCTTCGAACAGGTGAGGGCTGCCAACAGGCAGACCTCGCCGCTGAAGCAGGCACTGGGCTCCTACCGCCGGGAAATCATCGCGGGCTTCGGCGTGACCATCGTATGGACGGTGTGCACGTATTTCTTTCTCGTCTACATGCCGACGTACGCGGTGCGCACGCTGAAGCTGCCGCAGAGCGTGTCGCTGTGGGCCAATGGCGCGGGGCTGATGGTGCTGGTGGTGCTGGCGCCCTTCTTCGGCGCGCTGTCGGACCGGATCGGGCGCAGGCCCCTGCTGATCGGCTTCGCCACGGCGATCCTGGTGCTGGCTTATCCGGCGCTCTGGCTTCTCACGGCCGTGCCCAACCCGTCGACGCTGACCATCGTGCTGCTCGTGTTCGCGGTGCTGATCGCCGGCTTCACCGGGCCCGCGCCCGCCGCCATGGCGGAGCTCTATCCGCCGCAGGTGCGCTCCACAGGCCTTTCCATTGCCTACAACTTCGCTGTCACGATCTTCGGAGGCTTCGCGCCCTTCATTGCAACGGCGCTGATCGCGCGGACCGGGAATCCGCTCGCTCCCGCCTGGTACGTGGTGTTCGCCGCGGCAGCCAGCCTTGTCGCGCTGCTGGCCGCCGGCTCGGCCCTGCGCAACAAGGACTGAGCCCCACGCGGCCGCTCACCCCATCGACGAGAAGAAAAGAAATCGACGAAGCCACCACATGTCAGACCTGAAGAACACACTGAACCTGCTGACCACTCCGTTCCCGATGAAGGGAGACCTGCCCAGGCGCGAACCCGCACTGGTAGAGCGCTGGGCGCGGCAGCGCATCTACGAGCGTATGCGCGAGGCGGCTGCCGGCCGCCCACCCTTCGTCCTTCACGACGGCCCGCCGTACGCGAACGGCGACATCCACATCGGGCACGCGGTGAACAAGGTGCTCAAGGACATGGTCTTCAAGAGCCGCTTCTTCGACGGCTTCGACTCGCAGTGGATTCCTGGCTGGGACTGCCACGGCATGCCCATCGAACACCGCATCGAGCAGATGAACGGCCGGGGCCTGCCGACCGAGCAGGTCCAGGCGCTATGCCGCGAATACGCCTTCTCGCAGACGCAGAGCCAGAAGAAGGATTTCCTGCGCCTGGGCCTGCTCGGCGACTGGGACAACGCCTTTCGCACCATGGACTTCGAGACCGAAGCCAACGAGATCCGCTTTCTCGATCGCATCCGGCAGCGCGGCCTGCTGTTTCGCGGCCAGAAGCCGGTGAACTGGTGCGTCGACTGCCAGTCGGCGCTGGCGGAGGCGGAGCTCGAATACGCGCACAAGCGCTCGACGACGGCGTACGTCGGCATGCAGGCTATCGACGCGGCCGACCTGGCGTCGCGCTTCAAGTGCGCTCCCGTTGCCGGCAAGCCGGCGCGTGTCGTGATCTGGACCACGACGCCCTGGACGCTGCCCGGCAACGCCGCCGTCGGCCTGGACCCGGAGGCGAGCTACGGCCTGTACGACACGCCCGAGGGCCTGCTGGTGCTGGCCTCGGATAGCGCGGCGAAGCTGCTGGGCGGCTTCGCCATCGCGCACGAACTCCGCGCGGTCGCACCCGGCATCGACCTCGTGGGCGCGATGCTGAAGCATCCGCTGCACGACAACGCAGTGCCCATGGTGGCGGCCGACTTCGTCTCGCTGGACACCGGCACCGGCCTCGTGCACCTGGCGCCGGCGCACGGCGCGGAAGACTTCGAGCTGTGCCGCGGGCTGGGCATCACCGGCGACAACGTGATCGACGGTGCCGGGCGCTTCGTGCCTGGCCTGCCGGTGATCGGCGGCATGTCGCTGGAGGAAGGCAGCATGGCCATCCTCGAAATGCTGAAGGCCGACGGCTCGCTGCTGCGGCAGGAGCGTATCGAGCATTCGTATCCCCATTGCTGGCGGCACAAGACGCCGATCCTCTTCCGCTCGACGACGCAATGGTTCATCGCCATGGACCATCCCGCGAACGGCGAGGAGCGCACGCTGCGCGAGACCGCGCGCGAGGCGATCAGGGACGTGCCGTTCTATCCGGCATCCGGCCGCTCGCGCATGGAAGCGATGATCGACGGCCGCCCCGACTGGTGCATCTCGCGCCAGCGCGCATGGGGCGTACCCCTCGCCTTCTTCGTCAGGCGCAGCGACAACTCGCTGCACCCCGAGACCTCGCGCCTCGTCGAGGAAGTGGCACAGCGCGTGGAGCGCGAAGGAATTTCCGCCTGGACTCGACTGAGTCCCGCGGACCTGGGGGTGGATGAGTCGGAGTTCGAAAAGCTGTCCGATACCCTCGACGTGTGGTTCGACTCCGGCTCCATCCACGCAACCGTCTACAGGGACCCGCGCCGCCTTGACGCGCACGGCCACCCGGCCGACCTGTACCTGGAGGGCTCCGACCAGCACAGGGGCTGGTTCGGCTCCTCGCTCATGACGGGCTGCGCGGCGGACGGCCGCGCGCCCTTCAAGGCCGTGCTCACGCACGGCTTCGCCGTCGACGGGAACGGCAAGAAGATGAGCAAGTCGCTGGGCAACACCGTCAGCCCGCAGGAGGTGGCGAGCACGCGGGGCGCGGAGATCATCCGGCTGTGGATCGCGAGCACCGACTACTCGACGGACATCTCCGTCTCCGAGGAGATCCTGGACCGCGTCGTCGAGATGTACCGGCGAATCCGCAACACGATCCGCTTCCTGCTGCTGAACGTGTCGGACTTCGACGCGCAAGCCGATGCAGTGTCCGAGCACGACCTCGCGAGCGTCGACCGCTACGCCATGGCCCGCTGCCGCGAACTCGGCGAGCAGTGCCGCAGGAGCTACAGGGACTACGACTTCGTCGCGGTGACGCGGCTCATCCATGGCTATTGCGCCGACGAACTCGGCGGCTTCTATCTCGACGTGCTGAAGGACCGGCTATACGCGAGCGCGCGGGACAGCCACGAAAGGCGGTCCGCACAGACCGCGCTGCATGCGATCCTGAAGAACCTGCTGCTGCTTTCGGCGCCCATCCTCAGCTTCACCGCCGAGGAGGCATGGACGGTGCTGTTCGATGCAGAAGAGGAGAAAGGCGACAGCGTGTTCCTTCACACCTGGGACGAAGCCCTGCCGCCCGGCATGGAAGACCCGGACGTCCGCGACTTCTGGCGCCGTGCGAGGCAGCTGCGCCCGAGCGTGATGAAGGCGATCGAAGACCTGCGCTCGTCGGGAAGCATCGGCCGTTCCAGCGAGGCGAATCTGGTGATCGAGGCGCCCGTGGAGATCCTCGAGTCGCTCGCGCTGCTGGGTTCGGAACTGGCCTCGATCTTCATGGTCGCCGACGTGGTGCTGAAGGTGGGCGACAAGGTCGAAGTCCGCGTCAGGCCGACCTCGTTCCTTCGCTGCCGCAGGTGCTGGCGGCACGACGCCACCGTGATGGGCGACGACGCCGAGCAAGCGATGCTCTGCGAGCGGTGCCGGACGGTAATGGCGGCGTTCCCGGAATTGCATGGCACCTGAGGCGCCTTGGACAGAGTCCGGACCTGGAAAGAAAAAACCCCTGTAGCTGGGTTGCTACAGGGGTTGCATCTTGGCGGAACCGGATGGTTTCGACCCTAGTCGTTACGCTTCTTCCAGTAGTCCGCGCCCTTCGTTACACGGTAGACGGCACGCTTAACGACAGACAGCGATACTCCGTGTGACTGAGCAAGCTCACGATACGTCACCCCGCCAGCTCGATACAGAGACACCACCTTAGCTTCCACATCGGGTTCCAGGTTCCGACCTCGCCCAGGCTCCCTACCTCGCTCCCGCGCCGCCAACTGGCCGGCCATGGATCGCTCCCGAATCATCGACCGCTCAAGCTGAGCAACAGCACCCAGTATCTGCACCACGAACACGCCCATGCTGTTCGTCGTATCAAGCGGCTCTGTGACACTCTTTATCGTTGCCCCGACACGTTCCAACCGACGCAAGATATCAAGCAGATCGAAGAGGCTTCGTGCAATGCGATCAATCTTGTAGACGACCAACACGTCGCCCCTCCTCAACGACGAAAGGCAACGTGCCAGCTCGGGCCTCCCCCTTTGCGACGCTCCACTAGCTTTCTCGTGAAAAATCACATCGCATCCAGCCTTGTTGAGCGCATCAAACTGGAGATGTGTTTCTTGTTCGCGTGTCGATACACGCGCATAACCTACGAGCATCAAATCCTCCAAATGTAAGACGCCCAAAGACGTGATGCATTTGGCCCCCACACGATGCCGCTCAACACGCTGACACGCGCCTCCCCCGTGCAGCCTTAGACGGCGATTCAGCCGACACATAGCCCCAATCACCCCACTTCGAAAACACGAGGTCTACAAGGGCATGCTTCGAGTTAAGGCAAGCCATTGCAGCCTTGAGGCCTTCGAGAGCGGTATCAACGGTCCCCAGGTCGACGGGAGGAGGAACATCGCACTTGCCATACTTCGTCCACCGGTTGGTCCACTTCTCGCCCTCTGCGAACTCTTTGATGATGTAACCCGCGATGTAGGTAGCGATACGCGCCGGCGAGCGCGTCGAATTGCGCTTGGTGCGCTGCACGTCGATATTGCCCCGACGTTCCTTGGTGACCGAACGCCACAGAGCACGGATCACGTTGTAGCTGTTCACGGTGTAAGGGTGACCCTCAGCGCTGACACGCTTTATCTCGCGCGGAATGCGACGTGTGGCCATGTGAATGTGCAACGCACCACGCTCCTGATGCTCGAACGCCGCAATGAAGCAGAACTCAGGAAACTCGCCGAGCATCTTGCGATTAAACGCCTTCAAGTCAGCCTTGCAACGCTGCAGATCGGTCTCATTGGCCTTGTACGTAAGCGTTAAGAGGGTGTCCGCACCCATGGCCTTGCATAGCTGCCTAACGCGCTTCTTGGCACGATTTGCGGCCACCTTGAGGGCACGTTGCCTACGCTCCTCCTCGCACTCCTCGCGCCACCGATCCATGAGCTCGAGATGGTCAAGGATCATGACGCGATCCCAGTCGAGCTCCTTCGCCACATCACCACGACGAAACGACACCTCTAGATGGCCGTTCCCCAGATCGTGGCCCTTGACCTTGAATGCACCCGTGCGCTGCACCTGAAAGGCCTTCACGCCCTGCGCGCGGCCGGAGAGAAAGTCCACAGTCTTTACCGACTTCCCGAAGTGGTCGAGAATCATGATCGCCATCGCTACTACTCCTAGTGGTGGTCACGAGGCCCGGACTGTTTGCCGACAGTCGCGGGCCTCACTTTTTGCGGCTTCAAATTCGCCGATGTACCAATGTGTTTATGGGATAAATCTAGCGCGGCGCTGCGCGCCGCGCGTCCGGCCCGCTAACGCAGGCCTACCGCACGCCGCTTGCCCGCGCATACCTCGCCATCACCCAGAGAGCTTGATTAGGAGGGAGGGAGCGGCATAGATATGCAACCCGAGACCAGCCGTCATCCGGCCGGGTCCGCGCGATCGCGCGAGCGGGCGCAGGCACAGGCTGAACACGTACAAAGGCCCTCATCCACTCGGCCAACCGCTGAAGCTTCGTCTTCTCTGCAGCGGGAAGAAATCGCCCGTGCGTGTGCCAGGGGGACAGCACGGAATGCGTGCCGTGGGGATAGTCGATCAAAAAGACCTGTCGCGTGTCATAGCACTTCTCCAGATCCTTGCCGATGAACGTCGCACGGTTGGCCACGAGATCCTGCGGGTTCGTGCCCATGCGATAGACAGCCATATGGAAGCGAGGGAAGAAGCCAGCCTTCGGCCCAAACAGCGCCCCAAGAAGGCCACCAATGAAGGGGATGCGCACCTTGTCGAATCGCGTGTGTCGCACGGTCTGCTCGATAAAGGACTCGCGCACCTGCTTATCGATCTGCGCGACGTTCTGCATGATGTACCAGTTGTCCCAGCCATGCTTCCGGCCGTGGGCGAAGTAATCGAGAACGTCCGCCCTCCCCTTGTCAGCATAAGTGCGGGTGTTAAGCCACGTGCCTAACTCATCGAGAAACATCCCGCCGTTCTCATCCTCATCGTAGGTGTCCGGATTGCCATGACCAGCGGCCAACAGATCGAACGCTGAGGGCTTGTCAGGCACCCGGACGTAGGTGCACTTCGAGTGCGGACCGAACATCTTCAACAGATCGATATCGAGGTTCGTTGCGACTCGCCGTTTGTTGATCAAATAGCGATCGCGGATGAGACGCACGGCATTCTTGCTTTTGCCGGTCCCCTTCTTGCCGGTCAAGGCGTAGTCAGTCATCAAGCTCCCCCAAGAGCCGGCGCAAAGCTACGAAAGCACAGAGCCGACGAGAAGAAATACCAGCGCAGCGCACATGCCAGAAAGAAACTGCGCACCACCACGGCGCCTCACGTAGCCATGCTCAGCGAACTCGCGCAGGTCCAAGCGAAAGTCCACCACGGCGCCCACAACCACCGACACGAAGGCAAGCAACTCACACACAAACGACGCGGTCACTTAGAAAAACTCTCGATGCCGACGCGTTGAATCTTCCAGATCGAAGTGCCGATCCAGACCGATGCCACGCAAGCGATGACTGCACTCGCATTGCCAGGAATAAACATGCCCATGCCTACCCAAAACATCCGAATCCAATTGCCAGTCCCGCCACCGGAGCCAACGTAAGAGGCCATCATGGAGTACAGCGAAGAGCAGCACACAAAGACGGAGGCAAAGAAGACAGTGGCGACAGTGATCCACGTCGCATAAGCCGCAATCTTCAGCGCCGTGGTGTAGGCCATCTGCGTGGCCAGGAGTGTGGCCAGACCACTGGCCAATGAGCCGATGAACGCAGCAAGCAATGGCATCAGATGCTCCTCTTAATCATGCCGAGACACAGAAACAAGCCGCCAGCGGCCCACAGGAAGCCCATGATGGCACGACCACCATCGACAACACCGCAGGCATCGACGGTCAAGCCCTGCATCCGCGCAGGCAATGCCAGCGGCTCACAAGCAGCAATCGGCGGAGCCCAAAACAACGACCGGGCAGGCTCCAAGAAGCCCTTATCGGCAGTGCCGGACGCCTTCGCGAGCTGCTCATCACTTTTGGTCTTTGTCTCATCCATCTTGGCATTGGCCGTATCAAAAGACGTAGACGTAGGCGTACCCGACTCATCGACCTTCACATTGCAGGTGGGTTCGCCAGGACCACCACAAGGCTTATGCGGCTCATCCCCGGTCCCAGAGCCCCCAGCACCAACACCAGCAGCAGTACCACCGGCACCGCCGCCCTTGCCGCCAACAGCAGCGGCTGAAGGTCCACCAGACGCTGTACCGTTGCCTGTCGTAGGCGTACGCCCTGCACTGCCAGAACCCGAACCCTCACCGGTCGGCGGCTTGCCACCAGCAGGCGGATTGCCAGCTATAGGCGTAGCCCCAGGGGCCGCACCCAAGGGGGTTGGCGTAATCGGCTTCGCGGCGGTTCCAACACAGACAGGCTTACCGTTGCCAATGTCACCAACGGACCCCGGACAATCAGGCGGCGGCGCATCCTTCTTCGCTCCCGCATCAGCTGCCCCCATCGTGCAGGCTCTACCGAGCCCCAAGCTCGGATAGTCCACGGAACGGCGATACAAGCCACTGGCCGTCGGATACTGACTCACGTATGGCTGAACACCAGGGCCGCTAGTCTGTAACGACACGGCACACCCACCGTCGCACACCTCACCGCTTGCAGGCGGTGACATGATCGGCCCAACGGCCTGCCTATCACCTTCGTCAGGCGTTCTGGTGTACCCCTCAGTCCAACTCAAAATGCCGACAACACCAGTCTTCGCAGCGCATGCGTTCGCCTGCGACACACACTGATTCCCGCTCTCAACAAACCCGGACTTGCACTGACAGCCACCAGACACCGAGGTACTGTTCGCCGGACACATGATCGACGACGAGAACGACCCATTGAAACGGCCGGTGTACACGACAACGTTCGAACTGTTGTACCTCGTGTCAACACCAGCCACAACGCCGTTACTGCCGGGCGTCGTCGTAGGAGGCGTGCACGTGTCGTGGACGTAGACCTCCTTCGTCCCCGTATGGCTCGTGAGGTAATCCGTCCAATACGCGTCAAAAGACGCACAAAACGCTTCGGGTGTCGGATAGGGATAGTCCGAGTTATTCCAGTACTGCACCGACTGCGGCACCAGGGCATGGGCAGGCGTCGAAAACACACAGAACACGGCCGCAAGGATGTAAGCGAGAAACCAACACCAAGACGTAAGGCGAGTCATCGACCACACCCCCCGATCAGCGAACCACAGCGGCCCACACGCTCAGAGACAGATTCGTTGAAATCAGGGGGAAAACGAGAAACACGACCGGCCGCACAGCCGATGAGTCCCAAGATGACAAAGGCAAGCGCAAGGCGTTCCATGGTGGCTCCAGACGTTTACCACTGCACACCCCGAAGGGTGCGCAGCAGAAAAAGCCCGAGGCTTATGCAGCGCCGCGGCCGCGCTTGATCCACTTCACGCCGATCAAGATGCCGACCGTGGCCGCAGCGAGGCCCCACATGCCCGGGCCGAAGCCACTGCTCGCAGCAGAGGCTTGCGAGAAGCCCTCCTGCGCCGTGGCCGGATCAGCAGCCAGCGCCGCAACGCTGGCACCAGCAGCAACTACGGCAGCAGCGGCCTTTTGGACAAAACGGAAACGCTTGTTCATCACACTTCTCCTATTGAGGTTGACACCGCACCAACCGTGCGGCCATGAGCACTGCGCGCAACGCTCATGGCTGGAGGCTGGAGACCGGGAAGAAGGCACGGCCGCGCTCGATAGCGAGGGCAGAGCTTCCCGCCAGAAACCTTCGGTTTCCTCTGGGAAGCTCCGCTGCTGTGGGTTGAGCAGGGGTGCGCAGAGGCCGCGCCAGTCTCCCCCGTATGGACAACTCACCTGCCCACACGTCAAGCGTGTGGACAGCCCCTGCGGGGTGCGTGAGTTGCCCACACTCCGACTGACGCGCGATGCCGTGGACAATTTTTTCTTCGAAAAAAGTTGCCCACCGCCCTGCTTGCCTCACCAATTTAAAAAATTGGAAGACCTCAAATGCGGGCAGCCAAGAGACGCCGCTACGCCGCATAGAAAGCCGTCCTGATCATGCGCACCTTCCAGCCGGCAACGTAGCCGAGCGCCCAGGTGGCGAACATCGCCGCGATGATTCCGCTCATGGTGTGCAGTCCTCTTTGCAGTGCGTCATGGCGGGCATGACGGAGGTGACGGTGGGCACCTGCGAGAACGGGTTCTTGAAGGACCGCGCCCAGGTATAGGCACCCCAGATGCACGCGAGGAACAGCGCCCACGCGAGAAGGCGGTTTGTCATTGCCGATCCCCCGCGAGGTAGCCGAGCGCAAAGATGATCACCACGCCGATGCCGTAGAGCGCCGAGTGAATCTGATCGAACTGAACATCAGTCACGACAGCCCCCAGCGGTTACGACAGTAGGCAACCCCGAACACGAGCAGCACCATGCAGAAGCACAGTGCCACCGTGGGGCCATACAGCGCCGCAGGCACGATCAAGCCTTAGCAGCAGGGGTAGCAGCACCGATGAGCGGTGCACGCAGCTGGTGGGGCGTCAGAGCCGTCAGCATGGCCATGATGTCGCCCTTGCTGTCGCCGTAGTCGGGGACACCGAGAGCAAACGTTGCACGGAAGGTACCCTTTGCGATGGTCTCGCTCATGTCGCGCGGGACACGCAGACGCCCGACAGTGACGACCTCGCCCGCGTCATCGAGAAGAGCGCAACGCGCGACCTTCCATTTGTTCGGGACGCCGGTTTCCGGGTTGACTTTCTTGGAGGTCTGCTCCTCGACGAGCAGGACTTGAACGATGGAAGAAAAGGACATTTGAGGTACTCCGGTTTGAGTTCAGGGAACTAGCGACGTGCTAGCCGGAAGCCCTCACACGAGGGCTACGAGCTAGCGAGTCAGCTAACCTCACGCGATGACCGCACTACCTTTTCTCGGCATCCTGCTGGCAATAACGGTTGGCTTTGGCGCCGCCCTGCTAGCCCTTTCTTGGGCACTTCGCCAATGGAAATCTCGTCAGCCCCCGCATCGAAAAGACGGAACTGAAGAAGCACCCGACCAGTACGAGCTATGGCGCGAAGAGGAACGCTAGAGGTGTCCACCCCCACCCCGGGCTCAGCAGGAGCCGCCAAGCTCAGAACCGAGCCGTTAGCCTCTTTCGACGCAGGTGGGGGAGGACAGGCGAACCGCCGCACGAAGGCAGCGAAAGACGTTTGAGTCAGGGACATGGCGGCTCCTAGATAATTACCAGAGCCGATAGCACTACTACCAACTCTGGTAGTGAAGTGTGCCAGAAACTGCTACCAAAGGTGATAACAGTGTCATTGATTTATTCCATGGACCGAGCAATAGAGATTGTCGGATCACAAAACAAGCTTGCAGCAGAGCTAGGCATCCCAGGACCAAACCTGTCTGAGATGCGCAAAGGAAAGCGGCCATGCCCCATCGGAATCCGCGCACGCATCGCGCGGATAGCAGGACACGACCCCACGAGAGCAATCCTCGAAGGCCTCGCCGAGAAGCTCGACCCGAACGACGAGTTCGAAGGCCAAGCACTGACCATGATGAAAGCCATGGTCGATGCATTCCCAGAAGAAGGCGAGCCCGAAGCAACAAAAACAAAAAAGCCCAGCAGCTCGAAAGCTACTGGGCTTGATTGGCGGAACCGGAGGGATTCGAACCCTCGATGAGGCTCTACACCCCATACTCCCTTAGCAGGGGAGCACCTTCGGCCACTCGGTCACAGTTCCTGAAAGAAGCTGAGATTATGCCACTACTTAGGCGCCCGGCTGATCAAGATCGAAGGCTTTGTGCAGCGCGCGCACTGCCAATTCCATATATTTTTCGTCGATCACGACCGAGGTCTTGATTTCGCTGGTCGAGATCATCTGGATGTTGATGCCCTCTTCGGCCAGAACGCGGAACATCTTGCTCGCCACACCGACGTGGCTGCGCATGCCGATGCCCACGATGCTGACCTTGCAGATCTTGGTGTCGCCGACCACTTCGGTCGCGCCCAGCGAGGGCATCACCTTCGACTGCAGCAGGTCGATGGTGCGCGCGTATTCGTTGCGGTGGACGGTGAAGCTGAAGTCGGTCTTTCCGTCCTTGCTCAGGTTCTGGATGATCACGTCGACTTCGATGTTGGCGTCGGCCACTGCACCGAGGATGTGATACGCGATGCCCGGCTTGTCGGGCACGCCCAGCACCGAGATCTTGGCTTCGTCGCGGTTGAATGCGATGCCGGATACGACGGCTTGTTCCATGTTTTCGTCTTCCTCGAAAGTGATCAGCGTGCCGGACTTGGCCTCTTCATTGATGTCGATGTCCCACGGCGTGAAGCTCGAAAGCACACGCAGCGGCACCTTGTACTTGCCGGCGAATTCCACCGAGCGGATCTGCAGAACCTTGGAGCCCAGGCTCGCCATCTCGAGCATCTCTTCGAAGCTCACGGTCGTCAGGCGGCGTGCGTCGGGCTCGACGCGCGGGTCGGTCGTGTAGACGCCGTCGACATCGGTGTAGATCAGGCACTCGTTCGCCTTCATCGCAGCCGCGATGGCCACGGCAGAGGTGTCGCTGCCGCCGCGGCCCAGCGTGGTGATGTTGCCCTCGTCGTCCACGCCCTGGAAGCCGGTGATGACCACCACCTTGTTGGCGTTCAGGTCGGCCATCACGCGCTCGTTGTCGATGCTCTCGATGCGTGCCTTGGTGTAGGAGTTGTCGGTGCGCACCGAAACCTGCCAGCCCGCGTAGCTCACGGCCTCGACGCCCTCGGCCTGCAGCGCGATGGCCAGCAGCGCCGACGAAGCCTGCTCGCCGGTGGAGGCCAGCATGTCGAGTTCGCGGTTATGGGCCACGCCGGGTTTGCTGGGCGCCAGCTCCTTGGCCAGGCCGAGCAGGCGGTTGGTCTCGCCGCTCATGGCACTCGGAACCACGATCATCTGGTGGCCTGCGCGCGCCCACTTGGCGACGCGCTTGGCGACATTCTTGATGCGCTCGGTCGAGCCCATCGACGTACCGCCGTATTTGTGAACGATCAATGCCATGGGTGAAATCAGAGAAAAGGAAAGGGCCGCTGGATAGGCGGCGCCCTGCAAGCGGTCAGAGCGAAGTCTTCGGCGAGGGCGCAGCATTGTACCAATGCAGCAAGTCGCCCCTGCGTTCGACGAAACCGGCGGCCACCTTGAGGTGGATGCGATGGCCGCGCGTGGTGCAGGCCCGAACCTGGTCGAGCAGCTGATCGAGCTGCGCCGCGCTAGGCGCACATCCGTGCGAGCGCATCAGCCAGTGGCGCAGCACGTTGGCCTGCCGGGCGCGCGACAGCGCCTGCAGCGCGGCGATGCGCGGCGGGCTGCCGACGCTTTCCAGGTCCTGCGCCGCCAGCTCGCCCAGCAGCTGCTGGGCTTGGGCGGCATGGCCCACGCTGCGCGCGAAGGTGGCTCGGAACTGCGGAAAGGCCTGCTCTAGAGCGGGCAGGAGCACGGAGCGGATCCTGTTGCGGGTGTAGCGCGCATCGTCGTTGGTCGGGTCCTCGATCCAGGGCAGGTCGCGGCCGGCCAGCCATTCGCGGATCTCCGCTCCCGGGACCGCGAGCAGCGGCCGGTAGATGTCGAGCCCGCTGCGCTGGGCCAGCGCCGGCATGGCAGCCAGCCCCGGCAGCCCTGCCCCCCGCGACAAGGCGAGCAGCAGCGTCTCGACCTGGTCGTCGGCATGGTGCCCCAGCGCCACGGACCGGATCGCCGCCCTCGCCCCATCGGCATGCGCCATTTCGGCGAACGCCGCATAGCGGGCCCGGCGGGCCGCGTCCTCTGGGCTTTCGCCCGGCGCATGCCGGGCATCGACGCGATGGACGACCAGCGGCACGCCAAGGCGCTCGCACACCGAGCGGCAATGCCGCTCGAAGCCGTCGGCCGCTGCCTGCAGCCCGTGATGCACATGGAAGGCGACCACCTGCCCTGGCCAGCGCGCCGCGCAGGCAGCCAGCAAGGCGGTCGAATCGGCGCCCCCGCTGAACCCCACCGCCAGCGGCCATTGCGCCGGCTCGAACGCGGCGATGGCGCGTTCGAAAGCGGAGTTCATGGCAGCGCCCGGGCGGGAATCACCTGCCGGTATCGGCCTTGGTGTCGTTGAAGCGGCCGTAGCTCTGCAGGCGCTCGTAGCGGCGCTCCAGCAGTTCCTTCGGTTTCAGGTCGCTGACCTGGCGGAAGGCGTCGTTGAGGGCACGCTTGAGGAAGGCGGCCATCTGGCGATGGTCGCGGTGCGCGCCGCCCACGGGCTCGTTGACGATCTTGTCGACCAGACCCAGCGCCTTCAGGCGGTGGGCGGTGATGCCCAGCGCGTCGGCGGCTTCCTGAGCCTTCTCGCCGGTCTTCCAGAGGATGGAAGCGCAGCCCTCGGGGCTGATCACCGAATAGATCGAGTACTGCAGCATCAGCAGCTGGTCGCCGACCGAGATCGCCAGCGCGCCGCCTGAGCCGCCCTCGCCGATGATGGTGACGATGATCGGCACCTCGAGCTGCGCCATCTCGAAGATGTTGCGGCCGATGGCCTCCGACTGGCCGCGCTCCTCGGCGTCGATGCCGGGATAGGCGCCGGGGGTGTCCACGAAGGTGAAGACCGGAAGCTTGAACTTCTCGGCCGTCTTCATCAGGCGCAGCGCCTTGCGGTAGCCCTCGGGCTTGCTCATGCCGAAGTTGCGCGCGGTACGCTCCTTCGTGTCGCGGCCCTTCTGGTGGCCGATGACCATGCAGGGCACGCCGTTGAAGCGTGCGAGGCCGCCCACGATCGACAGGTCGTCCGAGAAATGCCGGTCGCCGTGCAGTTCGACGAAGTCGGTGAAGATCTCGTTGACGTAGTCCAGCGTGTAGGGGCGCTCCGGATGCCGCGCGATCTTGGTGATCTGCCAGGGCGTCAGGTCGCTGTAGATGTCCTTGGTGAGCTGAAGGCTCTTCTTGCCGAGCTGATCGATTTCTTCAGAGATGTCGACCGCGGATTCGGTCTGCACATAGCGCAATTCTTCGATCTTTGTTTCGAGCTCGGCAATCGGCTGCTCGAAGTCGAGGAAGGTTCGTTTCGCCAACGTCTTCTCCTGTTTATTTCAGTTTGCTGCCCGCTCAGCCACCGCACCATCCATTCCAGGAACACCGCGGAACCGGCTTTGCCGGGCCGCAGGTGTTGCCCCCTAGAGGGGGTTGGCGAAGCGACACGAAGTGCGCGCAGCCTGGGGGTGTTGCTAATACACGACTGGAGCGGGATCCAGCGATCGCCAAATATACCAAGTCGCCACGCTGCAATAAGGCGCCCACGCCACTGCGACGTCGCGGGCATCGCTGCGGCTGACGGGGTCTCCCGAAAAGTAGTTGACGCTGATGCCGTTGAGCAGCCCCAGGTCGTCCACGGGCAGCACGTTCGGGCGCATCAGGTGGAAGATGAGGAACATCTCGGCCGTCCAGCGGCCGATGCCGCGGATCGCGACGAGCTCCTCGATGATCTGCTCGTCGTCCATGTCCTTCCACGCATCGACGTGCACCAGGCCCGAGTCGAAATGCAGGGCCAGGTCGACGAGGTACTCGATCTTGCGTGCCGACAGCCCCGCGCCGCGCATGTCGTCGACCTTGAGCTTGAGCACGTTGGCCGGCGTCAGCTTGCGCGGCAGCGCGGCGAACTTGTCCCACACCGATTGCGCGGCCTTGACCGAGATCTGCTGGCCGACCACGCTGCGCGCGAGCGTGGTGAACGCGTCGCCGCGCGACTCCAGGCAGGCGTCGCCGAACTTCGGGATCAGCCGCTTCATCACGCGGTCCTTGCGCGAGAGGTGCTTGCACGCCTCTTCCCAATAGTCCGGCGTATAGATCTTGACGCTGGGCTTCCTGGGGGCGGGCATGGGGTTCGTCGTTCCGTTCACTGCGCAGCCGCCCAGGTCGTGCCCGTGGGCGAATCCTTGAGCACGATGCCCTGCTCGAGGAGTTCCTGGCGGATGCGGTCGGCTTCGGCGAAGTTCTTGGCGGCCTTGGCTGCGGCGCGCGCATCGATCTTGGCCTGGATGGTGGCTTCGTCGAGCGTGCTTCCGGCTTGCAGGAAGGCGCGCGGGTCGCCCTGCAGGATGCCCAGCGACGCGGCCAGCGCCTTCAGCAGCCCGGCGGTTTCGGCGGACTTGGTGCGGTTGACCTCGCCGGCCAGCTCGAACAGCACGGCAATGGCTTCCGGCGTGCCGAAGTCCTCATCCATGGCGGCCTTGAAGCGCGCGGCATGGGGCTGGGTCCAGTCGATCTCGACGTCGGCCGGCACGACCAGGTCGAGCGCGGTGTACAGGCGCTTCAGCGAATTGCGCGCGTCGTCGAGATGTGCGTCGCTGTAGTTGAGCGCGCTGCGGTAATGCGTGCGCACCAGGAAGAAGCGCAGGGTCTCGGCGTCGTACTTCTGCAGCACCTCGCGGATGGTGAAGAAGTTGCCCAGGCTCTTGGACATCTTCTCGTTGTCCACGCGCACGAAGCCGTTGTGCACCCAGAAGCGCGACAGCGGCTTGCCGTTGGCACCCTCGCTCTGCGCGATCTCGTTCTCGTGGTGCGGGAACTGCAGGTCGGCGCCGCCGCCGTGGATGTCGAAGGTCTCGCCGAGGGTGGCGCAGCTCATGGCCGAGCACTCGATGTGCCAGCCCGGACGGCCCGTGCCGTAGGCGCTTTCCCATTTGGCATCGGCGGGTTCGGTCGGCTTGGCGGCCTTCCAGAGCACGAAGTCGAGCGGGTCCTGCTTGCCGTCGAGCACCGCGACGCGTTCACCCGCGTGCAGCTCGTCGAGCGACTTGCCAGAGAGCTTGCCGTAGCCCGGGAACTTGCGCACCGCGTAGTTCACGTCGCCGTTCTCGGAGCGGTAGGCCAGGCCCTTCTGCTCGAGCTTCTCGATGATGCCGAGCATCTGCGGCACGTATTCGGTGGCGCGCGGCTCGATGGTGGGCGGCTCGATGCCGAGCGCGCCGATGTCCTCGTGCATCGCCGCGATCACCTCGTCGGTCAGCTGGCGGATGGTGATGCCGCGCTGCACCGAGCGGGCGATGATCTTGTCGTCGATGTCGGTGATGTTGCGCACATAGGTCACCTCGTAGTCGCTCGCGCGCAGCCAGCGCTGCACCACGTCGAACGCCATCATCATCCGGGCGTGGCCGATGTGGCAGAAGTCGTAGACCGTCATGCCGCAAACGTACATGCGCACCTTTCCCGGTTGCAATGGGGAGAATTCCTCCAATTCACGCGACAGCGTGTTGTAGATGCGCAGACTCATGAGATTCGGAAAACGTCGTTTCGCGCACGTGCGGCACGGGCGAAAGACGGTGTTTTTCAGGGGTGGCTGGGACTGTGTTCGCGAGGGGGTCGAGATAGCCCCTCGGTTACAATCCGCTCAAGTATAAACGGCCGCCGTCGGGTAGCGCCCGGGTGTTCCCCAAGCCCGCACCCCGAGCTCGCCCCCCGCATCTCCCCCCAATTCCGCCGAGGCTTCATGAAGCACGCCGCCTTCTCCAGACTCTCCATTGCCTTCGCACTGCTGTTCAGCCTCTGGGGCTCCGCCGCGCACGCGAACGAATACGACGACGTGAACGCGCTGCTGCGCCAGGGCAAGTCCAACGAGGCGCTCGCCAAGGCCGACACCTACATCGCCGGCAAGCCCCGCGATCCGCAGATGCGCTTCCTTCGCGGCGTGATCCTCACCGAGCAGAACAAGCAGGCCGAGGCCATTGCCGCCTTCACCCAGCTCACGCAGGACTTCCCCGAGCTTTCCGAGCCCTACAACAACCTCGCGGCGCTCTATGCGTCACAGAGCAAGTTCGACCAGGCGCGCGCCGCGCTGGAACAGGCCCTCAAGCTCAACCCGAACTACGCCACGGCGCACGAGAACCTCGGCGACGTGTATGCCCGCCTGGCTGCGCAGGAATACGTGCGTGCGCAGCAGTTCGCGAGCACCAACGCCAGCGTCGCGCCCAAGCTCGCGCTGATCCGCCAGATCTTCACCCCCAAGACCGAAGCCGAGGCGGCCGCCCTGCCCCCCGCGCCGGCGGTGATCCGCAAGCCTGTCGGCCGCACGAGCAAGTAACCAGGTCATCCAATCCGTCGCCGCCGCGGCACCGCCATGGTCTGCACGGCGCGGGACCGTTCCTCCATCCGCATACGGAGCCTCACTTGACGATCCATTCACTCTCTCGCTTCAGCCGCCGCGGCGCCCTCGCCCTGGCCGCCGCATTCGCGTTCGCCGCCAGCGGCCATGCGCAATCGGCCACGCCGCGCGTCAAGCTCGCCACCACGGCCGGCGACATCGTGGTCGAACTCGACGAAGCCAAGGCGCCCAAGACGGTCGAGAACTTCCTGCAGTACGTCAAGGACAAGCACTACGACGGCACTGTGTTCCACCGCGTGATCGACGGCTTCATGATCCAGGGCGGCGGCTTCACGGCCGACCTGCAGCAAAAGCCCACGCGCGCGCCCATTCCGCTCGAGGCGAGCAACGGCCTGAAGAACGACAAGTACACGATCGCCATGGCGCGCACCGGCAACCCCAACTCGGCGACCTCGCAGTTCTTCATCAACGTGAAGAACAACGACTCGCTCAACGCGCCCAACCCCGATGGCTACGGCTACACCGTCTTCGGCAAGGTCGTCTCCGGCACCGACGTGGTCGACAAGATCCGCGCCGTGGCCACCGGCAACAAGGGCGGCATGCAGAACGTGCCGCTCGAAGCCGTCACCATCAAGTCCGCCACCGTCGTGGCGAAGTAATCGCATCGCATCGGTTTTCGAATCGGTTTTTCCCTTCCCAAGCAGGAGCCCAACATGAGCAACCCCCAAGTCGAACTGCACATCAAGAACCTCGGCGTGATCACGCTCGAACTCGACGCCGCCAAGGCGCCGAAGTCGGTCGAGAACTTCGTCTCCTACGTGAAGAAGGGCCACTACGACAACACGGTGTTCCACCGCGTCATCCCCGGCTTCATGGTGCAAGGCGGCGGTTTCGAGCCCGGCATGAAGCAGAAGCCCACCGACGCCGAGATCCAGAACGAAGCCAACAACGGCCTGAAGAACGACAACTACACCGTGGCCATGGCCCGCACCAGCGCGCCCCACTCGGCCACCGCCCAGTTCTTCATCAACGTGGCCGACAACGGTTTCCTGAACCACACCGCTCCCACGGCCCAGGGCTGGGGCTACGCCGTGTTCGGCAAGGTCATCAACGGCACCGATGTGGTCGACAAGATCAAGGGCGTGAAGACCGGCCGCAAGGGCTTCCATGACGACGTGCCGCTCGAGGACGTCGTGATCGAGAAGGCCGTCGTCACCGCGGAATGATCCTCGACCGGGCCAGCTCGGCGGCAACGGCGCCGGCAGCATGAGCATGGCGGCGAACCCGGCTTTCGCTGAGCTGGTGGCGCCGCCCGGGTGGCGCACGGTCGACCTCATCTCCGACCTGCACCTGCAGGCCGGCGAGCCCGCCACCTTCGAGGCCTGGCAGGGCTATCTGCAGACCACGCCGGCGGACGCGCTCTTCATCCTCGGCGACCTCTTCGAGGTGTGGGTGGGCGACGATTCCGCCGCGCAGCCCGGCGAGCCCGCGACCTTCGAGGCCCAGTGCGCCGAGCTTCTGCGCCGCACCGCGCAGCGCCTGCCGGTTTTCTTCATGCACGGCAACCGCGACTTCCTCGTCGGCCCCGCCTTCGCGGCGCAATGCAACATCACGCTGCTCGACGACCCGACCGTGCTGGTGCTGCACGGCCGGCGCTGGCTGCTGAGCCACGGCGACATCCTCTGCCTGGAAGACACGGAATACCTGAAGTTCCGCGCCCAGGTTCGCACGCCCGGATGGCAGGCCGCGTTCCTCGCCCGCCCCCTCGAAGAGCGCCGCGCGCTCGCGCGTTCCATGCGCGTGCAGAGCGAAGACCGCAAGCGCAACCCGTCGATGGTCTGGGCCGACGTCGATACGCCGGCCGCGCGCGACTGGCTGCGGCAGGCGAATGCCCACGCGCTGGTGCACGGCCACACCCACCGGCCTGCCGACCATGACCTGGGCGACGGCCTGCGCCGCATCGTGCTGAGCGACTGGGATGCCGCCGCGCATCCTCCGCGCGCGCAGCTGCTGTGCCTCTCGCCCGCCGGCGCGCAGCGCGTCGACCTGCGCTAGCCGCGCCGCCGACGACGATGTTCAAGTGGCTGCGCCGCCTGCGCGCCCTGCCCCCGATCCCCGAAGCCGCCTGGCAGGCCACGCTGCGGCGCTACGCCTTCCTGGGGGCGCTGTCCGAGTCCGACCGCCAGCGGCTGCGCACGCTCACGGCCGAGTTCCTGCGCGACAAGGAATTCCACGGCGCCAAGGGCTTCACCATCACCAACGAGGTCGCGCTGGCCATCGCAGCCCAGGCGGTGCTGCCGGTGCTGCACCTGAAGGGCGGGCTGAACTGGTACGACGATTTCGTCGGCATCGTCGTGCATCGCTCCGAGGTGGTGGCGCGGCGCAAGGTGGTCGACGAAGCGCAGGTGGTGCACGAATACGGCGAAGTCGTCGCCGGCGAGGCCATGGACCGCGGCCCCGTCATGCTGAGCTGGGACGACGTGCTGGCCAGCAGCATCACCAGCGAGCGCGGCTACAACGTCGTGATCCACGAGTTCGCCCACAAGATCGACATGCGCAACGGCGAGGCCAACGGCTGTCCGCCGCTGCCGCCGGGCTTCGCCGGCCAGCGCAGCTCGCGCGCGGCCCGCGAGGCCTGGCTGGCCGTGCTGCAGCCCGCCTACGAGGACTTCCGCGAGCAGACCATCAAGGCCGAACGCTTCGGCACCGAGGCGCCGTGGCTCGATGCCTACGGCGCCACCTCGATCAGCGAGTTCTTCGCGGTGGCTTGCGAGGCCTACTTCGTGAACCGCCCGAACTTCGCGCGGGACTTCCCTGGAGTGCTCGCGATCTTCGACGAATTCTTTCTTCCTAAACAGCCTTAATTCCACACCCAGACTCAGTTGTCAGCTATCCATTTGATAGCGATTCAACCCTTAACATCGACGGGTTATCAACTCGTCCAAAAAGGTACACAACATGAGGGACTGGCTCTATCAACTCACGGGCAAGGCATGGATCGCACTGGTGTTCGGCATCGGCATCCTGGGCTGGGCTGCGTATGCGCAGTTCAAGGCGAGCTCCGATACGCACGGCACGGCCGTCGAGGATCTCGTCGCGAAAAGCGGCACGATCGTCAGCGGCAGCGAGGTCACCGAGACCACCAAGCGCCGTCGCGGCGGCACCAGCACGCGCCGCTACTTCGTGCTCGACGCGAAACTGGCCGATGGCAACACCGAGAAATGGCGCGTCGACTACGCGGTCGGCCGCAGCAAGCTCGAGCCGCTGATCGACGAAGCCGTCGAGGTGAGGGTCGATCCCTCGGACAACAACCTGGTCTACGAAGTGAAGCTCAAGGGCAAGCCCGTGGTGTCGCTGGCCGACGTGCAGAAGATCATGGAGGTGAAGGACAAGGCGGCCGCCTCGAGCGCGACCGACAAGGGCACGCTGATCGTCGGCGCACTCGCGCTGCTGCTGGGCATCGGCGGGCTGCTGGTCCGCCGGAAGATCCGCGACGGCTACCTGGCCGAGCAGGCCGGCGCCGTGCAGACGCCGGCCATCGGAGAGAAGGTCTGAGCCGGGCCGGGTCTCGACCGGCCTGAAACGAAAAAGAAAAGGCGCCCCGCGGGGCGCCTTTTTCGTGGAGGCAGCGACCTGCGCCTTACTTGCGCAGCAGAGCCTTCAGCGCGTTCTGCAGGCGGCGTGCGCTGGCGGCGTCATGCGCAGCGGCGAGCACCTTGCCGGCGTCCTGGCCCCAGGTCTGCGACGGCGCCGGGTCGCCGCGCTTCGTCAGCAGCTTCAGCTGCAGCGCACGGCGCGCCTCGAGCTGTTCGGCTGGCGTCGGCACCTCCGCTGCCATCTCGAGGCGCAGCAGCGCTTCGGCGGCATCGTTGGCGGCAGCCGTGGGCGCGGAGCCGATGGCTTGCGACCAGCCGCTGCGCACAGCCGGCGTGACCGCCCGGCCCAGCTCCTGCACGCTCGGCAGGCGGCTGGCATCGCGCTGCTCCCAGGCGCCCAGCACCTGGGTCAGGGCCTCGCCATGGGCCTGGGCAGCGAGCTTGCGCAGTGCCATGTCGGCGCGCTCGAGTGCCTCGCGCTGTGCCCTGAAGGCTGCGTCGCCCAGGCGCGGGCCGCGGTCTTCGCGCGGAGGACGGTCGCCGAAGCGGCCGCCCGGGGCGCCGCGATCGCCGCCACGAGGAGCCCCACGGTCGCCGCGATCACCGCCGGGACGACCCGGACCACCGGCACCGGGACGGCCGCCATCGCGGCGGTCGCCGAAGCGGCCACCGGCACCGCCACGCGCGGCAGGCGCCGCCTCGGCCTTCTTGCTGCTCGGGCGGTCGTCGCCGCGCATCGCAACGACGGGCTTGGGTGGAGCCTTCGGCGCAGCAGCCGGGGCCTGGACGGCTGCGGCGGCTTCACCGCTGTCGTGCGCCGCAGCATCGGCGCGCGCCGACGCGTCGGCACCGTCGGCGGGCGCCACCAGGTCCTCGGCAGCAGCGGATGCCGCGCCTGCTTCGTGGAACGTGCCGGGAGACGCTTCCGCATCAGCCGGGCTCGGCGCTTGTTCGGCGCTTTCACCGAATTCTGCGGCTGCCTGCCCAGGCGCCACGATCTCGGTCGCACCGACCGCCGGGCCGTCGGCCTTCGGCGCGGGCGGCGGCGCTTCGCCGCGCAGGGCGCCTTCGAGGCGCGCGATGGCCGAGCGGATCTTCTGCGCGTCGCCGGTGGCATTGGCCGCGTCGAGCGCCTTGGAGGCCTCCAGCACATGGCGGTCGTGCTCGTTCATCGCGGCCGATGCCTTCTCGCGCTCGGCCGTCTTGCGGTTGAAGGCCTCGTCGATGGGCGCGCGGAAGGCATCCCAGAGCTTCTGTTCCTGGCGGCGATCCAGCGGCACGCTCTGAGCTTCGGCCTGCCAGCGCTGCTGCAGCGCCTTGACGGCATCGATGCGCAGCACCGGCTGGGCGCCGAGCTCGGCCGCCTCGGCGATCATGGACTGGCGGCGTTCGATGCTGGCCTTCTGAGCCTTCTCGAACGGGGCACGGGCGGCGCCGAAAGCCTCGTTCCACAACGGCTGCAGCTCCGCGAACACCTTCTCGCCCACGTGGCCGGCATCGCGCCAGCGGTCGGCGAACTGGTGCAGCGCGCGGTTGTGCGCCTTCAGGTCGGTGGCCCCGGCGTGTTCGGCGGCCCAGGCCTTGACCTCCTCGATCAGGGCAACGCGCAGTGCGCGGTGCTCGGCCGCATCGGCGCGCACCTTCTCGAGCCAGGCCTCGACCACCTTGTGGGCTTCGTTGCAGGCCTCGTCGAAGCGCTTCCACAACGCGTGGTTCGGCACCCCGCCCTGGTCGGCCTGCTTCCACTGGTCGCGCAGCGAGCGCAGCGTTTCCTGCATCTTGCGGCCGCCCAGCGCCTGGCCTTCGGGGCGCTTCAGCAGGCCTTCGGCCTTGGCGACCAGGTCTTCGCGCACCTTGTCGGCACTCCAGCGCTGCCAGCCTTCGAGTTCGCCCGCAGCGACCAGCGCGGCATGCACGCGGGCTTCGAGGGGAGCGTCGACCAGCTTGCCGTGCTCCTTGAGCACGGCGCGCAGCGCGGCAGCCGCGCCGGCGCTGGCCTTGCCATGGCCTTCGGCGGTTTCCTGCTCGAGCTTGGCGAGCGCAGCCTGGACGGCCTCCTGCGCGGCGGCACGCACGGCCGGATCGACCTTGGGCGCGGCCGGACGGGCCGGCGCCGCAGGCTTGGGCGCCACGACCTCACCGCGCGCGGCGCGCAACTCGTCAGCCCACACGGGCACCGGCGGCAGCGGCGCTGCAGCGTCGGAAGCCGCGGCAACGGCCTGCGCCAGAGCGCTGTGGAACGCGTCGGAAACCACGAGCAGCTGCGACTTGGAGGCTTCGAGCTGGGGCGCGAACTTGGCGTCGAGGCTGCTCCAGTTGACATCGGCCACGATCTCGGCGGCCTGCTGCTGCCAATGCGCCACGTCGGCGCGCAGCGATTCCTCGGCGGCCTGGGCGTCCTGCCAGCCCTTGGTGGACAGCACCTCGAAGCGCTGTGCCAGCAGCACGGCGGCTTCGCGATGAACCTGCGCGCGGTGCTGCAGGTCTTCGATGCCCTTGACGCGCTCCGACAGCTTGAGCTTCAGGCTCGCCAGCGGCTCGCGCGACAGGGGCGCGCCGGCCTTGGCGGCATCCCGCTGCCAGGCGAGCGCATCGGCGATGTTGAGCTTGGACTGGGCGACCAGCGCCTCCGCCTTCTGGGCCCATTCGGCGGCGATGGCCTCCTGGCCCTTGGCGCGCTTGAGTTCGTCGAGCTTCTCGCGCAGCAGGCGTGCGGCGCCCTTGTCACGACCGCTCAGCTCCTTGAAGACTTCCTGCATCTGCTCGGGCGCGGGGTTGCCCGCGAGCCAGTCGCGGATGCGCGCAGCGCGCTCGCCGGAGGTCGGCGCGGTGAAGGCGCCGCCGGTGAGCGTGTCGAGGGCCTGAATGTCGTGTGGCTTGGAAGAATTAGAGGTCACTGCGCGAAATCGTTGTCTTGGTGGAGAAAGCGAAGGCGCCGGCAAAGGCCGGCGCAGATCGACATTTTGACCCACTTGGCGCCGCTCGCTGAATTCCGCCATGAAACGGCGGCACTGCGCGGTACCGTGGGCCGGGGGGCTGACGGACTACATATATAGCAAGCTCGAGCGAAAAACCAAGGGGCGGGCAAGTCCGGGCGAGTGCGACGAAGCGCCGACCAACCGCGCGTCGCCCTCCCCGCACCCTCCCCCGGCTCACTTCATGGTGAGGCTCAGCTCGGCGCCGGGCTTCCAGTCGCTGCCGCTCGCACTGGTACGCACCGCGCCCAGGAAGAGCCGTTCGCTCGGCACGTTCTTGGCCAGCAGGTAGTCGCGCACCGCCGCACCGCGCTCCACCGCGAGCTGGCGCATCGACTCCTCGTCGACGGGCACGCTGGCGAAGAGCAGCTTTTCCATGTCCTGCAGCGGCAGATCCTTGGCCAGGCCGACGATGTTGCGCGGCTTGGTGATGTCGGCACGCTTGTACACGGCAGTCAGCAGCTCGGGATATTCGGCGTCGGTCACGGGCGGCACGTCGGTGCCGGTCTGGCCGCCGCGCACCGCGACGCGGCGCTTCTCGGCATAGGCCAGCTGGCGCACGCGCTGGCGCTGGTAGGCGTCGCGTTCCTTCTCGAGGCTGGAAGTGCCGACCACCGTCATCTGCAGCGTGGGCCGGTCTGTCAGCGCCTTGGCGACCTTGTCGAGGCTTTCCTTGGCGGAAGCGCTGAGTTCGGAGCTGCCCGCCTCGAAAGTGATGGCGCTCGATTCGCCGCTGCCGCCGCCCAGGCCGCCCGTGAGCAGGCTGAACGGCGCGGTCACCGCCTTGACGACCAGGTTGACCACCGCCTTCCAGATCAGCGGGCCGATGCTGAACTGCGGGTCGTTGAGCGATCCGCTGAGCGGCAGGTCGACGTCGATCACGCCGTTGCGGTCAGCCAGCAGCGCAACAGCCAGCTTCACCGGCAGGCTGTTGGTGGAGCCGGCCACCTCGTCGCCGAACTGCAGCTGGTTGAGCACCAGCTTGTTGGTGGCGGTGAGCTGGCCGTCGGGCGCGACCTTGTAGTTGACGTCCATGCTCATCTTGCCGCGCTCGATGCCGTGGCCGGCATAGCGCACCGAGTACGGCGACAGCGGCGCCAGGTCGAGGTCGCGCATCTTGGCGGTGATGTCGAGTTCGAGCGGCTTGGCCAGCGGGTTGAGCTTGCCCGTGATCTCCAGCGCGGCGGTCTGCTGCGCCTTGCCGCGCAGCTCGAGGTCGGCCAACGCAGGCCGGCCGCTCTCGCCCTTGGGCGGGTTGGACGAGAAGGAACTGAGCTTGCCGGTCAGCTCGCTCAGGTCGGCCGAGTAATTGGGCTTGACGAACAGGTCGGTGAAATCGATCTTGCCGTTGACCAGGCTCATCGGGCCGAAGTTGATGACCGGCGCCAGCCCCGCATCGGCCGGGGCCGCCGGGGCGGCGGCGGTCGCGGCCGCCGCCGGCTTCGCGGGTTCCGGCCCTGCGCCGACCATTTCCTCGGCCGACATCGGCCTGCCGGCGGAAGCCTTCGGCGCCGATGCCTTGGCCGTCGTCGTGGTGGTCGTCCCACCCGGGCCCTTGCGCGTGTTGGCCTCTCCAGCGGCCGCCGCTGCGGCAGCGGCTTCCGCTTCGCCCTTCTTCGTCAGGCTCAGCAGATTCAGGCGGCCGGTCGGGTCGACGATCACGCGGGCGAAGAAGTCGGTCAGAGTGGTCTCGCGCACGTCCACGTTCGGTGGCGTATTGGGCGCCATGCTGACCTGCAGTCCGCGCAGGCTCAGCGTCTTCCAGCTCAGCAGCTGGTTGTTGTTGCGGTCGAAGCCGGGCGACTGGGTCAGCGAGACGCTGTTGGCGCGGAAGTCGTCGAGCGCGGTGTCGCCGGCCAGCTTCACGCTCATGCCTGCGGGCGAGGTCGCGTAGCGCACCGTGCCGCGATAGCTCGCGAAGGCACGGCGGATGTCGATGTTGAGCGCATCGGCGTAGTAGGCCTTGAAGGCGTGCGCCGGGAACGACGCGATCTCGACCCTGCCCTCGGCCGCCAGCGGCTTGAGCACGATGTTGCCCTTGTAGTCGAAGCGGCCCGGATCGGAGCGCCCGGAGCCGATGCGGCCCGACACCTCCAGCGGCGACGTCGCGCTGGTTTCGGGCGCCAGCTTCTGGGCGTGCAGCTTGAAGGCCGTGACTTCCACTGTCACCGGGGCGGCGCCGGCCTTGTCTGAATAAGAGAGCGCGCCGTTGTCGACCGCCAGCGTGCCGATGGTCAGCGCCCACGGCTTGGTGTTGGCGCCGGGCTGGGGCGCCTCGGCGGCCGCGGGCTTGGGCGCGGCGACCTTCGCCTCGGCTTCCTTCGTGGCACCGCCTCCGGCCGGTGTCTTGAGCCAGCGTTCGAACATCCAGCGCTTCTCGCTGTCGCGCTCGACGCGGATCTTGGGATTGGTCGCGGTGAACGAAGCCACGTTCAGCGTGTGCTTCGTCATGTCGGCCTCGGCATCGACGAGCTCGAAGCGACCGACGCTCGCCAGCGCGGTCTTGCCCTGGGTCAGCGCCAGGCCGTCGGCGGCGACGCGGCGCGCCTTGAACTTCAGGTCGGGCTGGGCCCATGCAATGTCGATCTGGCCGCTGAGCTTGCCGTCGAGCGTGGGTTCAAGGCTCTGAGCCAGGTAGGGCGCCGCCAGCGAGAGCGGCAATGCCTCGACCTCGGTCTGCACGTCGGCCACCTTGTCGGTGGCGCTGCCCTTGAACTTGAGCGAAGCGCCTGCGATGGCGGTGCTGCCGCTGAACTCGGCGGGCTTCTCCATCGGCCAGGTGACGCCCGACACGTCGATTCCGAGGCCGGTGAGGTCCACGGCGGCGGCCGGATTGACGGTCTCGTCGCGCCAGCCGATACGGCCACCACTCAGTGCGACCTTGTCGACCTGCACCTTGAGCGCCGGCTTCTGCGCCGGCTGGCCTGCCGCGGCCGGTGCGCTCGCCGCCGCTGCGGGCGGCGCAGCGACCTTTTCCGCCGCGCCGGTGGCCGGGTCGGTGGCCAGCAGGTTGAGCTTGCCGGCCGCGTCGCGCGCCACCGCCAGCTGCGGATTGGCCAGCGCGACCTCGCTGAGGTGGAACGCCGACTCCAGCGGCCGAACATCGGCCAGCCCCAGCTTGAGCGAGTCGAAGGCCAGCAGGTCGCGGCCTCGCGCGTCGGCCACCTTGGTGGCGTGGGCCTCCACGGTGCCGGTGATCTTCAGGCCGGTGGTGGCCGCCTGCTCGAAGGCGATCTTCAGATCCGCATCGAGGCTGCCCGCCTGCAGCTTCACCGGCAGCCCGCCGGGGATGTAGCCGAGGTAAGGCACCAGATCGAGCCCCTTGAACTGCACGTGGGCGTCGGTCTTGCGGCTGTCGGCGAAAGGCGTGGTGAAGGCGGCCGAGTCGAACTTGCTGCCGTTGAGCGCGAACGCGAGCTTGGGTTCGGTGTTGACGTCGCGCTTGGAATCGAGGTTGCTCAGGAAAGGCACCTTCAGCACGAAGTCGCGCAGCTCGTGCTTGCGCTTGACGGTCTGGTCGTCGAAGTCGACCGAGCCGCCATTGATGGCGATGTTGTAGATGGCGAAGCGCGCGGGCTTGGCGTTCGGGTCGGGCGGCGGCCCGGCCGAGAGCTTGGCCAGGATGTCGTCGATGTCGTATTTGCCGTCGGCCAGGTGCGTGAGCAGGATGGCCGGGCCGTCGATGGTGACGGCGTCGATCACCGGTGCGAGGCGGAAGATCGACTGCAGCTCGGCGTCGGCGTAGATGCGGTTGACGGCCACCTGCGGCTTGCTGCCGTCGGCGGTGGCGATGCGCAGGTCGTTCAGCGTGAGTTCGAGAGTCCAGGGCTTGAAGTCGATCTTGCCGACGGTGACCTGCCTGCCGAGTTTCTCGCTTGCGATCTTCTGGAGCTGGCTCTTGGCGATCGGCGGCACTGCCAGCCATGCGATGACCCAGAAGGCCAGGAGCGCAAGCAAAGCGACGATCCCACGCCGCACCCATTTGTTCTGTTTGATCGAAGCTACGTCCATCGCTGGAGTGTGCCGCAAACATGCGCCGGCGCTGCGTACGCAGAAAGGACGCACGCGCATCTGCGGGAGAAATACCGCAGACAGTCCATCGCGGAGTTTCCAGAATGAAGAAAGCCCGGAGAGTCGACGAGCGTCTTCTCACCGGGCTTGATGGCGGGCCCAAAACCCATGCCATCGATTCGCGCGACGGGAAGTCGATGGTTCCCACCGTGCTGGCAGCAAGAGATTGCCACCGTGGCTCCTCGACCGCCGAACCCTCGGACTTGCACCTCGGGTTTCCCGGGCCTCGGAAGAACGCCTGAAAATCCAGGCCCGTTCAGATTAGGCGTGGCTCCCTCCGATTGCAAACGTGTTTTACAAAGGGATTTCCCCTAAGCCGAAACGCCTCTGTGGCGGTCAACTTTTTAAACAATTATTAGCATAAGAAAACAAATGCTTATGCTTGACCGGGTATTTAGCCACGCTAGAATCCGCGCTGCCCTGACTGCCCGACGCAGAGGGGCCACCTGAAACCGCTGCCGGGTTCCCCGGCTTGATCAGGTCACCGCGCACCCAACCAACCCCTTCACTCCATGCGCGGAGCCTGATTCGTACCAATCCAAGCGCCGCTGCCTTCATCCCTCGCCTTCCATGGCGTTGCGAACCGGGTGCCGCACAGAAAGGAAGAGCGATGAATAAGGCGTTTGATGTCACGGCCCGCGGGCTACGGACTTTCCTGTCCGACGTGGCAGACGGCTTTTTTGAAATCACGCACAACGGGTTCGCGCTGGTCGGCCTGGCCATCGTGTTCGCGGCCCTCGCCCTGGTGGCGCGGCCCGACCTGCGCAAGACCGGCGAAGAGGAACTGATGGGCTGGCTGCAGTCGCGCAAGCCCGCCCCCGAAGCCACGGACCTCGAGCCCACGGCCATCGAGCGCACCACGGCTGCGAGCCCCGCCGATCTGCCCAAGCAGCAGGCGGCCGTGGCCTACTGGCTGAGCAAGAAGTACCGCGTGGCCGCCGAGCCGCTGAGCGTGCTGGTGGCCGAGGCCTACGGCATCGGCAAGCGCACCAAGATCGATCCGACCCTGATCCTCGCGATCATGGCCGTCGAATCCAGCTTCAACCCCTTCGCCCAGAGCCAGGTCGGTGCCCAGGGACTGATGCAGGTCATGACCCGCGTTCACGGCGACAAGTACGAAAGTGCGGGCGGCACGCTCACCGCCTTCGACCCGGTCACCAACATGCGCGTCGGCGTCAAGGTGCTGCAGGAATGCATCGCCCGCGCCGGCTCGCTCGAAGGCGGACTGCGCTACTACGTGGGAGCGGCCAACCTCGAGGACGACGGCGGCTACGCCGCCAAGGTGATGGCGGAGCACGAGCGCCTGCTGCAGGTCGCCAACGGCCGCGCGCCGTCCACAGTCGCGCCGCCGACCGTGCGGCCGCAGCCGATCCCGGTGGTCGCCCCTCCCGCGAAGCGCGAGGAAGGCGGCGAACCCGCCAAGGTGGCCCTGCTGTCTTCCGTTTCCTGAAGGAGTTTCGGCAGCGCGGGTGCGGCCTGCTGAGCTACACTCGAGCGGTACGCGACTGGCGATAGGCGCAGCACCCATCAAGGTGCCACGCGCTGACGTGGAATACCACTGGGAAGCGTACCGCCTGGTCACACAGGCGTTCAGCCGTTCGCCTGGGCAGCCCTTGTTTGGTTGAAGAACAAGGACCTCGTCTTCAAAGGACTGCCATGTACCAACGCAATATCCTGGTCGAACAGACCGACCCCGAAATCTGGGCCGCGATTCAAGCCGAGAACGCACGCCAGGAACACCACATCGAGCTGATCGCCAGCGAGAACTACGCCTCCCCGGCCGTCATGGCCGCCCAGGGCTCGCAGCTCACCAACAAGTACGCCGAAGGCTATCCGGGCAAGCGCTACTACGGCGGCTGCGAACACGTCGACGTGGCCGAACAGCTGGCCATCGACCGCATCAAGCAGATCTTCGGCGCCGACGCGGCCAACGTGCAGCCGCACTGCGGCGCCTCGGCCAACGAAGCCGTGATGCTGGCTTTCCTGAAGCCCGGCGACACCATCATGGGCATGAGCCTGGCCGAAGGCGGCCACCTGACCCACGGCATGCCGCTGAACATGAGCGGCAAGTGGTTCAACGTGGTGAGCTACGGCCTGAACGAGAAGGAAGAAATCGACTACGACGCGATGGAGCGCAAGGCGCATGAGCACATGCCCAAGCTGATCATCGCGGGTGCCTCGGCCTACTCGCTGCGCATCGACTTCGAGCGCTTCGCCAAGGTGGCCAAGGACGTCGGCGCGATCTTCATGGTCGACATCGCCCACTACGCCGGCCTCGTGGCTGCGGGCGTCTACCCCAACCCGGTGCCGCACGCAGACGTGGTCACCTCCACCACCCACAAGAGCCTGCGCGGCCCGCGCGGCGGCATCATCCTGATGAAGTCGCAGCACGAGAAGGCGATCAACAGCGCGATCTTCCCGGGCCTGCAAGGCGGCCCGCTGATGCACGTGATCGCCGCCAAGGCCGTGGCGTTCAAGGAAGCCATGTCGCCCGAGTTCAAGGCCTACCAGCAACAGGTGGTCAAGAACGCCCAGATCGTGGCCGAGACCCTCACCCAGCGCGGCCTGCGCATCGTGAGCGGACGCACCGAAAGCCACGTGATGCTGGTCGACCTGCGCTCCAAGGGCATCACCGGCAAGGAAGCCGAAGCCGTGCTGGGCAGCGCCCACATGACGATCAACAAGAACGCGATCCCCAACGACCCGGAAAAGCCCATGGTCACCAGCGGCGTGCGCATCGGCACCCCCGCCTTGACCACCCGCGGCTTCAAGGACGAAGAGGCCCGCATCACGGCGAACCTGGTTGCCGACGTGCTCGAGAACCCGCGCGACGCGGCGAACATCGAAGCGGTGCGCGCCAAGGTTCATGCCCTGACGAGCCGCTTCCCTGTCTACCGCTGATCTGTTGTCGGCTCGTAGAGAGAAGCAGGAAGACCTGGCCGCATGAAATGCCCCTTTTGCGGCCATCTTGAAACGCAGGTCGTGGAGACCCGCGTTTCAGAAGACGCCGACTTCGTCCGCAGGCGCCGCCAGTGCAGCGCCTGCGACAAGCGCTTCACCACCTACGAACGGCCCGACGTCAACTTTCCCGTGGTCGTGAAGAAGGACGGCAGCCGCGCCGACTTCGATTCGACCAAGGTGCGCGCCTCCATGATGCTGGCGCTGCGCAAGCGCCCCGTGAGCATCGAGCAGATCGACAACGCGCTGCTGCGCATCGAGCAGAAGCTGCTGGCCAGCGGCCTGCGCGAGATCGATTCGACCAAGGTCGGCGAGCTCGTCATGCGCGAACTCAAGAAGCTCGACAAGGTCGCCTACGTGCGCTTCGCCTCGGTGTACCGCAGCTTCGAGGACGTGGACGAGTTCAGGCAGTTGCTGCGCGATATCTGAGCCGCGCCGCGCGCCCCTACCTCCTCTCTCCGCCCGAATTCAGCGGGTCCAGCAGAGCTGAACCAATGAATCCGCGCTGCTTGTCCGCCCTGCGGCCAGTTTGACGCCTCGATGGTTCACCGTCAGCGTTCCGCACTCGTCTGCGGCTGACGCGCCTTGAGGTACGGCCTGCAGGGTATAGCTGGTTTCGCTGCGAGATACATAGCCTATGTTGTAGCTGGCCGATCCGGACGAAGGGGACTGCTTCAGCCCGGAGGGCAATCCGACGCTGCCGAGCGGATATTTGCCGTTGGCTGTCAGGTAGCGCTCGTTCCATTGCGCCGCCTGCAGCAGTTGCTGCTTTGCGTCCGCGCGCTTGGCCCGCAGCACATAGCGGGTGTAGCTCGGGTAGGCAATGGCAGCGAGGATTCCGATAACCACCGTCACGATCATGAGTTCGATCAGCGTGAAGCCGCACGAACGAGCCCACGGGCGGGCTTGTGCTCTGGGATTCTTGTCCATGGTTTCCGTTTCAGTCGCTCGAAATCAGACTGCGCCAGCCGAATCGGCGCACGATGTCCGGCCGGATGGGTGACTTGCAGTCGCCAGCGGCATTGCAGATCACGTCCTGGCCCTTCTGCCGGTTCTGCGGCTGCAGGACCAGGTCGTCCCTGCCGGAGCGGTTCCTGAAGCCCGCGTAGGCGCCCACCGCACCGGATGTGGTGTACGAAATGCCTGCAGGTGCGGAGCCGCTGAAGAAGTCGATCAGCAGCGACCACCCGTCGTCGCCCGTGCCGGCGGCGCAGTCGACCGAATTGCTGCTCGAACCAGGGATGGTTGTCGAGAACAGACCCACGCCGCTGCCCAGGACGTCACCTGGATAGACGATGCGCTCGCCGGCCACCGGCAGCTTCAGATGCCAGCCACGCCGGGCCCGCGAACCGCCGAAGCTCACGCCATTGCGGGAGACGGTGCGCAGTTCGGCGTCGCCCTCAGTGACGGAAGCGTCGCCGATGGTCTGCGCCACGAGATCGGTGAAGGCCGCAGTGCCCGAGCTTCCGTTGGCCAGGTCCCGGATGCCATACAGGTACTGGTCCGCAGTCGAGCCTTCATCACCCGAGGCGAAAAGTCGTCCAGTGCCGAACACCACCATGTAGCCCCCGTGGGGATGCCCGACCACAACAGGCGCCGCCGTGATCGGCTGGCCGGCTCCTGCTGCAAACAACGGCTTGTCGTCGAGGCCGGAGGCGGATTCCGATCCGGCCGCGCGGCGCCTGTCGAAGGGCCCCATGGTGGCCTTCCACCGGCGGCTGTCGGTGCTGCTGAGATCGAACTTCCAGAGATTGCCGAGCAGGTCGCCGGCGTAGACAAGGTCGACCTTGCCGTCGCCGTCATGGTCCACCGGACGTGGCGCGGACAGGCCGTTGCCCGTGTCTTTCGCCTGCGTGGTCGGCGCGGGAATCTTGAGGATTTCCTTGTCCCCATCGAGATACTGGATCCACAGCACCGCCTTCTCGCTCCTGCTGTTGTAGCCGTTGCCCAGGATCAGGGCCTTTCGGTCGTTGCTCAACTGTGCGACCTGCAGCGCCCGCCCCGAGAAGGCGTCGATCGCAGGCTGCTGGAACTGATGGCCCAGGTCATCGTCCGCAAGCGCGGTCGTGTCGATCAGCGCCACGGCGGCGGCATTGCCTTCGTCGATGCTCTCGGGCCTCGTGACGTCGAGTACGAAGTACCCCTTGCCACCCGCGCCCAGGGTGCCCACGAGCAGCGACTTCCAGTGGGCCGCCTTCTGCGCGTCGGTCGTCCTGGCCGAGGATGCCGCCCCCATGTAGATGTCGGCGACGAAGGCACTCCCGTCGACGTAGTACCGGTGGGTGTAGCCGCCTTCGCTGAGCCACTTGAGATTCGGCACCGCCGCCGTGCCGTAGAGGCCTTCGGGCACGTAGGCGAACGCCTCCTTGCCAGTGCTTGCGTTGAAGGCGTGCAGCATGCCGTCGTTGGCGCCGACATAGACCATCGGCGCGCGAGGGACTGCTGCGAACGCGGCGTAGGCGTTACCTGTGAAGCCGCTTTTCGGTTGTCCCGAATACCAGACGCTGGAGCCCACGATATCGCCGAGCACGTGGCCGCGTTTGCGGAACTGGCGACCGGCGCCCTCGTTGCTGCGGTCCCCGCGCAGGAAGTCGAGCACGGCCCGACCCAGGGCGGCGCTTTCGGGACCGGTGTCGGCGCTGGCCTTGAGCGCGGCTCTCTGCACGTCGCTCAAGGCGGCCCACCTGAACGGCACGCCCACGCCGGTCGTCGCCGCACGCCCCCCCGACGCAGGCGTGGTGCCTGAGAAGCTGAGCACATTGCGATCCCGGTCGTGTGCGCCAGCGCTTGCCATGCGGGTATCGAGCAGATCACGCGCCGACCAGTCGGCTTTGGCAGAGAGCTTGCCGTCGGCGTCGAACTTCGTGGCGCTGAGGCTGCCGGACCAGTCGGCCGTGTCGTAGCCGGCCCGATAGACGGAAGTGTTGGTCGAGACCCGGGAAGCGTTTGCCGAGATCGACGTCAGCGGTGTGCTGGTGTTGACAAGAACCTGTCCGAGGATCGATTTGAAGGCACCGCTCAAGGCTTGGGCATTGGAAACCGGCGTGAACGTGCCGCGGCTGTTGAGGGCGGCATGCCAGAGGTCCATGCGTTCGTTACCCTCGAACGGGTTCAGCCACCGGATCGAGCCGTCGACCAGGCGGGCATAGTCTCCGCTGTAGCTGGGCTGCGATGCAGTTGCAGTTGCAGAGATTTTCGGCGACGACCACCACGTGCCCGCGGCACCGAACCCGATGAAGTGAGTCGTCAGGTGCTGCCAGGTGGCCGGGTCGTTCTTGGGATTCCAGTACTCGGGAAGCTTGGCGCTTCCGACTGTCGCGTCGCCGGGCTCGGCAATGATCTTCCTCAGGTTGTTGGGCACCCCCGGCTGCAGGTCGGTGGCCCAGTAGTGAAAGCTCAAGTCGGCGAGCGTCGGACGCTTCGTCCTGCCGAAGTTGTCGGCATAGGGTGCACGCGGCTCGTAGCGCGTTGAGTCGGGCAGGACGCGGCGAGAGCCATCTTCATTGGCAACCGCGGGCATGAAGCTCTCCAAACCCGTGGGATGCCAATAGTCGCCATCCGTCATGAAGATATGGAACGACCTGCGGCAACTCGACTGCGCGGCTCCAGCCACGCCCGGCTCATCCGAGAAGGGGCTGTGCTGACCGGTGGTCTGCATGTACTCGCCGGCGCGGGCCATCATCTCATGAAGAGGCGTGCCGCCCGTCGCCTGAACGGCGTCGACCCAGGCCATGAAATTGGCTCGGTGCGTCCGGTCCAGCGAACGCATCAGGTTCGCGTTGACGCGTCCGCCGATCAGGCAAGGACGCTCGGCGTTTCGGAATGCAGCGCAGTTGCGATCGCTGTGGTCGTCGTTCAGCGACTGCCAGGCCAGACGGATGCGGTGATCGGGCATGTTGGCCTCGGAAAAGTTCTCCTTGAGCGCAGCGCGCAGGGTCGCCATGCCGCTGCCGTCCATGCTTCCGGAGTTGTCGACCGAAACGATCACGTTCGGCGCGGGCTCTGCGACCGCGGCATTTCGCGGCACCTGCGCCAGCGGATACTGCGCAGCGTGGACGATGGTCTGTGCAAGTACGAGGCCCGACATGACTGCGCGTGCTGGCAACTTCCTGATCCTCATCTCTTTCTCTCCCAATGCTCAGTTGATCCGGGAGACCGGGTCCGGATCGAACGACACCTGCAGTTCGACCTTCGTCCCCTCCCCTTTGCCGATGACGCTGCGCGCCCCGGTGGCAGTGGCCGTGATGCGAAACAGCGGGTATTTGCTGTTCCTTCGGTCGATCACCTCGATCCAGTACCTGGCGCCATCCAGCGCCGGACTGCCGGCTTTGAGCGCTCCGGTGAACTGGCCGTACCTGGCGTACTTGGACTTGTATGCATCGCGGTGCCAGAAGCGGTAGGCCTCGCTGCCGTGGGCGGCAACAACAGAGCCCGCCTCCGAGAAATAGCAGATGCCCCGCTCGCAGCTGTTGGGGCCGTCGTTCATGTAGGCGGTGACCCAGCCCGTATCCCGGTCGGGAAAGACGCGTCCGTCCTCCGACTTGCGGCAGCGCGCCGTGGCGAGTGCCGTACACGCCACATAGGTCTTGCTCGCGGAATCGAAGGCGAGTTGCCGGATGTCGCGCTCCGCATCCAGCAGCGCTGCCTCGGCGGCCTCGAAGGCGCGCTGGTAGTCGCGCTGGTTGCCTGCCATCGATTCGAGAAGCACCGCGGTGCGCGCCCCGCCTATCAGCAGTAGCGCCGAGAGCAGCAGCATGATCATCACGATGAAGAGCGTGAAGCCATGCTGCGCCGGCAGTTCGCCGGCCTGCCCGCGCGCGGGCCCCGTCGCCTTCGTCATGCTCACAGCGCTCCCAGGTCGTTGCGCAGCGAGAACACTGCCGTGTAAACGCGCCGCAGCCTGCCGTCGCTGCTCGTCTTCGAAACCCCGTCGCAGTCGACATGGCTGCCCGCAGGATTGCTCCTGGAGGCGCCCGCGAGTTGAAGGCAGATGCGAACCGTTCGGACGTTGCGGAAGCCATCGTCGACGCCGTCGGCCGTCACGTAGCGCACCACCTGCCGGCTTCCGGACGTGGCGCTGACCCCATACATGACGTCGAAACGCTCCACACCGTCGATGACCGGCTGCGGAGTCGCATTGCCGCTGCCCTGGCACCTGAGCGTGCCGTTCGACACGGAGAACTCGCTGGTGATGAGCCGCGCGTTGCCCTGCGCTTCGGGCTCGGTCCGGTCGTATTCGCCGCCCGAAGAACGCCCCGGCTCCTGACCCAGGCAGTCCTTGAAGTAGTCGGGGTTCGGCGCGTAGCCCAGCTTCAGCTTGTCGTTGGAGCCGTCCGCGGACTCCACGCCCTTGACCGCGAAGAAGGCCTGCTCGTCGGTCAGGTTGGTGCCCCGGTCGGCGCTGGTGTTGAAGTAGTAGAGCGGCTCGGTGGGATCGATGGGGATGTAGCCCGCCTGCCGTATCTGCTGGCCGAGCATCCTGAAAGCCAGCGCCGACGATTGGTTGAGCGTGTTGACGTCGTCGCCCGTCATGGCGTTACTGCGCGTGCCGAGCATGGCCGCGATGGCGGCCAGCACGATCAGCATTCCGACGACCAGTGCGACGAGGAACTCGACCAGCGTGAAGCCGGATGGCGCTCGGCTCTTCATGGCTGCGGCACCGCGACGGAGACTTCGAGGCAGGCCTTGCCTGTGGGGCACTGCCAGTCCGGATCGGGCGCGATGGGGTCGAGCACCGCCGGCTCGTCCCAGGCAAGGTGCATGAGCAGCACGCCGCCCGCCGTGGCGCTGGCCCTCACGTCGGCCGCCCCGCCGGGCAAGGCGGCAGCTATCGCGCGCTTCCAGTTCCATAGATCGTGCGCCGCAAGTTCGGCGGCGTTGCAGGCGGCCTTGAGCCCCTCGCAAGAAGGCCTGGGCCCGTTGGCTGACGCAGCCGACCAGTCTGTCACGTACCGGCTGGGCGTCGTCGCCGCTGCTGCGGGATTGGCGCGGATGCGATCGGCCAGGTCGCCGGCCAGCTGGATTGCGAGGTTCTGGTTGCTTGCACCGACACTGTCGACCAGCACGCGAACCTGGAAGCCGGTCAGCGCCAGCAGGCCCAGCGAGAGCACGAGCAGCGCGACCAGCGCTTCGATCATCGAGAAGCCCGGCTGCACCCGCTGCGCCCGGCTGACGCGGGGACGGCGCATCAGCATGAGTCGCTCCCCCTCACCAGCCGAACGCGGCCCCCAAGGGCAAGGCACACCACGACGATCTTGGACGAACCGGAGCTGTCGGCCGGACGAAGGCGAAAGCGGCCCCCACCCGTCGAGTGGCCTATCGGGTCGAACGACATGGCGCCCGCGGTGCTCTTCTCGATGGAGACACGGCCGTCGGGATCCTGGCGCTTGAGGATTTCGATGGCGTCGCCGCTTCCGACCAGCGTCTCCCAGCCGCAGCTCCAGTCCCGGCCCTGGCACTCCGGTCGCTGCTGCATGGTCACCTTCACCCCTCGGCGGGCCGCCTCGGCGCGCGCATCGCTGACACTCGCCATCAGCGCCCTGGCCATACCCTCGACCCGATGCCTTTCGATGAGGCCGTTGAAACTCGGCAGAGCCAATCCCAGCATCACGGCCATCAGTACGATCACGACCATCATCTCGATGAGCGTGAAGCCCCGTTCGGACGCGCAGAATCCGTTGTTGTCCATGTCGTGCCACCCGCTGCGTGCATCTGCGTGCCGGCGGGCGCTCCTCCCTGATTTCAATTGGTGCGAATTCTATTTTTCCGGTTTCTCAGTGACCGGCCAATAACGTCAATTGCGCGACGGGCGGTCAAAACAGATGGATTGGCGGCAAATTGTTTTCGATCAATTTCGAATTGACATTTGCAACGAATTTGATTTAACAAAAGAATGACAAAAGAAAACCCGAATTTCATGATCCAGGCGCTGAATCTGGCGCGCCAGGCCGGCCCGGAGACCGATCCGAACCCCCGCGTCGGCTGCGTGCTGGTGGCGCCAGACGGCACGGTGATCGGCGAGGGCCACACCCAACAAGTCGGCGGTCCGCATGCCGAAGTCATGGCGCTGCGCGATGCGGCAGCGCGGGGCAATTCGGTGGCAGGGGCAACTGCCTGGGTCACGCTGGAGCCCTGCTCCCATCACGGCCGCACCGGTCCGTGTTGCGACGCCCTGGTCGCGGCAGGTATCGGCCGGGTCGTGGCGGCGATGGCCGATCCCAATCCGCTGGTCTCGGGCCAGGGTTTCGGGCGGCTGCGCGCAGCAGGCGTTCAGGTCGAGGTGGGGACTGGCGCGGATGAGGCGCGGGAGCTCAACCTCGGCTTCTTCAGCCGCATGGTCCGCAAGACGCCTTGGGTGCGGCTCAAGGCGGCGGCCTCGCTCGACGGCAAGACCGGCCTGCGCAACGGCGTGAGCCAGTGGATCACTTCCGAGCAGGCGCGCACCGACGGCCATGCCTGGCGGGCTCGTGCCAGCGCGGTCCTGACCGGCGTGGGCACGGTGCTGGAAGACGACCCGCGCCTGGACGTACGGCTGGTGCAGACCACCCGGCAGCCGCACGTGGTGGTGATCGACAGCCAGCTGCAGACCCCCCCGGATGCGAAGCTCTTCATGCCCGGCCGCGCGGTATGGATCTACGCCGCGACGCAGGACGCGCAGAAGTCCGCCGCCTTGGAGGCGCGCGGCGCTACGGTCACCTGCCTGCCGAATGCGCAGGGCAAGGTCGACCTGGCGGCGATGCTGAAAGACCTTGCCCGCCGGGAAGTCAACGAATTGCACGTGGAGGCCGGGCACAAGCTCAATGGCTCGCTGCTGCGCGAAGGTCTTGTCGACGAATTGCTGATTTACCTGGCGCCGAAGCTGATCGGCGACGGGCTGGATATCGCTTCCGGAATCCACGCCGGTGGGCCGTTGACGGAATTGACGGGCGCCCTGCCCCTCGAATTCCGTGGCCTGGAGCAGGTCGGTCCCGACCTTCGCATCGTCGCCCGGGTCGCCGGAAGGGACGCCTTCTAGCCCGCCCACCGCGTGGCCCCTTCGTTCTCTGCGAAAATGGCGGGATGTTCACCGGAATCATCACCGGCGTGGGGCGCATCGCCGCCATCCACGACCTCGGCACCACCTCCTCCCATGGCAAGAGACTCAGCATCGAGGTGCCCGCGGGCTATCTCGACGACGTCGGTCTCGGCGACAGCATCGCGCTCAACGGCGCCTGCATGACGGTCACCACGCTCGCTCCCGAGCGCCAGCAGTTCACCATCGACATCTCGGCCGAATCGCTCGACAAGACCGCCGGCCTGACCGACGAAGGCAGCCGCATCAACCTCGAGAAGGCCCTGCGCGCAAGCGACCGCCTCGGCGGCCACATCGTCTCGGGCCACGTCGACGGAATCGGCAGCGTCAGCCGCTTCGAGCCGGTCGGAGAAAGCTGGGAGCTCCGCGTGGTGGCTCCCGCCGCCCTCGCCCGCTTCCTCGCCTACAAGGGCTCGATCACCATCAACGGCGTGAGCCTCACGGTCAACAGCGTCAGGGACATCGCCGACGGCGCGGAGATCAGCATCAACCTGATCCCGCACACCGTCGAGAACACCTCTCTCGGCGGCCTGAAGGCCGGCTCGAAGGTCAACCTCGAAATCGACACCGTGGCGCGCTACGTGGAGCGCATGCTCCAGGCGGGCGTGCTCGCACCGACTCCATCCAAGGACATCTCCAAATGAACGCCTCCGTCACGCCGATCGGCGCCGCTTCCCGCGCCGCGCGCGCACCAGCCCCGATCTCCTCGGTCGAAGAGATCGTGGCCGAGCTCGCCGCCGGCCGCATGGTGATCCTGGTCGACGAGGAAGACCGCGAGAACGAAGGCGACATCGTCATCGCTGCCGACCACATCACGCCCGAGGCGATCAACTTCATGGCCCGCCATGCGCGCGGCCTGATCTGCCTGACGCTCTCGCGCGAGATGTGCGAGCGGCTGCAGCTGCCGCCGATGGTCCAGCGCAACGGCGCCAAGCACTCCACCGCCTTCACCGTCTCCATCGAGGCGGCCGAGGGCGTGACCACCGGCATCTCTGCCGCCGACCGTGCGCGCACGGTGCAGGCCGCCGTGGCGCCCAATGCCGTGGCCGCCGACCTGGTGCAGCCCGGCCACATCTTCCCGCTGCAGGCGGTGGACGGCGGCGTGCTGATGCGCGCGGGCCATACCGAGGCCGGCTGCGACCTCGCCGCCATGGCCGGCTGCTCGCCCGCCTCGGTGATCTGCGAGGTGATGAACGAAGACGGCACCATGGCCCGCCTGCCCGACCTGCAGGTCTTCGCGGCCGAGCACGGCCTGAAGATCGGCACCATCGCCGCGCTCATCGAGCACCGCAGCCGCGTCGAATCGCTGGTCGAGAAGGTCGGCTGCCGCGAGATCCAGACCGCCTGGGGCAGCTTCACCGCCCACGCCTTCCTCGACAAGCCCAGCAACGGCGTGCACCTCGCGCTGGTGCGCGGCAAGTGGGCGCCCGAAGAGACGGTGTCGGTGCGCGTGCACGAGCCGCTGTCGGTGCTCGACGCGCTCGAGATCAACCGCTCGCTGCACTCCTGGAGCCTCGACGCCAGCCTCTCGCACATCGCGAACGAGGGCAAGGGCGTGGCCGTGCTGCTGAACTGCGGCGAGACCGCCAGCGAGCTGCTCGCGCAGTTCGACGGCACCGCCCGTCCCGCGCAGGCGCCCGAGCGCGGCCGCATGGACCTGCGCAGCTACGGCATCGGCGCACAGATCCTGCGCGAATGCGGCGTGCACAAGATGAACCTGCTGGGCACGCCGCGGCGCATGCCCAGCATGGCAGCGGGCTACGGCCTCGAGATCGCCGGCTACCTCACGAAAGACTGAAGACCATGCAAGGTGCAAACAAGGGAGCGGACGCAAAGCTGCTCAACGGAAAGGGCCTGCGCATCGGCATCGTGCAGGCGCGCTTCAACGCCGACATCACCGACGCGCTGGCCTCGGCCTGCCTCTCGGAGCTCGAGGCGCTGGGCGTGGCCGCCAGCGACATCCACCACGTGCAGGTGCCGGGTGCGCTCGAAGTGCCCGTGGCGCTGCAGGCGCTCGCCGAGCGCGGCGGCTACCACGCGCTGGTGGCGCTGGGCTGCATCATCCGCGGCGAGACCTACCACTTCGAACTCGTGGCCAATGAATCGGGCGCGAGCGTGAGCCGCGTGGCGCTCGACTACCGCCTGCCCATCGCCAACGCGATCCTCACCACCGAAAACCTCGAGCAGGCCGTCGCCCGCCAGACCGACAAGGGCCGCGACGCTGCCCGCGTGGCTGTCGAGATGGCGCAACTGCTGGCCACCCTTTCATGACCGAAGACAGCTCCAAGTCCCTCAAGGCCCTGAAGGCCACCGGCGAAAAGCCCAAGCAGTCGCGCGTGGGCCTCACCAGCACCGGCGCGCGCAAGGCTTCGGCCAAGTCGAACCGCACCCGTGCGCGCGAGTTCGCGCTGCAGGCGCTCTACCAGCACCTGGTGGGCCGCAACGACCCGACCGACATCGACCACTTCACGCGCGACCTCGCCGGCTTCCACAAGGCCGACGCGCTGCACTACGACGCGCTGCTGCACGGCTCCATCGAGGGCGCCGAGCAGCTCGACGCGCTGATCCGCCCGCTGCTCGACCGCAAGTTCGAAGAGATCTCGCCGATCGAGCATGCCGTGATGTGGATCGGCGTCTACGAATTCCAGAACTGCCCCGACGTGCCCTGGCGCGTGGTGCTCAACGAGTGCATCGAACTCGCCAAGGAATTCGGCGGCACCGACGGCCACAAGTACGTGAATGCCGTGCTCAACGGCCTGGCGCCGCAGCTTCGCCCGCTCGAGGTCGAAGCCGACCGGGCTTCCGGAAAAGCAAGGGCATGAGCGGCGCCGCTCGGCCGACCGCAGGCGCACAGCGCCGCAGCCAGGGGGTGCGATGAGAATTTCCACGCGCGCGCAGCGCATCGAGCCCTTCTACGTGATGGAAGTGGCCAAGGCCGCGGGCGTGCTCGCCCGCGAGGTCGCGCACACCGACCGGCCGATGATCTTCCTGAACATCGGCGAGCCCGACTTCACCGCCCCGCCGCTGGTCCAGGAAGCCGCCGCCCGCGCGGTGCGTGCCGGCGCCACGCAGTACACGCAGGCCACCGGCCTCGACCATCTTCGCGAACGCATCAGCGCCTGGTACCGCCAGCGCTTCAACGTGGACGTGCCGGCGCGCCGCATCGTCGTCACCGCAGGTGCCTCCGCCGCGCTGCAGCTGGCCTGCCTGGCGCTGATCGAGTCGGGCGACGAGATCCTGATGCCCGACCCGAGCTACCCGTGCAACCGCCACTTCGTGAGCGCTGCCGAGGGCAAGGCGGTGCTGCTGCCGACCACGGCCGAGGAGCGCTTCCAGCTCACGGCCGCGAAGGTCGAGGCCGCCTGGACCGACAGGACGCGCGGCGTGCTGCTGGCATCGCCCTCGAACCCGACGGGCACCTCCATTGCGCCAGATGAGCTGCGCCGCATCCACGAGGTGGTGTCGAAGCGCGGTGGCATCACGCTGATCGACGAGATCTACCTGGGCCTCTCCTACGACGACGCCTTCGGGCAGACCGCGCTGGCCATCGACGAGAACGTCATCAGCATCAACAGCTTCAGCAAGTACTTCAACATGACCGGCTGGCGCCTGGGCTGGCTGGTGGTGCCCGAAGTGCTGGTGCCCGTGGTCGAGCGGCTGGCGCAGAACCTCTTCATCTGCGCGAGCACCGTGTCGCAGTACGCGGCGCTGGCCTGCTTCGAGGACGAGAGCATCGCCGAGTACGAACGCCGCCGCGCCGAATTCAAGGCGCGTCGCGACTGGTTCATTCCGCAGCTCAATGCGCTGGGCCTGAACGTGCCCGTGGTTCCCGACGGCGCCTTCTACGCCTGGGCCGACTGCACGTCCTTCGCCGAGAAGCTCGGCATCTCGGGCAGCTGGGACTTCGCCTTCGAAACGATGAAGCGCGCGCACGTCGCCGTCACGCCCGGTCGCGACTTCGGCACCGCCGAGACCGCGAAGTTCGTCCGCTTCTCCACCGCCAGCTCGATGGCTCACCTGCAGGAATCCATCGAGCGCCTGCGCGAGATGGCAGAGAACCGGGCGCGATGAGCTACGCGTTTCCGATCCGCGTCTACTGGGAAGACACCGACGCCGGCGGCATCGTTTTCTATGCCAACTACCTGAAGTTCATGGAGCGCGGCCGCACCGAATGGCTGCGCTCGCTGGGCGTGGAGCAGCGCAAGCTGCGCGAGGAAACCGGCGGCCAGTTCGTGGTGAGCGAGACCCAGCTCAAATACCATCGGCCCTCGCGGCTGGACGATGAACTGCTCGTGACTGCCGAACTTCGACAGTTGGGAACTGCCTCGTTGATAATCGGACAACGCGTGCTATCGAAAACAGAGCAGGAGCGAACGGGGGCCTCCGAACCCGTCCTGCTGTGCGAAGGCACGATCCGCATCGGATGGGTGGACGCAGCCACGCTGCGGCCAGCACGCATCCCGAAACAGGTGACGGGAACCCTCGAGCGCTACAGCGGCTCCATGACTCAAACTTTCAAGCCATGAACCAAGACCTTTCCATCATCAATCTCCTGCTCCATGCGAGCTTCGTGGTGCAACTGGTGGTGGCGCTGCTTGTGATCGTATCGATCGCAAGCTGGGCCGCGATCATCCGCAAGTACTTCGCGCTGCGGCGCATGCGCGCCCTCAACGAGGACTTCGAACGCGAGTTCTGGTCGGGCACCAGCCTCAACGAGCTGTTCGCCTCCGCCGCGCAGAACGCCAAGTTCGCCGGCCCCATGGAGCGCATCTTCGCCTCGGGCATGCGCGAGTACCAGAAGCTGCGCGAACGCCACGTCACCGACGCAGGCACCCTGCTCGACGGCGCCCGCCGCGCGATGCGCGCGAGCTTCCAGCGCGAACTGGACGCAGCCGAGCAGAACCTCTCGTTCCTGGCGACCGTCGGCTCCGTCTCACCGTACGTCGGCCTGTTCGGCACGGTCTGGGGCATCATGCACGCCTTCACCGGCCTGGCCGCGCTGGCGCAGGTGACGCTGGCCACCGTGGCCCCCGGCATCGCCGAGGCGCTGGTGGCCACGGCCATCGGTCTCTTCGCCGCCATCCCGGCGGTCGTGGGCTACAACCGCTTCGCCCGCGAGATCGACAAGATCGCCATCGCCCTCGAGACCTACATCGAGGAGTTCTCCAACATCCTGCAGCGCAACCTTTCGGCCAACCCGAACGCGGGCGGTGCATCGTCGGTGGCTCCGGCCAACCGCTGAACGGAGGCGCAGCCCATGCCCGCAGTTTCATCCCGCGGCCGCGGCCGCCGGACGATCAACGAGATCAACATGGTCCCGTTCATCGACGTGATGCTGGTGCTGCTGATCATCTTCATGGTCACCGCACCGCTCATCACGCCGAGCGTGATCAACCTGCCCTCGGTCGACCGCGCCAACAAGCAGCCCGACAAGCCCATCGAGATCGTCATCAAGAGCGAAGACGAAGTGCAGATCAAGAAGGACCCGTCCACCGGCACGGGCGGCACCTCGATCCCCATGTCCCAGATCGGTTCTGCCGCCAAGCAGGCCCAGGGCGGCGACGACCAGCGACCGGTGGTCATCAGCGCCGACAAGGCCGTGAAGTACGAAACCGTCGTGAAGGCGATGAACCAGCTCAAGCGCAGCGGCATCGAGCGCGTGGGCCTGTCGGTCACGACCACGGGCGGCAAGTAAGGCATGTCGCTCGCACTGGATCGCCCCGAGTTCGCACCGCCGCCGCAGCGCGGCACGCTGCGTGCCCTGGTGCTGGCGCTCATCGCCCACGGCCTGCTGATCGCGGCGCTGACCTGGGGCGTGCGCTGGCGCAGCGACGCCGACGAAGGCGCGGTCGACGCGGAGCTGTGGTCGTCCACGGTCCAGCAGGCGGCCCCTCGCCTGCAGGCGCCGCCGGCCCCCACCCCGGTTCCCGCGCCGCCGCCGCCCGCCCCTGCGCCGCCGCCTCCTCCGGCTGCGAAGGCGCCAGAGCCCGCTCCTGCACCCAAGGCCCCGGACATCGCCCTCGAACGCGAGAAGAAGCTCAAGGAGCAGAAGGAACAGCAGGAACGCGAGCTCGAACGCCAGCAACAGCAGAAGAAGAAGGAGCTGGAAGCCAAGCAGCGCGCCGAGGAAGAGGCCGAGCGCAAGAAGGAACAGCAGAAGAAGCTGGCCGAGCAGAAGAAGCAGCAGGAGGCCGAAGCCAAGCTGGCCGAGCAGAAGAAGGCCGAAGCTGCCGCGAAACAGGCGGCCGCCGACCGCGCCGCCGCTCTCAAGCGCATGCAGGGCCTGGCCAACGCCACCGGCAGCGACGACTCGCGCGGCACGGCCCAGCGCAGCTCCGGTCCGTCGAGCGGCTATGCCGGCCGCATCGCCGCAGCGGTGCGCCCGAACATCACCTTCCCCGATGCCGACACCGTGAACGGCAACCCGGCGGCGGAGTTCGAGGTGAACCTGGCGCCCGACGGCACCATCGTCGGCGTGAAGCTCAGCAAGTCGAGCGGCCTGCCTGGTTGGGACGACGCTGCCGAGCGCGGCCTGCGCAAGACCGACAAGCTCCCGCGCGACACCGACGGCCGAATCTTCCCGTCGCTGATCGTCACGCTGCGGCCCAAGCGCTGATTTCCCTGCGCCCCTAACGCGCAGCTAAGAAAACGGGGCCCTTCCGGGTGACTTGCACGTCACCCGGAACTCGATAATCAGGGCTCATGACCCCCAACGGCCGCATCCGCTATGGCAGCAGTCCCCTGCTGGCCAGCCCCACCCCCGTGTGGCGCAGCAAGTTCATCGTGGCCAGCGTCGCATTCGGCTTCGTGCTGCTCGCCGGACGCGCGGCCTACGTCCAGATCTTCGCCAACGACTTCTTCCAGCACCAGGGCGAGGTCCGCTACCAGCGCACGCTGGAACTGCCTGCCAACCGGGGCCGCATCCTCGATAGGCACGGCCTGATCCTGGCATCGGACATTCCCGCTCCCAGCATCTGGGCCATTCCCGAAGACATCGAGCGCAACGACCCGGCCACGCAGGAGAAGCTCAAGCAGGCCGCCAAGCTGCTCGGCATGCCGCAGAAGGACTTCGACAAGAAGCTCGAGGACGAGGACAAGAGTTTCGTCTGGATCAAGCGCCAGGTCGACGAGCCCATCGCCAAGCAGGTCGCGGCGCTCGACATCAAGGGGATCTACCTGCGCCGCGACTACCGCCGGCAGTACCCCGAGGGCGAGGCGGCGGCGCACCTGGCGGGCTTCACCAACGTGGAGGACATCGGCCAGGAAGGCGTCGAGCTGGCCTTCGACCACGAGCTGGCCGGCAAGGCCGGCTCGCGCCACGTGCTGAAGGACCGGCTGGGCCACATCATCGAGGACACCGAGGACCAGGTGCCGCCCACGCCGGGACACGACATCCAGCTGAGCATCGACGACCAGGTGCAGTTCGTGGCGTACGAGAAGATCCGCGACGCCGTGGTCGCAAACAAGGCGCGCGCCGGCAGCGTGGTCGTGGTCGACGCACAGACCGGCGAGCTGCTGGCGATGGCCAACTACCCGAGCTACGACCCCAACGACCGCCGCAGCCTCACGGGCGAGCAGTTGCGCAACCGCGCGATGACGGACGTGTTCGAGCCCGGCTCGACGATGAAGCCCATCACCGTCGCCACCGCGCTGCAACTGGGCCGCGTCACGCCCAAGACCATCATCGACACCAACCCGGGGCGCATCACGGTGTCGGGCGCGACCATCCACGACGACGAGAACTTCGGCGTGCTCACGGTCGAGGGGGTGATCCAGAAGTCGAGCAACGTGGGCGCCACCAAGATCTCGCAGCGCATGTCGGCGCAGGAGATGTGGAACTCGCTCACCGCGGTGGGCATCGGCCAGAAGCCGCAGACCACCTTCCCGGGCGCTGTGACCGGCCGACTGCGGCCGTGGAAGTCATGGCGCCCGATCGAGCAGGCCACCATGTCCTACGGCTACGGGCTGTCGGCCTCGCTCTTCCAGATCGCGCACGCCTACACGGCCTTCGCGCATGACGGCGAGGTGATCCCCATCAGCCTGCTGAAGAACCAGGGGGAGGAGCCTCCAGGCGTGCGGGTGTTCTCGCCGCTGGTCGCCAGCGAGGTGCGCCAGATGATGCACATGGCGGCCGCGCCCGGCGGCACGGCGCCGCTCGCGCAGACGGTGGGCTACTCGGTGGGCGGCAAGACCGGCACTGCGCACAAGCAGGTGGGCAAGGGCTACGCGAGCAACAAGTACCGGGCCTGGTACACGGGCATGTCGCCGATCGACAAGCCGCGCATCATCGTCGCGGTGATGGTCGACGAGCCCAGCGCCGGCAAGTACTTCGGCGGCCTCGTGGCGGCGCCGGTGTTCAGCCAGGTGGTGCAGCAGACGCTGCGCATCATGAACGTGGTGCCCGACCTCGCCGTGACGCCGATGGCGCACTGAGGCCGCCTGGCCGGGACCGAGGTCAGCGCAGCACGCTGAGCCGCTTCACGTCGAGCTCGACCTTGCTGCCGATCAGGTCCTTGTCGAACTCGCCCGTGACCTCCACGCGCACCTTGTCGTCGATCTTCACGCCCGCCGGGAAATGCTTGGCATCGATCTCCGCCTTGATGCGGCCGGTCTCGTCGGCGAAGGTGTAGTGCTCGCCGCCGTCGTGCGACACGATGAAGCCGCGCAGCGTGACGTACTGGTCGTCCTTGCCGGTGTCCAGCAACTGCTTGACTGTCATCGCCGGCACGGTGCTCGGACCGGCATAGGGCGTGCCCGACGCGGCGGCCGGCTGGGTGCTCGGGCCGGTGTACTGGGCCGAGGCGGCGAACGGCAATGCCAGGGTCAGCGCCAGAGCCGAGGCGACGACGAGAGACTGCTTCTTCATGACGGAATCCTCCTTGTGCTTCACGGTTGAAATGCAGGAGGCATCGTAGTCAGGGCTCCAAAGAGCCCACGCCTGCCGGGCACTTGCCGTCGCGCGGAGGAAAGTCAGTCGTAGACGATCAGCGCCTTGCCCGCTTCGGCCTGCGCGGTCCAGCTGGCCAGCGCGGCGTCGGTCGGGAAGAACTTGGCGCGCTCGCCCAGCTGCAGCTCGACCTGCGCGCCGCCGCGCGCCATCGACAGGCGCACCGGCAAGCCCTGGATCAGGTCGCCCACCTCGGTCTGCTCGGTGCGCGGCGGGAAGTCCTTCAGCAGGCGCGCGATGTCGGGCGCCTTGCCGTTCACGGCCACGCGCAGGAACTTGCCGAAGCGGCAGCGCGCCGAGGCCAGGTCCCACACCTGCTGCACCTGGAAGCGCGCCTCGAAGCCGCCGCGCGCGGGCTGCAGCCGGCCGCTGACGATGACCAGCTCGTCGTCCTTCAGCGTGTTGCGGTTGGCGTTGATGAGCGCCTCGTCGGCCGTGGCCTCGATGGAATCGGACTTGTCGTCGAGCTTGAAGATCGCCAGCCGGCCGCGCTGGCCATTGATCACGCGGAAGTCGCTCACGATGCCGGCGATGACCTGCTGGTCGCGGCTGTCGAGCAGGTCGGTGATCTCGCGCTTGCAGAAGCGCCGCACCTCGTGCGAGACCTCGTCGAACAGGTGGCCCGAGAGATAGAAACCGATGGCCGTCTTCTCGAGCGTCAGGCGTTCCTTCACGCCCCAGGGCGTGGCGTCGACGAGATCGGGCTCGGCGGTGGCGGAACCGTGCTCGCAGTCGCCGAAGATGTCGGCCTGCGAGGCATTGGCCGCCGTGGCGTTGGCGAATTCGAAGGCGCGGTCCAGCGAGGCGACCAGCGCCGCGCGGTTCTGCTGGATGGCGTCGAAGGCGCCGGCCTTGATCAGCGCTTCCACCGTGCGCTTGTTGATGCGCTGGCGGTCCACGCGAACGCAGAAGTCGTACAGGCTCTTGAACGGCCCGCCCTCCTCCCGTGCGCGCACCACGGCCTCGACCGCGAGCTGGCCGGTGCCCTTGACGGCGCCGAGGCCGTAGCGGATCACCTTGTTGGTGACCGGCTCGAAGCGGTAGTTGCCGCGGTTCACGTCCGGCGGCTCGAAGGTGATGCCGAAGTTCTTCTGGGCGTCCTCGAACAGCAGCTTGAGCTTGTCCGTGTCGTCCATTTCGACGGTCATGTTGGCGCAGAAGAACTCGGCCGTGTAGTGGACCTTGAGCCAGCCCGTGTGGTACGCCAGCAGCGAGTAGGCGGCCGCGTGCGACTTGTTGAAGCCGTAGCCCGCGAACTTCTCCATCAAGTCGAAGATCTCGTCGGCCTTGTCCTGCTCGATGCCGTGGGTCTTGAGGGCGCCCGCGCGGAATTTCTCGCGGTGCTCGGCCATCTCCTCGAGCTTCTTCTTGCCCATCGCGCGGCGCAGCAGGTCGGCGCCGCCGAGCGAGTAGCCGCCCAGGATCTGCGCCGTCTGCATCACCTGCTCCTGGTAGACCATGATCCCGTAGGTCTCGGAGAGCATCTCGGCCACTGCCGGGTGCGGGTACTCCACGTCCTCGCGGCCGTGCTTTCGCGCCACGAAGCTGGGGATCAGGTCCATCGGGCCCGGGCGGTACAGCGCGTTCAGCGCGATCAGGTCTTCCAGGCGCGTCGGGCGCGCGTCCTTCAGCATGCCCTGCATGCCGCGACTTTCAAACTGGAACACGGCTTCGGTCTTGCCGTCGGAGAAGAGCCGGTAGGTGGCCGCGTCGTTCAGCGGGATGTTCTCGAACGCGAAGTTCTCCTGGCCCTTGTGGCGCTTCATGATGAACTCGCGCGCGATCTCCAGGATCGTGAGCGTCGCCAGGCCCAGGAAGTCGAACTTCACGAGGCCGATGGCCTCCACGTCGTCCTTGTCGTACTGGCTCACGGCCGACTCGCTGCCGGGCTGCTGGTAGAGCGGGCAGAAGTCGGTGAGCTTGCCCGGGGCGATGAGCACGCCGCCGGCGTGCATGCCGATGTTGCGGGTCATGCCTTCGAGCTTCTGCGCGAGCTCGACCAGCATCCTGACTTCTTCTTCCTTCTCGATGCGCTCCGCGAGCTGCGGCTCCATCTCGATGGCGTAGTTGTTCTTGTCGCCCTCGATCTTCTTCTCGGGCGGATACTGCAGCGTGACCGACATGCCGGGCTTGTTCGGGATCAGCTTGCTGATGCCGTCGCAGAACATGTAGCTCATGTCGAGCACGCGGCCCACGTCGCGGATGGCCGCGCGCGCGGCCATGGTGCCGAAGGTGGCGATCTGGCTCACGGCGTTGCGGCCGTACTTGTCCTTCACGTAGTCGATGACGCGGTCGCGGTTGCCCTGGCAGAAGTCGATGTCGAAGTCGGGCATCGAGACGCGCTCGGGGTTCAGGAAGCGTTCGAACAGCAGCTTGTATTCGAGCGGGTCGAGGTCGGTGATCTTCAGCGCGTAGGCCACGAGCGAACCCGCACCCGAGCCCCGGCCCGGGCCCACCGGGCAGCCGTTGTTCTTGGCCCACTGGATGAAGTCGCCCACGATCAGGAAGTAGCCCGGGAACCCCATCTTCAGGATGGTGTTGATCTCGAACTCCAGCCGCTCCACGTAGCGCGGGCGCTCGGCGTCGCGCTTGGCCTCGTCGGGATACAGGTGATTCAGGCGCAGCTCCAGGCCGGCGAAGGACTCCTGGCGGAAGAAGTCGTCGATCGGCATGCGCACGCCTTCGGCGACGAAGGGCGTCGGGAAGTCGGGCAGCTGCGGCTTGCCCAGCACCAGCGTGAGGTTGCAGCGCTTGGCGATCTCGACCGTGTTGGCCAGGGCGCTGGGCACGTCGGCGAACAGCGCCTTCATCTCCGCACTCGACTTGAAGTACTGCTCCTCGGTGAAGCGGCGCACGCGGCGCGGATTGCCGAGGATCTCGCCTTCGGAGATGCACACGCGCGCCTCGTGCGCCTCGTAGTCCTCCCGCGCGGCGAACTGCACGGGGTGCGTGGCGACCACCGGCAGGTGCAGCCGGGCCGCGAGCTGCACGGCGGCGACCACGTGAGGCTCGTCCTCGGGACGGCCCGCGCGCTGCAGCTCGATGTAGAAGCGGTGCGGGAAGATGCCTGCCAGCTGCAGCGCCAGCTCCGCCGCGCGCTCGCCCTGCCCCTGCAGCAGCGGCTGCCCCAGCGGGCCCGCCTGCGCGCCCGACAGCGCGATCAGCCCGCCCGAAAGCTCCTGCAGCCATTCGAGCTTGCAGGCCGCCTGCGACTGGCCGCGGCCCACGTTCTGCGTCCAGGCCCGCGCCAGCAGTTCGGACAGGTTGAGGTAGCCCTCCATGTTCTGGACCAGCAGCACGATGCGGGTCAGAGCGCCGGGCTCCTTGCCCAGCCCGTCGACGAAGACTTCGGCGCCGACGATCGGCTTGACGCCCTTGCCGCGCCCCTGCTTGTAGAACTTGACGGCCCCGAACAGGTTGTTCAGGTCGGTGATGGCCAGCGCGGGCTGCTTGTCGGCAGCAGCGGCCTTGACGACATCGTCGATTCGGGTGGTGCCGTCGACGACGGAGAACTCGGTGTGCAGGCGCAGGTGAACAAACATGCCTGCATTGTAGAAAGCAGGCCCTCCACGATGTGGGTTGGCAATCCCTGAAACCGCCCTCCGCGGCGCCCCGCGGGAGCCCGGCAGAGGCCCCGCACCCGGGCGATATTCCGGCGGCACCTAAAATCCCGCCCCGTGCAAGAGATTTTGAATATCGCGGCCTACAAGTTCGTGGCCATCGACGACGGCCCCGCGCTGCGCGAGGACCTGCGCGCCCGCGCCCAGGCCCTGGAGCTCATGGGCACCATCCTGGTGGCGCCCGAAGGTATCAACATGTTCCTGGCCGGAGCGGCCGACAACGTGCGGGCCTTCCTGGCGCATCTGCGTGCCGACGCCCGCTTCGCCGACCTCGAGGCCAAGGAAAGCTGGTCTGCCGCGCAGCCGTTCCGCCGCATGCTGGTGAAGCTCAAGCGCGAGATCATCCGCATGGATCACCCCGCCATCCGCCCCGCCGCCGGCCGTGCGCCCGGCGTGGACGCGCCGACGCTCAAGCGCTGGCTCGACCAGGGCCATGACGACGAGGGCCGCGAGATCGCCCTGCTCGACACCCGCAACGCCTTCGAGGTCGACTACGGCAGCTTCGAGGGCGCCATCGACTGGCGCATCGGCAAGTTCACCGAGTTCCCGCCCGCCCTGCGCGCGCACCGCGACGAGTTCAAGGGCAAGACGGTGGTGAGCTTCTGCACCGGCGGCATCCGCTGCGAGAAGGCGGCCATCCTGATGCACGAGGAAGGCGTCGAGAACGTGCTGCAGCTCGAGGGCGGCATCCTCAAGTACTTCGAGGAAGTCGGCGGCGCGCACTACAAGGGCGACTGCTTCGTCTTCGACGGCCGCGAGGCCTTGGCGCCCGACCTGAGCGCGCGCTCGGCACGCGCCAGCGCCCGGGCGTCCGAAGACCCCGACCTCGCCATCAAGCAGTAGCCGCGGCGACGACGACGACGAGACCCACAGGCTCACCATGCGCATCCTCCTGGTGGAAGACGAACTGGACATGGCCTCGTGGCTGGTCCGCGCGCTCACGCAGAGCGGCTTCGTGCCCGACCACGCGCCCGACGCGCGCACCGCCGAGGCCTTCATGGCCGGCACGGAATACGACGCCATCGTTCTCGACCTTCGCCTGCCAGACAAGCATGGCCTGAGCGTGCTGGCCGACATGCGGGCCGCCGACGACCGCACGCCGGTGCTGATCCTCACCGCGCAGGGCGCGCTGCAGGACCGGGTGCGCGGCCTGAACCTCGGCGCCGACGACTTCCTCACCAAGCCCTTCGAGCTGGAGGAGCTCGAGGCGCGGCTCTCGGCGCTGGTGCGGCGCAGCCGCGGCAAGCAGCACCCGCGCCTGCAATGCGCCTCTCTCTCCTACGACAGCCAGAGCCGCGCCTTCACGCTGCGCGGCACGCTGCTGTCGCTCACGCCGCGGGAGCAGGCCGCGCTCACCGCCCTGCTGCTGCGCAGCGGCTCCCCGGTGGGCAAGTCGCAGCTCTTCGCCAAGGTGTTCACCAACGACAGCACCGCCGGCCCCGACGCCATCGAGGTGGTGCTGCACCGGCTGCGCCGCAAGCTCGCGGACAGCGACGTTCGCATCGTCACCGTGCGCGGCCTGGGCTACATGCTGGAGAGCATCGCCGATGGAACCTCAGCCCCAGTCCGCAGCGAATTCCCCGGCGCACACGACTGAGCAGCAGCATCGGCAGCAACAGCCGCAGCGCTTCGGCATCCGCGCGCGCCTGCTGGCGCTGCTGCTGCCGGGCCTGGTCGTGCTGCTTGCGCTGGACAGCTGGAACGACTACCGCGCGCTGACCGACTCGCTCGTGGTCGCCTACGACCAGAGCCTGCTGGAGCCGGTGCAGGCCCTGGCCAACGGCATCGTGGTGGCCAGCGACGGCAGCGTGCGCGTGCAGGAACCCTTCTCGATCCAGGCGATGTTCGAGTCCACCCGGCTGCGCTACAAGTACCTGCACGTCGGCGTGCAGCGCATTCCCACGGGCGAGACGCTGGACGTGAACTCGCCCGAGACCACCCTCATGGGCGTGCCCGGCCTGCCGCGCCCGGCGCATCGCCCGCCCGACGGCACTCCCGTGTTCTACGACGCGGTCTACCAGCAGCACCCGGTGCGCGTGGCCGCGCTGCGCCAGACGGTGTACGACAACGTCCATCCCGGCGCCGCCTACAGCGTGCTCATCCAGGCGGCAGAGGGCACCGGCCCGCGCACCGAGGCGCAGGCCGAGACGCTGCGCCAGGAGTTCCTGCGCGACACGCGCATGGTGGTGGTGATGGCGCTGCTGGTGTGGCTGGGCGTGGCCTGGACGCTGCGCCCGCTGGAGCGCCTGCGCCGCTCGCTGCGCGAGCGCCCGCGCGACGACCTTACGCCGCTGGACGCCGGCGGCGTCCCCCACGAGGTGGCGCCGCTGGTCGACGCGGTCAACCACCACATCGCCGGCCACCGGCGCCTGGTGGCGGAGCAGTCGCAGTTCCTCGCCGATGCCTCGCACCAGCTGCGCACGCCGCTGAGCATCCTGTCGATCCAGGCCGGCTACGCGGTGCGCGAGACCGACCCGGCGCGCATGCGCGAATCGCTGCACGCGATCGTCGCGCAGCTCGCACGCACGCGCCGCCTGAGCGAACAGCTGCTGGCGCTGGCCCATGCCACCGCGGGCGACGAAGCCGCGCCAGCCGGCGCCGCGGTAGCCGACCTCAACGCCATCGCGCGCGGCGTGGTGCTGCAGTACCTGCCGCTCGCGCGAGAGAACGACCAGGACCTCGGCTGGGTCGACGCGCGCGGCGACATCGGCACGGAAGAAGCAGACGGCACGGACCGATCAAGCGACGACGACGACGGCGAAGGAGAGGCTCCCGTGCTGCCCGTGGCCGCCAACGCGGCCGAACTGCACGAGGTGCTTTCCAACCTCGTGCACAACGCCATCAAGTACACGCCGCGCGGCGGCAACATCACCGTGACCGTGCGGCGCGATGCCACGCATGCGCTGGCCGAGGTCTGCGACAGCGGACCCGGCATCGCGCCCGAGCGGCGCGAGAGCGTGTTCGAGCGCTTCCATCGCGACAGCTCCACCACCACGGGTCCGGCGCAAGGCGCGGGGCTGGGCCTCGCCATCGCGCGCGGCTACGCGCGGCGCAACGGCGGCGAGATCGAACTATCGAACGCCGACACACCAGAGCGCCCCAACGGCGGCGGACTGCGCGCGACGCTCAGGCTGCCGGTGCTCGCTCCGCGAGACCGCTGAAGGTCTTGCAGAGGCCGTTTCCGCAAGGGTTTCACCCGATACACCGGTACGTGATTACACGTATTTTGAGGCCCGCAAGGCCGTGAAGGCCTCCTCCGAAAGGGGACTGAAAGCCCCGCTTCCTAGACTGCGCTCCTTCCAGATGAAGGAGACATATGCAGCACCAGCTCGGTGAAGAAACGGCCTCGCACGCGCCCCGGCCCGCTTCGAAATTCAAGAAGGACTACTACGGCGGCGCCCTGCTGATCGTCGTCGGGCTGGCAGCCGTCTATGCCGGCGTCGGCTACCGCGTGGGCGAGCTCGCGCACATGGGGCCGGGCTTCTTTCCTGTCGCCCTCGGCGCGCTGCTGGCACTGACCGGCCTGCTGATCGCGGTGTCCGCACGCGGCGACAAGTCCGGCGGCGACGCGAGCGAGGAAGCGGCCTCGCACGGCCACCCGGGCGGCATGCCCGACCTGCGCGGCGGCATCTGCATCATCCTCGGCATCCTCGCCTTCCTGCTCTTCGGCGAATACGGCGGACTGCTGCCTGCGACCTTCGCGATCGTGTTCATCTCGGCGCTCGGCGACCGCGACAACACGCTGACCGAGGCACTGCTGCTTTCGCTTGCGATGTGCTTCATCGCGGTGGTCGTGTTCTGGTGGGCGCTGAAGCTGCAGCTGCCCCTCTTCCAGTGGGGAGGCTGAAGCCATGATCGGTCAATCGCTCCACGACCTCTGGTACGGCTTCGGCGTGGCCTTCCAGGGCTCGAACCTGATGTGGTCCTTCTTCGGCGTGCTGGTGGGCAACCTCATCGGCGTGCTGCCGGGCATGGGCGCGCTGCAGGCCATCTCGATCCTGCTGCCGCTCACCTACGTGATGCATCCGGTGCCGGCCATCCTGATGCTGGCCGGCATCTTCTACGGCTCGCAGTACGGCGGCGCCATCGGCGCCATCCTGATGAACATGCCCTCGCATCCGCCGCACGCGGTGACCTGTCTCGACGGGTATCCGATGACCAAGCAGGGCAAGGGAGGCGTCGCGCTGGGCGTGACGATGATCGCCTCCTTCTTCGCGGCCTCCGTCGGCATCATCGTGATGATCTTCGCCTCGCCGCTGCTGGTGCAGATCGCGTTCAAGTTCGGCCCGACCGAGATCTTCTCGATCATGCTGCTGGGCCTGCTGGCCGGCTCCACCATGTCGCGCGGCTCGCCGCTCAAGGGCGTGGCGATGACGCTCTTCGGCCTGCTGTGCGGCGTGGTCGGCACCGACGTGAACAGCGGCAGCTTCCGCTTCGCCTTCGGCCTGCCGGAGCTGAGCGACGGCCTCGAACTGGTGGCGATCTCAATGGGCCTGTTCGGCGTGGCCGACTTCCTGCTGAACGTGAACCGCATGAAGGCCATCGGCGACACCGGCACGCTCAAGCTCAGCGACATGCGCCCGAGCAAGGAAGAGCTCAAGCGCGCCTTCCCCGCGATGATCCGCGGCACGCTGGTGGGCACTGTGTTCGGCGCGATGCCCGGCACGGGCCCGACCATCACCACCTTCATCGCCTACGCGCTGGAGCGCAAGGTGTCGAAGACGCCCAACAAGTTCGGCACCGGCATGATCGAAGGCGTGGCCGGCCCCGAGGCCTCGGCCCACTCGAAGACGCAGGTCGACTTCATACCGACGATGAGCCTGGGCATTCCCGGCGACGCGGTGATGGCGCTGATCCTCGGTGCGCTGCTGATCCAGGGCATCCAGCCCGGTCCGCAGCTCATCACCGAGCACCCGGATATCTTCTGGGGCCTGATCGCCTCGTTCTGGATCGGCAACGTGATCCTCGTGATCCTGAACGTCCCGATGATCGGCGTGTGGGTGAAGCTCCTGAAGGTGCCCTACAAGTACCTGTTCCCGGCCGCGATGTTCTTCATTGCGACCGGCGTGTACAGCACGCAGAACAGCCTCTTCCAGATCTGGGAGGTGCTGGTGTTCGGCATCGTCGGCGCGGTGCTGATGACGCTGGAGTTCTCGGTCGCGCCGATCCTGCTGGGCTTCGTGCTCGGGCCGATGGTGGAGGAGAACTTCCGCCGCGCGCTGCTGCTGTCGCGCGGCGACATGTCGGTGTTCGTGACGCGGCCGATCAGCGCCACCTTCATCGGCCTGTGCGCGCTGCTGCTGCTGGGCGTGAGCTACTCCGCATGGCGCGGCCGCGGCAGCCGCAAGGCCGTGCTCGAGCTGCCGAAGGCGCCCGAGGGCGCACCGCCTGCAGAGAGCCTGACGATCGGGGGCAAGTAGGCAGCCCGGCAGGAAAGCGAAAGGCCCGCATCGCGGGCCTTTCTTCTTTGGCGGTCAGCTCCGCACGCCAGCCGAGGCTCAGACCGGCGTGGTGCCCGTATCGGGCTCGCGCACGCCGAAGGGCTTGCCGGGCAGCGGGATGAACTCGGTCTCGCCCGGCACATGGCCCATGCGTTGCGCTGCCCAGTCAGCGCCGGCTTCGAGGATGCGCTCGCGGCTGCTGGAGACGAAGTTCCAGGTGATGTAGCGCGGGCCGTCCAGCGGCTCGCCGCCGATCACCACGAGGCGCACGGCGGCGTCGGCAGTGATGGTGCCACCCTGCCCGTGCGGCAGCACGGCCATGGTGTGGACCTCGACCGGCTCGCCGTTCACCGCGAGGTCGGCATCGACCGCGTAGACGGCCAGCTCGGGCGCCAGCGCTGGCAGCTCGAAGCGCCCGCCTGCCGGCAGCGCGATGTCGAGGTACACGGTCTGCGAAAGCGTCTTCACCGGAGAGCGGGCGCCGAAGGCCTCGCCCACCAGAACGCGCACCGCCGCGCCCTGCTGCGTCAGTTCGGGAATCGCGTCGGCCGGGGTGTGCTCGAAGCTGGGCTCGATTTCTTCGTGCGCCTGCGGCAGCGCGGCCCACAGCTGCAGGCCGTGGTTCACGTAGGTGTCGGCCTTCAGGCGCTCTGGCTTGCGCTCGGAGTGCACGATGCCGCGGCCGGCGGTCATCCAGTTGATGGCGCCGGGCAGGATCTCCTGCACGCTGCCGAGGCTGTCGCGATGCATCATCGCGCCCTTGAAGAGATAGGTGACCGTCGAGAGGCCGATGTGCGGGTGCGGACGCACGTCGTGCTCGCTGCCCGGCTGCTCGGTGGCCGGGCCGAAGTGATCGAAGAACACAAAGGGACCGACCGAGCGCTGCTGCGCCGCGGGCAGCAGCCTTCTCACCTTGAAGCCGCCTCCGAGGTCCTTGTCGTGCGGCTTGAGCAGTCGGGTTTCGGGGGTGGCGTCGGTCATCGTGTTTCTCCGTGAGTGATTGATCGGCTTCGTTCGTCGCATTCAGTTCGCGGAACACCGCGCAACCGGCGTTGCCGGGCCGCCGGTGCTGCCCCCTGCGAGGGGGTTGGCGCAGCGGCACGAAGTGCGCGAAGCCCGGGGGCGAGTTCTAGCCCCGCGATCTTGCCACCGTGGCGATGCGCTCGCCGAAGGCGCGGGCGGTGTCGAAGTCGCCCTTGGACATCTCGGCCGGGCTGGCGTCCGAAGGTGCCTGCGTCAGCAGGCCGCCGTAGCCGCCCACGTAGTTCAACGAGTCGCGCGTGGCCGCCTTGTTGTTGCTCGGCAGGATGCCCATGCTGACCCAGATGCCGCTGTGCTGCATCGCCAGCGTCCACAGGTAGTTCAGGGTCGTGACCTTGTCCCCGTTCATGGTGGCGCTGTTGGTGAAGCCGGCGAAGAGCTTGTCCTTCCAGCCCTGCGTGAACCAGACCTTCGACGAGGCATCGGCGAACTTCTTGAACTGCCAGCTCACGCCGCCCATGTAGGTCGGCGAGCCGAAGACGATCGCGTCGGCCGCGGCCAGCAGCTCCCAGCCGCCTTCGGGCAGGTTGCCGTCCGCGTCGATGGCGAGCAGCTGCGCGCCCGCGCCGTCGGCGACGGCCTGCGCCACGCGTTGGGTGTGGCCGTAGCCGGAATGGAAGACGACGACGATGTTTGCCATTTTTGGAACTCCTGAATGAAAAAGGAAGGGAGTCGGTCTCTTCGCGGAACACCGAGGAACCGGCTCTGCCGGGCCTCAGGTGTTGCCCCCGGCGAGGGGGCGGCGAAGCGACACGAGGTGCGCGAAGCCTGGGGGAAAGCTTACTTTTTGTCGATGCTGAAGCGGCCGGGACCGAAGGCGGCAAGCGCGAGCAGGCCGCCGGCGATGGCGATGTTCTTGTTGAAGTTGATCTGCTGCATCATCTTCATCGCATCGGGGGCCGACCAGTACTTGTGGAAGAACAGCGCGGTCGCGATGCTGAAGATCGCCATCACGATCGCGGTCCAGCGGGTCTTGAAGCCCAGCAGCAGCGCGATGCCCAGGCCCAGCTCCACGATGATCGCGATGACCGCGCCCACCTCGGGCAGCGGCAGGCCGACGGACGTGATGTAGCCGACGGTGCCGCTGAAGCCCATGAGCTTGCCGATGCCGGCCGGAATGAACAGGTAGGCGATCAGGATGCGGCCGATGAGGGCCAGCGTGTCCTGCGCGGGGTTGGGTGCTGTGTTTGCGGTTGCCATGGTTGAGAACTCCTCGGTTGTTGACTGGACTGAAAAGACACGGGTGAAAAAAAGCCGGGCGGCCAGCGCCCGGCAAGGGGGAGATCAGGCGGCCAGGTCGAACACCAGCACTTCGGCGTCCTTGCCGCCGGCCAGCGTCACCTGCGATTCACCTTCGAGCATCGCGGCGTCGCCGCCGGAGAGCTTCTGGCCGTTCACTTCGAGCTCGCCGCGCACCAGGTGCACGTAGCTCTTGCGCTTCGGGTCTAGCGAGAGGCTGGCCTTCTCGTCGCCGTCGAAGAGACCGGCGTACAGGCTCGCATCGGCATTCACCTTCACCGAGCCTTCGCTGCCTTCGGGCGATGCCACCAGGCGCAGCTTGCCGCGCTTCTCGTCGTCGCTGAACTTCTTCTGCTCGTAGCCGGGCTCGATGCCGCGCTCCTTCGGCAGGATCCAGATCTGCAGGAAGTGCGTGGTCTGGTCGGCCTTGTGGTTGAACTCGCTGTGCATCACGCCGCGGCCCGCGCTCATGCGCTGGACGTCGCCCGGGGGAATGCTCTCCACGTTGCCAATGCTGTCCTTGTGCGCCAGTTCGCCCGAGAGCACGTAGCTGATGATCTCCATGTCCTTGTGGCCATGGGTGCCGAATCCGGCGCCTGCCGCCACGCGGTCCTCGTTGATCACGCGCAGGTTGCCGAAGCCCATGTGGGCCGGGTCGTAGTAGTTGGCGAACGAAAAGCTGTGGAAGGAGCGCAGCCAGCCATGGTCGGCATAACCGCGTTCCTGTGATTTACGGACTTGCAACATCGTCTGACTCCTTCTGCCCTGCCCCTGTGGGGGTGTGCGGGCCTTCTTCGTATGCCGCGCCGGATGCGCAGCGGATGTGAAGAATTTTGGGTCTCGGCACCCGCTCGAAAGACGCCGCGGTTTGATGGCACCATTCAAATATTTTGATCAATGGAACCACCATGCCCAGCCCCAGAGACGTGCTGACCCCCGACGCCCTTGCCATGCTCCAGGCGGTGGCCGCCACCGGCAGCTTCGCCGCCGCCGCCCGTGCCCTGAACCTCGTGCCCAGCGCACTGAGCTACCGGGTGCGCCAGATCGAGGACGCCCTCGACGTGCTGCTGTTCGACCGCAGCACCCGCCAGGCACGGATGACCGAGGCCGGCGCCGAGCTGCTGCGCGAGGCCGAGCGGCTGCTCGGCGAGATCGACGCGGTGGCCAACCGGGTGAAGCGCGTGGCCACCGGCTGGGAGGCGATGCTGACCATCTCGGTCGACAGCGTGATCGCCCGCGACCCGCTGCTCGACCTGGCCACCGCCTTCTTCGCGCTGGAGCCGCCTACCCGGCTGAAACTGCGCGACGAGACCCTGCTGGGCACCATCGAGGCACTGACCACGGGCGAAGCCGACCTCGCCATCGGCGCGGTGCTCGATGCCGCGAGCCTGGCCTTCAGCGCCACCGGCATCCGCAGCCGACTCATCGGCGAGCTGTGCTTCGTCTATGCGGTGGCGCCGCACCACCCGCTCGCACGCGAAACCCAGCCGCTGACCGATGCCGTGATGCGCCGGCATCGCGCAGTGGCGGCGGCCGATTCGGCGCGCCACGGGCCCAGCATGACGGTGAACCTGGTCGGCGGGCAGGACGTGCTCACCGTGCCGAGCATGCAGGCCAAGATCGCGGCGCAGCTTCACGGGCTGGGCGGTGGATTCCTGCCTGAGCCGATGGCGCGGCCGTACATCGAGGCCGGGCATCTTGTCGAACTGAAGACAGAGCGCAAGCCGCCACTGGGATCGCTGCACTGCGCATGGCGGGTGCCGAGCGCCGGCAAGCCGGGGCGCGCGCTCGAATGGTGGCTCGCGCAGTTCGAGCACGAAGGCACGCGGCGCGCGCTGCTGGAGCGCCATCGGGGCCGATGACGCAGCCGCGCTCCATCGACGGGGCCGACGAGTATTGCCGAGGATCGTGCGGCGCCGCTAAGGGTGTGCCCTCAGGCGGAGCGGCTGCCGGACCGATGTAGAGTGCAGACACATCCATCCGCATTCCATCCAGAAGAAAAGAGCCGTTCATGAGCACTCGCGCAACTGCAAGGAAACCGGCCAAGGCCGCCGCCGACCGTCACCGAACCCCGCCAGCCCCTAAACAGCCCAAACAGCCCGCCCAGCCCCGCCACTTCGCCGTCATAGGCGCCGGCATCGCCGGGGTGGCCTGCGCGCGGACGCTGGTGCAGGCCGGCCACAAGGTCACGCTGTTCGAGCGCAACGACGCCCCCGGGGGGCGCATGGCGAGCGTGGACACCGCCTTCGGCCGCTTCGACAGCGGCGCCCAGTACTTCACCGTGCGCGATCCGCGCTTTGCCCTGGCGCTGGAGAACACCCCCGGCGTGTGCAAGCGCTGGAGCGCCAACCTCGTGCGCGTGCTCGACGCACACGGCCGCGTGGCCGAGGCTGCGCTGCCTTCTCTCGAGCCGCACTGGGTGGCCCAGCCCGGCATGGATTCGCTGGTCGCCCGCTGGGCGGAGCCGCTGGGCGACAGCCTCGTCACCGGCGCGCGCGTCACGCAGATCGAGCCCGATGCGCTCGACGCGAAGCGCTGGCAACTGCGCACCGCCGGTGCCGACGATTCGCAGCACGTCTATTCGGGCTTCGACGCCGTGCTGCTCGCGGTGCCGCCCTCCGCTGCCCGTGCCCTGCTGGGCGACGGCGGCAAGCTCTCGGCCACGCTGGCCCGCAAGATCGCCCCCGTGCGCATCGCGCCCTGCTGGACGCTGATGATCGCCTACCCCCAGGCCAACCAGCCCAACATGTCCCACCTGGGCCCGCAGTGGAACGCGGCCCGCAGCACGCACCACCGCGTCGCCTGGCTGGCGCGCGAATCGTCCAAGCCCGGGCGCGAGCCGGTCGAGCGCTGGACGCTGCAGGCCAGCGCCGCCTGGTCGGAGGAACACCTGCGCGACGCACCCTCGCGCGTGGAAGCCAAGCTGCTGCGCGCCTTCGCCGAGATCACCGGCATCTACGCCACGCCCGCGCATGCGCAGGCCACCCGCTGGGACGAAGCCCAGACCCAGGTGCCCGTGGGCACCACCCACCTGTGGGACGCCAAGGCCCGCATCGGCGTCGCGGGCGACTGGTGCACCGGCCACCGTGTGGAGGAAGCCTTCCTCTCGGGACTGTCGCTCGCGCTCGACGTGATCTGACCGGGCCGCGATGAGGGAGACCGGCCGCTTCGCGCCATCGCCCACCGGGGCGCTGCACGCGGGCTCGCTGGTGGCCGCGCTCGCGAGCTGGCTCGACGTTCGCGCGCGCGGCCCGCAGGCACGCTGGCTGGTGCGCATCGAAGACGCCGACACCGAGCGCTGCCTGCCCGGCATGGGCGAGCACATCCTCCGGCAGCTGGCCGCCTGCGCCCTGCTGCCCGACGAGCCGCCCGTGTGGCAGACCCGGCGCACCGACCGTTACGAGGCCGCCCTGGAGCGGCTGAAGGCGCGCGGCCTCGCCTACCCCTGCGGCTGCTCGCGCAAGGACATCAGCGAAGCGCTCGCCAGGCTGGGCCAGCGGCACGAACGCCACGGCGAACGCGTGTACCCCGGCACCTGCCGCGACGGGCTGCACGGCAAGCCCGCGCGCGCCTGGCGCTTCGCCACCGAGAAATTCGAGGCCGACCTTCCGCCCACGCCCGGCGTACCCTGGGAGGAAGACGCCGGCGATGCGACCGCTGGCGGCGAACTCTGCTTCACCGACCGCCGCCTCGGCCGCCAGTGCCAGAACGTGAGCCGCGAGGTCGGCGACTTCGTGCTGCGCCGCGCCGACGGCCCGTGGGCCTACCAGCTCGCGGTGGTGGTCGACGACGCCGAACAGGGCGTGACCGACGTGGTGCGCGGCGAGGACCTCGTGGACAACACCGCGCGCCAGATCCTTCTGCAGCGCGCGCTAGGCTTTCCCACGCCAAGCTACCTTCATACGCCGCTGGTGCGCGGCGCCGACGGCGACAAGCTCTCCAAGCAGAACGGCGCGATCTCCATCGACACCCGCTCCCCGGCCGCCGCGCTGGCCGCGCTCGACGCCGCGGCGCGCGTGCTGGGCCTGAGCCCTTCCACGGCCACCGACTGCCCTGCGGCGCTGGCCGGCTGGGTGCCCGAATGGCGTGCTCTCTACAATTCGCGCCCGTGATGAATCTTTCCGATACCGTGTCCAACGACCTTCCGCCGGGCCATGACGAGGGTGCCGACGAAGGCGCCGACAAGCCCCATCCGCTGCACCGCCGCCTCAAGAGCTTCGTCAAGCGCGGCGGCCGCACCACCGAGGGCCAGGCGCGCGCCTTCTCCGAGCTGGGGCCGCTGTTCCTCGTGCCCTACAAGCCCGAGCCGATCGACCTGACCGCCACCTTCGGCGGCCGCGCCGGCCCGACGGTGCTGGAGATCGGCTTCGGCATGGGCGAGGCCACCGCGCACATCGCGACAGTGCTGCCCGACACCAATTTCTTCTGCTGCGAAGTGCACGAGCCCGGCGTTGGCGCGCTGCTCAAGCGCATCGGCGAGCAGCAGCTGTCGAACATCCGCATCTGCGCGCACGACGCGGTCGACGTGCTCGACCACATGCTGCAGCCCGGCACCCTGGCCGGCGTGCACGTGTTCTTTCCCGACCCGTGGCACAAGAAGCGCCACAACAAGCGCCGGCTGATCCAGCCCGGGTTCGTGACCAAGCTCGCGCAGCACCTGCGCCCCGGCGGCTACATCCACTGCGCGACCGACTGGCAGCCCTACGCCGAGCAGATGCTCGAGGTGCTCTCGGCCGAGCCGCTGCTGCGCAACACCGCAGAGGGTTACGCGCCCAAGCCCGACTACCGGCCGCTGACCAAGTTCGAGAACCGCGGCATCAAGCTGGGCCACGGCGTGTGGGACCTGGTGTTCGAGCGCAAGGCCTGACGCCCTCGCATCGGCCCGAGCGGGCCTTGCCGGATTGAGCCTGCCGCCGCGGCATGGCACGATCCCGCGGATGACCAGCAACAAGACTGACGCAGAGCAGCTCCATCTGCGCGACCTCGCCCGGCTGCGCCGGGTTCGCGACCGCATCGACCGCGAGTACGCGCAGCCGCTGGACGTCGAGGCCCTCGCCTTCGGCGTGCACATGTCGGCAGGCCACCTCAGCCGCCAGTTCAAGCTCGCGTATGGCGAGGCGCCCTATTCCTACCTGATGACGCGGCGCATCGAGCGCGCGATGGCGCTGCTGCGCCGGGGCGACCTGAGCGTCACCGAGGTCTGCTTCGAGGTCGGGTGCTCGTCGCTGGGCACCTTCAGCACGCGCTTCACCGAGCTGGTGGGCATGTCGCCCAGCGCCTACCGCCGCGAGGCCGCCATGCAGACCGAGGGCATGCCGCCGTGCGTGGCGAAGCAGGTCACGCGACCGATCAGGAATCGAGAAGCGCCGGCCCCGCGGTCGAACCTAGACTGAGCGCTCCTCGACAACAACACACCGGAGCGACCACGATGAACATCAGCATCCACGCGAGTTTTCTGCCGCACAACGACCCCGAGGCCTCGCTCGCCTTCTACCGCGACCTGCTCGGCTTCGAGGTCCGCAATGACGTGGGATACGGCGGCATGCGCTGGATCACCGTCGGCCCCGCGGGCCAACCCGGGGTTTCCATCGTGCTCTCGCCGCCGGCCGCCTACCCCGGCATCACCGACGACGAGCGCCGCACCATCGCCGAGATGATGGCCAAGGGCACCTACGCCGCCATCCTGCTGGCCACGCCCGACCTCGAAGGCACCTTCGCGAAGCTGCAGGCCAGCGACACAGAGATCGTCCAGGAGCCGACCGACCAGCCCTACGGCGTTCGCGACTGCGCGGTGCGCGACCCCGCGGGCAGCCTGATCCGCATCCAGCAGCAGGGCTGAGGCGGAGAGACGGACCGATGAGCACCAAGGCGACGAAGAAGACGACCACGGCCGCAAAGACAGCAACAAAGACGACAGCGAGGGCGGCGGCACCTGCGAAGGCGCAAGACGCCGCCGACAGCCACGACATGATCCGCGTGCACGGCGCGCGCGAGAACAACCTCAAGGACATCAGCATCGAGATCCCGAAGCGCAGGCTGACGGTGTTCACCGGCGTCTCGGGCTCGGGCAAGAGCTCGCTGGTGTTCGGCACCATCGCGGCCGAGTCGCAGCGGCTGATCAACGAGACCTACAGCGCCTTCGTGCAGGGCTTCATGCCCACGCTGGCGCGGCCGGACGTCGACGTGCTCGACGGCCTGACCACCGCGATCATCGTCGACCAGCAGCGCCTGGGCGCCGACCCGCGCTCGACCGTGGGCACGGTCACCGACGCCAACGCGATGCTGCGCATCCTGTTCAGCCGCCTGGGCAAGCCGCACATCGGGCCGCCCGGCGCCTTCGCCTTCAACGTGCCTTCGGTCAGCGCGGCGGGTGCGATCACCGTGGAACGCGGTGCGAAGACGAAGACGGTGAAGGAAAGCTTCAACCGCATCGGCGGCATGTGCCCGCGCTGCGAGGGGCGCGGCGCGGTCACCGACTTCGACCTCGCCGAGCTCTACGACGACGGCAAGTCGCTCAACGAAGGCGCGCTCAAGATCCCCGGCTACAGCATGGAAGGCTGGTACGGGCGCATCTTCCGCGGCTGCGGCTTCTTCGACGCGGACAAGCCGATCCGCAAGTTCACCAGGAACGAGCTGCACGACCTGCTCTACAAGGAGCCGACGAAGATCAAGGTGGACGGCATCAACCTCACCTTCGCGGGGCTGATCCCGACGATCCAGAAATCATTCCTGTCGAAGGACGTGGAAGCGATGCAGCCGCACGTGCGCGCCTTCGTGGAGCGCGTGGTGACGTTCTCCACCTGCCCCGAATGCGAGGGCACGCGGCTCGCGGCGCCGGCGCGCTCGTCGAAGATCAAGGGCGTCAACATCGCCGACGCCTGCGCGATGCAGATCAGCGACCTCGCCGAGTGGGTGCGCGGCCTGAAGGAACCCTCGGTGGCGCCACTGCTGCAGGCGCTGGCTGCGAGCCTCGATTCCTTCGTGGAGATCGGCCTGGGCTACCTCTCGCTGGACCGGCCCTCGGGCACGCTGTCGGGCGGCGAGGCGCAGCGCACGAAGATGATCCGCCATCTCGGCTCCTCGCTCACCGACGTGACCTACGTGTTCGACGAACCCACCACCGGCCTGCATCCGCACGACATCCAGCGCATGAACGAGCTGCTGCTGCGGCTGCGCGACAAGGGCAACACGGTGCTGGTGGTCGAGCACAAGCCGGAGGTCATCGCCATCGCGGACCACGTCGTCGACCTCGGCCCGGGCGCGGGCTCGGCCGGCGGCAGCGTTTGCTTCGAGGGCAGCGTCGAGGGGCTGCGCGGCAGCGGCACGGTCACGGGGCGGCACCTGGACGACCGGGCGACGCTGAAGAAGAAGGTTCGCAAGCCGACCGGCAAGCTCGAGATACGCGGCGCGACGACACACAACCTGCGCAAGGTGAACGTCGACATTCCGCTCGGCGTGCTCGCCGTGGTCACCGGCGTGGCTGGCTCGGGCAAGAGCTCGCTGGTGCACGGCTCCATTCCGGCCGGCGCGGGCGTGGTGAGCATCGACCAGAGCGCCATCCGCGGCTCGCGGCGCAGCAACCCGGCCACCTACACCGGGCTGCTCGACCCGATCCGGAACGCCTTCGCGAAGGCCAACGGCGTGAAGCCGGCTCTCTTCAGCGCCAACTCCGAAGGCGCCTGCCCCACCTGCAACGGCGCGGGCGTGATCTACACCGACCTCGCGATGATGGCCGGCGTGGCAACCCCCTGCGAGGAATGCGGCGGCAAGCGCTTCCAGGCTTCGGTGCTGGAGTACCGCTTCGGCGGGCGCGACATCGCCGAGGTGCTGGCGATGCCGGTGGACGAGGCCCTTGCCTTCTTCGGCGAAGGCGAGGCGCGCACGCCGGCCGCGCACGCCATCCTGCAGCGGCTGGCCGACGTGGGACTGGGCTACCTGCGGCTCGGGCAGCCGCTCACCACGCTGTCGGGCGGCGAGCGCCAGCGGCTCAAGCTGGCCACCCAGATGGCCGAGAAAGGCGACATCTACGTGCTCGACGAGCCCACCGCCGGCCTGCACCTGGCCGACGTGGCGCAGCTGCTGGGCCTGCTCGACCGGCTGGTGGATTCGGGCAAGTCGGTCATCGTGGTCGAGCACCATCAGGCCGTGATGGCGCATGCCGACTGGATCATCGACCTCGGCCCCGGCGCGGGGCACGAGGGCGGGCGCGTCGTCTTCGAGGGAACGCCGGCGGACCTCGTCGCCAAGCGCTCGACGCTCACAGGCAGGCATCTCGCAGGCTACGTGAAGGGAGACTGATCGAAGCCCCTTCAGCGGGCATGCCTGCCTTCCACCCTGGCCCTGAAATTGCTACACTTTTTTACTAATGTGAAAGAAGGTGTCCAATGAACACGTCACGCAGGGAATGGTTGGGCAAGGCAGGCGCGCTGGTGCTCGGAAGCGGCATCGGCATGGCCCACCCCGTCATGGCGCAGACCGCGCGAACGGCGGCGGCGGCGGCCGGCGCAGCACGCGTCGTGCTGCTGGGGCAATCGGTGCCGCTCACTGGCAGCGCCTCCGAGATCGGCAACGCCTTCGCGGCCGGCAGCCGCCTCGCGGTGACTGCGTTCAACGAGCGCAATGCGGCCGGCGGCCTGCAGCTCAAGCTGCTGCAGCTCGACGACGGCTACGACGCGGCCCGCGCCGCCGCCAATGCGCGCACCCTGCTCACCACCGACAAGGCCGACATGCTCTTCGGCTTCGTCGGCACGGCCAGCAGCGAGGCCGGCGCGAACGTCGCCACGCAGCAGGGCAGCCTGCTGTTCGCGCCCTTCGCGGCTTCCGACACGCTGCGCGGGGCCGATCATCCGAACGTGTTCCATGTGCGCCCCGGCATGATCGACGAGGCCCTGAAGATCGTGAGGCAGTGCGCCACCGTGGGGCAGACGCGCGTGGCGCTGGTGGGCGACGACGACGCCATGGGCCGCGCCGGCCTCGCGGCCGTGGAGCAGGCCATCAGCGAGCTCAAGCTCACGCCGCTGGTCGCCAGCGCGCTGGTGCCGGCCAATGGCGACAAGCTGGATGCGGCCCTGAAGGAAGTGCAGAAGCAGTCGCCGCAGGCTATCGTGCTGGTGTCGCTCTCGGGCACCACGGCCAACGCGATCCGCAAGCTGCGCAAGAGCGGCTACTCGGGCAGCTTCATGGCCTTCTCCATCGTCGGCATCGACCCGCTCTACGCCACGCTCGGCAAGGACATCGGCGGCATCGTGATCTCGCAGGTGGTGCCTTCGCCGCGCCCCTCGGCCATTCCGATCGTCAAGGAGTACCTCGCGGCCGTCGACAACTCCGACCAGAACCCCTCGTACGAAGGCCTGGAGGGCTTCATCGCGGCCAAGGCCGCGGGCGAGGCGGTGAAGCGCGCCGGCCGGGGGTTGAACGCCGCGGGCCTCATGCGGGTGATGTCGGGCATGACCGACTACGACGTGGGGGGCTTCCGCATCAACCTGCGTCCGGGCCTGCGCGACAGCGTGCGCAACATCGACCTGATCAGCATCTCGGCCGACGGGCGGGTGCTGAGGTAGGCGGCACCCGCCCTTCTAGCCGGTGCTCACGAGCGCACGCAGCGCGTCGAGCGAGCGCAGCTCGATGCGCCCGTAGCCCAGCGAAAGCACGCCCTCGGCCGCCAGCGCATTGAGCTCCTTCGACAGCGTCTGGCGCGTCACGCCGAGCATCATGGCCAGCGCCTCCTGCGGCAGCTGCAGTTCGTGGCGCAGCTGCACCGACTGCGTGGCGTCGCCGCGCGCCAGCACCAGCAGCCGGTGCGCCACCCGCGCGCGCAGGCTGCGCAGGGTGGCGTCCTCCGCGAGGCCGTAGAGCATGCGCACGCGCGAAGCGAGCATCGCCGCGATGGCGTTGGAGAAAACCACATCGCGCATCAGCTGCACGAAGGCCGCGGGCGGCACCACCAGCAGGTCGAGCGCCTCCAGCGCGGTGGCGTCGTGCGTGCGCGGCGAGCCGTCGATCAGCGTGATCTCGCCGAACCAGTTGCCCGGCTCCAGCACGGCGAGGATGGCCTCGCGGCCGTCCTGGCGCAGCGACGAGACCTTGATGGTGCCCGCCACCAGCCCGTAGAAGCCGCCGTCGGTGGCATGGATGGGGTCGCCCTGGCGGAACACCATCGCGCCGCGGCGTACGTGGTGCAGCTCGGCCGCACCCACCAGTGCCTCGCGCTGAGCGCGCGGCATGCTCATGAACCACGGGTTGCCTTCCAGCGCGGCACGGTGCGCGGCGGAAAGACGCGGCTTCGGAGAGGCGGCCATGAAGTTGGGAATGACGAAGGAATGACGCGGGAACGGGGGTTTACCAGAACCCCGCATTGTCAAATTCTTGACAGTTGATGGTCAAGCGCAGGCATACAGTGGCCAGCTCCCCCACAGGACTCAAAAGAACGGAGACTCCGGCGATGAATGCACGCGCAAGTTTCAAGAGCATGCAGGAAAGCACGCGCGAAGACTGGCAGCTGATCGGTGGCGAATTCATGCAGTTCGCGGGCGGCCTGCCCGCTCGCGTGATCAAGCACCTGCAGATCCTCGAAGGCGACTACGGCGGCTTCCCGGTCGACCGCTACACCCACTCCCTGCAGACCGCCACCCGCGCGCTGCGCGACGGCCGCGACGAGGAATACGTGGTGTGCGCCCTGCTGCACGACATCGGCGACACGCTCGGCAGCTTCAACCACCCCGACATCGCCGCAGCCATCCTCAAGCCCTTCGTGAGCGAGGCCAACCACTGGATGGTGCAGAACCACGGCATCTTCCAGGGCCACTACTTCTTCCACCACATCGGCCTGGACCGCGACATGCGCGACAACTTCAAGGGGCACCCGCACTACGAGCGCACCGCCGAGTTCTGCGCGCTCTACGACAACCCCGCCTTCGACCCCAAGGCCGAGACCCTGCCCATCAGCGAGTTCGAACCCATGCTGCGCCGCGTGATGGCGCAGCCGAAGCAGAGCATCTACAAATCGGCGCTGCAGCCTGCTGTACAGGCCGCCTGAAGTCCGACAGCCGAACGCACAAGGAAGACAAGAGCCACGCAGGAGTCGCAGAGAAGACCGGAAACCATTTCTTGGTCTTCCTCCTGCGACTTCCGCGCAACCTTCGCACCCTCCGCGTCCGGCCGCCCGATTTCGACAACTTCCAAAGGACACCCCACCATGAACGCCTTCGCACAACCCGAAATCCAGAAGCTGGTCTCCGCCGAGGAGTGGCAGCTGCGCGTCGACCTTGCCGCCTGCTATCGCCTCGTGGCGCTGCACGGATGGAGCGACCTGGTCTTCACGCACATCAGCGCGCGCATTCCGGGCCCCGAGCACCACTTCCTGATCAACCCCTACGGCCTGATGTTCGACGAGATCACCGCGTCGAGCCTGGTGAAGGTCGACCAGCAGTGCAACAAGGTCATTGATTCGCCCTACCCGGTGAACCCGGCGGGCTTCGTGATCCACAGCGCGGTGCATGCGGCGCGGGAAGACATCCAGTGCGTGCTGCACACTCACACCCGCGCCGGCATCGCCGTGAGCGCGCAGAAGAACGGCGTGCTGCCCATCAGCCAGCAGTCGACCTTCGTGCTGGCCTCGCTGGCCTATCACGACTACGAGGGCGTGGCCTTCCGCGACGACGAGAAGCCGCGCCTGCAGGCCGACATGGGCAACGCCAACTTCCTCATGCTGCGCAACCACGGCCTGCTGACCTGCGGCAAGACCATCGCGGACGCCTTCCTCTCGATGTACACCTTCGAGGCCACCTGCCAGATCCAGATCGCGGCGCAGTCGGGCGGAAGTGAACTCACGCACGTGGACCCGCGCATCGTGGAAGGCGTGGGCCAGGCCATGAAGGTGCAGACCGGCGGCCTGGGCGGGCAGTTCGTCTGGCCCGCGCTCATCCGCAAGCTCGACCGCATCGACGACAGCTACAAGCAGTAGGCCCTTCGCCGGTCCCGGTTTCCACGGCTGCCAGCGCCTGCGCGACGGGTGCCGGCGGCCATTTTTTTGCCTTCCCGCCGGGGCAGCTGACGGGTACCGGCACCCGTTGCCGGTGCGATGATCGCCCGATGGAACTGAGGCAACTGCGCTACTTCGTCAAGGTCTGCGAGCTTCGCAGCATGGGCCGCGCCGCGGTCGAACTGGGCGTCGTCACCTCGGCGCTGAGCCAGCAGATCAGCCGGCTCGAGGGCGAGCTTTCCACCCGGCTGCTCAAGCGCAGCGCCAGCGGCGTGGTGCCCACCGATGCCGGCGTGGCCTTCCTTCACCAGGCCCAGCTCGTTCTGCGCCATGCCGACGACGCGGTGCTCGCGGCGCAGCAGGCGCGGCTCTCGGGCCACGTGAGCGTGGGCCTGGCGCCCACCACCGCCACGGTGCTCGGCGTGCCGCTCATGCGGGCCATGCGCGAGCGCTACCCCGAGGTGCGGCTGTACCTGGTCGAGTCGCTCTCGGGCCATCTCACGACCATGCTGCAGTCACGGCAGCTCGACCTGGCCGTGCTGTTCCAGACCGACACGCCGCGGCGCTGGAGCGTGACGCCGCTCCTGGCCGAGAAGCTCTTCGTGATCGCCTCTCCCATGCTGGCGCATCGCCCCGCCGGTGCACGCGTGCGGCTCGCGCAGCTGGCGGAGCTGCCCCTCATCCTGCCCAGCGGCAGCCACGGCCTGCGCGCCACGCTGACGGCCGCCTTCACGCGGGCCCGCATCTCGCCGCGCATCGTGGCCGAGGTCGACGGCCTCGCGCTGCTGATGGATGCGGTGCGCGCCGGCCACGGCGCGACCATCCAGCCCGGCGCCGCCACCGCGCGGCATGGCCGCGACGACCTGCAGCTCACCCAGATCGCCGACGCGCACGTGGGCCGGCGCAACCTGCTAGTGAGCCTGTCGGACGACGAACTCTCCCCCGCCGCGCTGGCCACCCGCGTGGTGGTGGCCGACACGGCGCGCGCCCTGGTGCGCGACGGACTCTGGGCCGGCGCCAGCCTTCTCGAAACGTGAACACCCGTTGCCCGAACCGGCCTTTCGCCTGAAGGCCGGCCTGCCTACAGTCTCCCAATCCCAAGGAGACCCACGAGTGAGAGTGATCGACGTACTGGTTGTCGGAGGCGGCAACGCCGCCCTCTGCGCCGCCCTGATGGCGCGCGAGGCTGGCGCCTCGGTGCTGCTGCTCGAAGCCTCGCCCAAGGCATGGCGCGGCGGCAATTCGCAGCACACGCGCAACCTGCGCTGCATGCACGACGCGCCACAGGATGTGCTGGTCGATGCCTATCCCGAAGAGGAGTACTGGCAGGACCTCCTGAAGGTGACCGGCGGCCTCACCGACGAGCGCCTCGCGCGCCTGGTGATCCGCGCCTCGTCCAACTGCCGCGACTGGATGCGCAGCCACGGCGTGCACTTCCAGCCGCCGCTGTCGGGTGCGCTGCACGTCGCGCGCACCAACGCCTTCTTCATGGGCGGCGGCAAGGCGCTGGTGAACGCCTATTTCCGCAGCGCCGAAAGGCTCGGCGTGCAGATCCGGTACGACACGCCCGTGGCCTCGGTCGAGCTCGACGGCGACCGCTTCGTGGCCGTGCGCACCGAGGCCGGCGAACGCATCGAAGCGAGGAGCTGCGTGCTGGCCGCCGGCGGCTTCGAGTCGAACCGCGAATGGCTGCGCGAGGCATGGGGACGGAACGAGCGCGGCGAATGGCCGGCCGACAACTTCCTGATCCGCGGCACGCGCTTCAACCAGGGCGTGCTCTTGAAGCACATGATCGAGGCGGGCGCCGACAGCATCGGCGACCCGTCGCAGGGCCACATGGTGGCCATCGACGCACGCGCACCGCTGTACGACGGCGGCATCTGCACGCGCATCGACTGCGTGTCTCTGGGCGTGGTGGTCAACCGCGAGGCGAAGCGCTTCTACGACGAGGGCGAGGACTTCTGGCCCAAGCGCTATGCGATCTGGGGCCGGCTGGTGGCGCAGCAGCCGGGGCAGATCGCGTGGTCGGTCATCGACCAGAAGGCGGTCGGGCGCTTCATGCCGCCGGTGTTTCCCGGCACGCAGGCCGGCACGCTCGGCGAACTCGCACGCAGGATCGGGCTGGACGAAGCCACCTTCGTGCGCACCGTGGAGGACTACAACGCCGCATGCCGCGTTGGCCGCTTCGATCACACCACGCTGGACGACTGCCGCACAGAGGGCCTCGCACCCGCCAAGACGCACTGGGCACGCCCCATCGACACCGCGCCCTTCCATGCCTATCCGCTGCGGCCCGGCATCACCTTCACCTACCTGGGCCTGAAGGTCGACGAAACGGCGGCCGTGCGATTCGGCGGACGGCCCAGCCCGAACCTCTTCGTGGCCGGCGAGATGATGGCCGGCAACGTGCTGGGCAAGGGCTACACCGCGGGCGTCGGCATGAGCATCGGCACGGCCTTCGGCCGCATCGCAGGCACGCAGGCAGCGAAAGCCGCGCGGGCCTCCACGAAGAACGACAAGGAGGCCGCGCTTGCAGCAGCTCACTGATCTCGTCACGCGCGCACAAGCGGATGCCCATGGCACGCCATCACGGCGCGTGATTCCCATCGCCCCCGCGCTGCCGCTGACTGCCGGCGAAGAGGAAGTCGCGCGCATCCTGCAGATCTGCAACGCCTGCCGCTACTGCGAAGGCTTCTGCGCCGTGTTCCCGGCCATGACGCGCCGGCTGGACTTCGGCAACAAGGCCGACACCCACTACCTCGCCAACCTCTGCCACAACTGCGGCGCCTGCCTGCACGCCTGCCAGTACGCGCCGCCGCACGAGTTCGCGGTGAACGTGCCGCAGGCCATGGCGCGGGTGCGCATGCAGACGTACCACGACTACGCCTGGCCGCCCGCGATGGGGGCGCTGTACCGCAGGGCCGGCCTCACGGTCGCACTGGCACTGGCGGGCGGGCTCGCCCTCTTCCTGGTGTTGGCCGTGGCGATGTCGGGCTCGCTGATGCACGAGCCGATGGCGGGCAACTTCTATGCGATCTTTCCCCACAACCTGCTCGCGCTGGTGTTCGGCGCGGTGTTCCTCTTCGTGATGCTCGCGCTGGCGATGGGCGTGCGCCGCTTCTGGCGCGAGGTGTCTCCGGCGAACGATCCGCAGAACGCGCCAGACCTGCCGGGCGTGCGCGGCGGCGCCAGCGTCGAGGCCGCGCACGACGCGCTGCGCCTGAAGTACCTCGACGGCGGCCACGGCGAAGGCTGCAACAACGAGGACGACCGCTTCACCCTGTGGCGCAGGCGCTTCCACCACTTCACCTTCTACGGCTTCATGCTGTGCTTCGCATCGACCTGCGTGGCGACGCTCTACCACTACCTGCTCGACCTGCATGCTCCCTATGCCTTGACCAGCCTGCCGGTGCTGCTGGGCACTGCCGGCGGCCTCGGGCTGCTGATCGGCCCCGCGGGCCTGCTGTGGCTGAACCTGCGGCGCGACCCGGCGCATGGCGACACGGCACAGCGCCCGATGGACCGCGGCTTCATCGCCCTGCTGCTGCTCACCAGCCTCACCGGCCTCGCGCTGCTGGCGTGGCGCGACACGCGCTTCATGGCGCTGCTGCTGGCGGTGCACCTGGGCGTGGTGATGGCGCTCTTTCTCACGCTGCCCTACGGCAAGTTCGCGCACGGCATCTTCCGCTCGGCGGCACTGCTGAAGTTCGCGATCGAGAAAAGGCTGCCGAGCCGATTGCAGCTGGGCGCGGATTGATCGCTGGACCTCCGGTGGCGCGGAGGCGTCCTGAAATTATTCCCGTCAGAATTTAACTGGCCTGCCAACGCACTTTCTCTGCGAATTTATTCACGCACCGGCTGGCTTTCAGCGACTGGCCACCCTCCTCGAATCGCGCGCTCGAATAATCCGAAAAAACTAATTTCGGTCGAGCGATCGATTATTCAGGGAGGATCCCGTGACCAAGCCCATCCTGGCTGGCCGTCGCGTCACCATTGCCACGCCCGTCGGCGAGGCGCTGCAATTCCATCGGCTGGTCGGCCGTGAGGCGCTGAGCCAGGCCTACGCCTTCGATGTCCACCTGCTCGGCCGCAGCAACGCCATCGAGCCCAAGGCGCTCCTGGGCAAGACGGCAACGGTGTCGCTGCAGACCGAGCACGGCGGTACGCGTCATCTCGCCGGCATCGTCACCCGCTTCGGCCTCGCTCGGGAGGATGCGCGGCAGAGCTTCTACGCGATGAGGCTGCGCCCCTGGCTGTGGCTCGCGACCAGGCGCCACGACTACAGGATCTTCCAGGACCGCAGCGTTCCCGAGATCGTCGCCGAAGTACTCGGCCGCTACGGGCATCCCTTCGAGCAGAAGCTCACGCGCAGCTACCGGGTGTGGAACTACTGCGTGCAGTACGGCGAGAGCGACTTCGACTTCGTCTCGCGTCTGTGCGAGCACGAGGGCATCCATTACTGGTTCCGCCACGAGACCTCGCAGCATGTGCTGGTGTTCGCGGACGACATCGCCATTTCGCACGGCCCGCTGCCCGGCGGCGAGACAGTGCGCTACCACCCGCACGAGCAGTCCGGCATGACCGGCGGCGAAGAACCGGCCGAACGCATCTACGCATGGGAGATGGCCGAAGACCTGCGCTCCGGCCACCACTGCACCGACGACTACGACTTCGAGAGGCCCAAGGCCGACCTGCGGAGCCAGCGCCAGATGCCGCCGGGCCACGATCACGACGACCATGAGGTGTTCGAATGGCCCGGCCACTATCTGCTCAACGGCGACGGCGACACTTACGCGCGCATCCGCAATGAAGAGCAGCTGAGCGCACGTAGTCTTGTCAGCGGCCGCTCCAACCTGCGTTCGCTGGCACCAGGCCACACGCTGCGGCTGGCCGGCCATCCTCGCGACGACCAGAACCGCCAGTACCTCGTGCTGGGCGTGGCCTATCACCTGCAGGAGAACCTGCGCGCCACCGAAGGCACGGCCGCCACGTCGGGCGGCTCCATCCAGCGCTTCGCCTTCGATGCGCAGCCCACCAGCTTCGCCTGGCGACCTCCGCGCACGACGCGCAGGCCCCGCACCGGCGGCCCGCAGACTGCTGTGGTGGTCGGCCCCGCCAGCGAGGAGATCTGGACCGACCAGTACGGCCGTGTCAAGGTGCAATTCCAATGGGACCGCCTGGGCGGCAGAGACGAGAACTCCTCCTGCTGGCTGCGCGTATCTCACGGGTGGGCCGGGGCCCGGTTCGGCACTGCCGCCCTGCCCCGCATCGGCCAGGAAGTGGTCGTCGATTTCCTCAACGGAAACCCCGACCATCCCATCGTCGTCGGGCGCCTCCACAACGCCGACGAGATGCCGGCGTGGAAGCTGCCCGCCCAGACGCACCTGACAGGCATCCGAAGCCGCGAATTCGGAGCCAGCCTGCGCGGAAACCACCTGGCACTCGACGACAGCCCGGGCAAGGTGCAGGCCCAGCTCAAGAGCGACCACCAGTGCAGCAGCCTCAGCCTCGGACACATAGGCCGCATCGAGGACACCACGGGCCGCAAGGACGACCGCGGCCAGGGCTTCGAGCTGCGCACCGATGGGCACGGGGCACTGCGCGCCGCCAGCGGCCTGCTGGTGAGCACCGAACCGCGGCCGAACGCACGGGCGCACATCACCGACATGGGAGAGACCGTTGCGCGGCTCACGCAGGCACGCGAGGTGCACGAAGGCATGTCGCAGCTCGCGCTGAATGCCAAGGCGCACGAAAGCGGTGACCAGAACGAGGTCGCCGCCGAACTCAAGCTGCAGAACGACGCGATCCAGGGCAAGGGCAATCACGCCGCGCAGGGCGAATTCCCCGAGTTCAGCAAGCCGCACCTCACGCTCGCGAGCCCCTGCGGCATCCAGGCCACGGCGCAGGGCTCCAGCCACTTCGCGAGCACGGGACACAACGCACTGACCAGCGGCGGGCACACCAGCGTGGCCACTGCGAAGAGCTTTCTGGTCTCGGCAAAGAACGCCGTGCGCATGTTCGCCTACAAGGCCGGCATGAAGCTGGTGGCGGGCAACGCCGACATCGACATCGCGGCGCTGAAGAACAGCATCAGCGTGCTCGCGAAGATGAACATCCGCCAGGAGGCCAACCGGATCACGATCGCTGCGGCGGAAGAAGTCGTCATCAACGGCGGGGCGAGCTACACCTGCTGGAACGCCTCGGGGATCGTGCATGGCACGCGCGGAGCATGGCGGGCGCACGCGGCGAAGCACAGCTTCATCGGGCCCGACAGCCGCACGCCTGACAAGATGAACCGGGATGTGCAGACGCGGTTCGACCAGGAGGTGCTTTTTCATCACATCGACGAGGAGGACACGCCTGCGGCAAGGCAGCTGTTCGAGCTGATGCGTGACAGCGAAGGCGCGGCAACGCCCGCCCCTTCGGGCAGGACACTTGCGCAGGAAGCACCCGTTGGCGACATCACCAGCAACGACGGCACCACGCGGCAGCAGCGCTCGGACGGCCCTGAGTCGTACAAGATCGCATGGCTCGGGAGGGCCTCCTGATGGCAGCGCAGGGAGAAGAAGAGGACATCTGGCTGGACTTCAGCCTGGGCCTGGACGGCTTCGCGGAGGTCACCGCCGTGACGACGCCGCTCGACGACAGGAGAAAGGTCCGCGTGCGCGTGCCCCCGGGCAAGCTGATCCCGATCGTGTTCCTGCCCGGCATCATGGGCAGCAACCTCCGCCTGTCCCGCGAGCGGCAGGAGCTGCTCAAACGAAGCGACAACCTCGCGTGGTGGCCCGACAAGAAAGGCGATGCGTTCTCGCGGCGCAACGCAAGCGCCGCGGCCCGCCAGATGCGGCTGGACCCCGACGAGGTGGAGGTCGACCGCTACAACGTCACCGACGAGAAGATCGAGGGCAAGAAGCGCCGCCGCTTCGATGCCACGGGCGATACGACCATCAGCTCCGACAAGCGCCACGACAACGTGCCCGATGACCTTGGCGACATCAGCAAGCTGCTCATCACCGATCCCAAGGCCGATCCGACGCACCCGCTGGCGAGCAATCGGCAATGCTTCACCGCTGCCCAGAAGGCCCGTGCACGCGGATGGAGCGAAGTGATGTTCGACGCCTACGGCAGCATCCTGCAGTCGATGGAACGCCTGCTCAACGACATGCTGCGCCGCGAGGAAAACAAGCTCGTCGTGTCGCCGGCATGGGTTGACAAGAGCAATCCCGAAGCGCTCATCGGACGGTCACCATCGAGCTTCGGCGTTCACGACGCGCAGCCGCTGAGCGAGGACGACATCCGCAGGATCGGCAACTGCTGGTATCCGGTGCACGCCTTCGGCTACAACTGGCTCAGGAGCAACGGCGAGGAAGGAAAACAGCTCGCGAAGAAGATCGAGCTGCTGATCGACACCTACAACCACAACGGCTTCGACTGCCCCGGCGTCATCGTCGTCACGCACAGCATGGGCGGCATCCTGGCGCGCGCGATGATGCATGCGGACTACGGCGGCATCAGGCATCGCATTCTGGGCGTGGTGCACGGGGTGATGCCCACCACCGGCGCGGCCGCCGCATACAAGCGCATGCGCGCGGGTTTCGAGGGCAGCAACAAGCCCTGGTGGCATCTGAAGTCCCGGTTGATAGGTGGCATCACGCAGGGCGTCCTGGGCGACAACGGCGAGGAAGTGACGGCCGTGCTGGCCAATGCGCAAGGCGGCCTGGAACTGCTGCCGGCAGCCGCCTACGGCACGCAGTGGCTGCAGGTGCAGGACGACAACGGCAAGTTCCTGGCGAAATGGCCCAGTAGTGACGCAGTGAGCGAGATCTACACGCTCGATCGGGACAAGTGGTGGAGGTTGATCAATCCGGATTGGATTGATCCGGCGGGGCAGGGACAGTTGCCTCCTGATAAAGGGGGAAAGACCGAAGAGCAGATCGGTCCGAAGGCAACGACAGAGCGCATCAAGGAGGCCATGCGCTTTGCCAACACGATCCAGGACACCTTCCATCAGCGCACGTACGCACACTACGGCAGCGATCCGAGCCAACCCGCTTGGAACGACCTGGTGTGGCGCGTGGTAGATGGTGACCCCGCCATCGCCGGAGATCCGCTGGCCTGGACATTGCTGCCCGGAGACCAAGGTGACGACGGCCAGGGCACCTTGCGGGTCAGAGGCGACCGGGGCGAAGTTCTCAAGCTCAAGCTCCAGCGGCCGATGACACCCAGCGACGGCACGGTGCCCGTGGAGCGCAGTGCAGCGAAGGTGCGCGCGAAAGCCAAGTTCGTGCAGGCCGGATACGACCACCAGGGCAGTTACAGCGACGCCAACGCCAGCGCGGCCACGCTCTACGGCATCGTGCGCATCGCGGCCGACTTCGACACCCAATGGTGGTCCGAAAAGAACTGAACTCACCTACCAACCCTGAAGACGAGGACTTTCTGCATGAGCCGACGCATCGAGAAACTGTTCGAGCACACCAAGCTGCTTTGCTTCGGGCGCTATGTGCTAACCGCACCGGTCGATTCGAGACTGGCGTTCGGGCGCGACTTTCCGACGCTCCCCGATCAGGCGAACGATATAGAGAAGGTGATGGAGGCGGAGCGGGCGAAGATTCTTTCCAACAACAAGACAGCCGAGATCACCTACTTCGGGAAAGGCCCCGCACCGGGTACCTGGCTGATCCGATCGTTCAAGAGCGCGTCCGCTAGAGAGGTTGATCTGGAAGGCTTCCGCATCTACTACGTCGTCGGACCACACATCTTCATGAGCGGCCGTGGCACTGACAATGGCGCGACCGCAGATTCAATCCTTCAAGATGCTGTCGACCTCGCCAGCAACCTGCGCGCACGCAAGCCCGACGAGGTCCCCACGGATCAGGGCCTTTGCCATGAATACGGCTTCACCCGTGTTGACGGCACTCAAGGCCCGGCCCTGTCCCAGGCCGGCCTGCACATGGCAGCCCTGCCCGACGTCGTGTTCAGCGTCCAGAGCAACCAGAGCCAGAGCACGAAGGGCAGCAATGGCTACGGCCTGCTCAAGCTCATCAACGACCGCAAGCGGGACGCCGGCAGCAGCTATCCCAGGCTGACGACGCTGCGCGAGGGAAAGAAGAAAGTCCACGGCTGGGACGGCGAAGAGTCGCTGGTTCGCGAAGCCGATGGATCGCACGACTTCGAGTGGATGTTCATCGGTGAAACCGGCAACGTCGCACGTCCGGCCTTGCTGCAAGCGGCGATGTTCACCAAGGTGGCATCAGACCGCGTGGGTGCGGCTGCGGCCTCTTCGCTCGACGACGAGGAAGCCATCGCCCTATGGGACAAGCTGCTCGAAGGCCTCAAGTTCCGAGTGGCTGTGCCCGGCGCCCCTGCCAGTGCGATAGCAATCAAATGAATCGACCCCTGATGACAAAGACACAAGCACCCACCCGCCGCCAGGCTCTGCAGGCCTTGGCATCCGCGCTCGCGCTGCCGCTTGCCAACCTCCCATCGGCACAAGTCGCACGGCTCGCCTCACAGCAGGCCGCGAACCGGCTCTGGCGCCCGATCAATGCCTGATGGCCGCCAGCGTCACATCAGGCAACAGCCAGCGCCAAAACCCACCGTCCTGGGACGACTCCCGATATCTGCAGAATAGGAGCCCATGCACGTCCGACTCCCGCGCCTTCCGGCGCGCTTTCTCGCCCCCACCTGCGCCCTCCTCTCCTTCGCGCTCCTCCTGCCCTCCGCATCGGCCGCCCCCGATGCGACGACGGCTGCGTCCCGGCAACAGCAGGACGCCGACGCCCGCATCGAAGCCCTGATCTCCCGCATGACGGTGCAGGAGAAAGCCGGCCAGCTCAGCCTGTACGGGCCCGCCGACATCGACACGCCCAACAATCCGCAGGCCGGCTGGCGCAACGCCCAGCAGGAGACAGCCGACGTTCGCGCCGGCCGTCTCACGGGCCTTTTCAACAACGCGGGCCTCGAAGGCAAGCGCAGGCTGCAGCAGATCGCGACCAGGGAATCGCGCCTGGGCATTCCGCTGATCTTCGGCGCCGACGTGATCCATGGCTTTCGCACGATGTTCCCTATGCCGCTGGCCGAAGCCTCGAGCTGGGAGCCCGCGCTGGCGGAGCGCACCGCACGCGCCGCGGCAGTGGAAGCCACGGCCGACGGCTTCCGCTGGACCTTCGCGCCAATGGTGGACATCGCACGCGACGCGCGCTGGGGCCGCGGCCTCGAAGGCGTGGGCGAGGACGTCTTCCTCGCGAAGCAGTTCGCGGCCGCGCGAGTCCGCGGCTTCCAGGGCCCGGATCTCTCCCGGCCCGACTCGATGCTGGCCACGCCCAAGCACTTCGCGGCCTACGGGGCGGCCGAGGGCGGGCTGGACTACAACGCGAGCGACATCTCCGAGCGCACGCTGCGCGAGGTGTACCTGCCTCCGTTCCGCGCGGCACTGGACGCGGGCGCGCTGTCGGTGATGAGCGCCTTCAACGAGATCGGCGGCGTGCCCTCCACCGCCAATCCCGCGCTGCTGACAGGCGTGCTGCGCGACGAATGGAAGTTCCGCGGCTTCGTGGTCTCCGACTACACGGCCGACGAGGAACTCGTGGAGCACGGCTACGCGGCCAACCCGCGCGAGGCAGCCAAGCAGGCCTTCATGGCGGGCACCGACGTGAGCATGCAGAGCGGCCTGTACATGCGCTACCTGCCCGATCTCGTCGCCTCGGGCGAAGTGCCGATGTCGCGGCTCGACGAGGCCGTGCGCCGCGTGCTGCGCGTCAAGCAGAAGCTGGGCCTGTTCGACGACCCCATGCGCGGCCTCGACGGCCTGCCCGCCGCACAGCGCCCCGAGAACCCCGAATTCATCTCGCTGGCCCGCGAGAGCGCACGCCGCTCCATCGTGATGCTGAAGAACGAGCGCATGCTGCTGCCGCTGCCCAAGGCCGGCACGAAGATCGCGCTGATCGGACCCTTCGCCGAGGGCACCATCGACCTGATGGGCGCCTGGAGCCTGTTCCCCGGACAGTCGGCGCCGGTGGGCATCGACCAGGGCCTGCGCACGGCGCTGGGGCCCAATTCGTCGGTGAACGTGGTGCGCGGCTCTGGCATCGAATCGGCGCTGCCCGGCGGCATCGAAGCGGCGGTGGCCGCCGCGCGCGATGCCGACGTGGTGCTGCTGGCCATCGGCGAAAGCCAGAAGATGTCGGGCGAGGCACGCTCGCGCAGCGACATCGGCCTGCCGCAGGCGCAGCAGGACCTGGCCGAGGCAGTGGCCGCCACCGGCAAGCCGGTGGTCGTGCTGCTGAGCAACGGCCGCGCGATGGCGCTCAAGGGCGCGGTGCGCAATGCGCGCGCCATCCTCGTGACCTGGTTCCTCGGCGTGCAGACCGGCAACGCGATCGCCGACGTGGTGTTCGGCGACTTCAATCCCTCGGGCCGGCTGCCCGTGAGCTTTCCGCAGACGGCCGGTCAGGTGCCCTACTACTACGGCCACAAGCGCACCGGCCGCCCCTCGCCCGAGAACGTACCCGACATGGCCTTCAAGACCCGCTATGTCGATGCGACGAACGAGGCGCTCTACCCCTTCGGCTTCGGCCTCGGCTATGCACCCGTGCGCTACGACAACGTGGAACTGAGCAGCGAGCGCATGCCGCTGTCGGGCACGCTGCGCGTGCGCGCCACCGTCACCAACACCGGCACCCGGGAGGCCGAGGAAGTGGTGCAGCTCTACATCGGCGAACGCGCCGCGAGCGTCACGCGGCCGGTGCGCGAGCTCAAGGGGTTCCGCAAGCTGAGCATCGCGCCGGGTGCGTCGGAAGTCGTCGAGTTCACGCTCACGGCCGACGACCTGTCGTTCATCGGCCGCGACATGAAGCCCATCGTGGAGCCTGGCGAATTCGACCTGTGGGTGGCGCCTTCGGCCGCGAGCGGCATCCGCAAGCGCTTCGTGCTCACGCGAGACTGAGGCCCGGCCCCGCCGCGTCCTACTCACCCATCGCGTGCTCGACCGGCGAACCCGACGGGTTCGCCGACGCCACGGGCGGCGCCACCTGCGACTCCATCACCTCGGTCGGGTGGATGCCGTTGTTCGCGCGAATCGCCTCGGCCTGCACCTGGGCGCGATCGGCGCCGGACACGCTCGGTGCCGGCTGCGACTCGGCAACCTCGGTCGCATGGACGCCGTTGTTCGCGCGCGCGGCCTCGTCGGCCACCGCATCGCGCGACTGCGTGGAATGCGAGAGCTGCGGGTAGTCCGGATCGGCACGCCCGCCCGCATGCGCGAGCGATGCCAGCACCAGCGCGGGCGCAGCGGCGATGCACAGGGCAATGGTTCGAACTCTCATGGCTGTCTCCTTGAGTTGAGTGATGACGACGGATTCACTCTAGGGCGCGGTACTTATCGGCCGCTGAGGGGCTGCTTAGGTTGGGGTGAGGGTTCGCTTAGGCACGCGTGAGCATGTGCGGCGCAGCGAAGCTCTATATTCGACCGCTTCGCTCTCGGAAATCATCTGTGGACACAACGTACGCCGAAGCCTCGCCGATCGCCATTCGCCGCGCCAGGCCCGGGGATGCCAAGGGCATCGAGAACCTCTATGGCGAGCTTGTAGACAGCGCGAACGTGTGCGTGTTGCCGGAGCGCATCGCAGAACTTGAAGATGACCCAAGAACCTCGTCGCTCGTGATGGAGGACAAGGATGTGCTCCACGCGACGGCGCTCCTGATCTTCTGCGCCGACGTGATGTACGCGACCCAGCCATTCGCGATCGTCGAAAACATCGTCGTGAGCGTGGCATCTCGTGGCAGAGGCCTGGGGACTGCGTTTCTGCGGCACATCGAAGAGGAATGCATCGCGCGTGACTGCACCAAGATCATGTTGCTGAGCGCCGTCGAGCGCGGCAGAGCGCACAACTTCTTCGAACGATGCGGGTTCTCCGGCTCGAAGAAGAAAGGTTTCGTCAAGTACCGGCGAGCTTTCCGCAACGGCGCCGGATCCAGTCCCGTCAGCATTGCACGCAAGACATGAGGATCGATTCAAGATGACACGATTCACGCTGACCGAAGCAACACCTCTGGTTCCCGAGGGCCTGCGCTGCCGCTTCCTTCTGGCTGATCCGGCGCAAACAGACCGGATGACGGTGCTTGTCGTTTCCTTTGAAGGCGAGTATCCGGAGGGTAGCCTCGGCAACGGCCATGCCACCTACATTGCCACAAGCACACTGACGGGCCTCAAGGCATTCGACGCGGACTGCGTGATCCTGGACTTTCGCGCCATGACGTATCGCTGGGGCAATTCGTTGCTCCAGGTGTTCCATGACGTTGCACAGTTTCGTGGCGAGGAAGGAGAGCCCGGCGCGCCACCCTTCCCGGTGCTTGCCGTCACTTCGGAAAGATCCCGAGCGGGATTCCTGTCGCTGGTCACCCCCACCGGCCGTCCAGCGCCAGACTGGCATTTCGAAGACATCGACGAGGCGATCGCCCACGGCGTCCGGAGGGCAAGGGAATGGCTGGATTTCATCTGAAGGATTCAAGAGAAACCCGCATGGCCATCGCCGCCATTCCATTCGATCGGGCGTTGGATCTCGTCTCCGACACCGACGCGGGCACCTATCGGTTCCGCTTGGACGGCAGCGTCGTCGCCACCATCGGCACGAAGAACGGTCCGGTGGCAGCCCCCGTCTTCAGCTATCGCGTCGTGTCTCCCCACAGTCTCGAGATCGTGGGTTCCGACGGTCACGTCGACCGATGGACAGGCATTCGCGTCGACAGCCACCTGCTGCACGCCGAGTACAACGGCCGGGCCCGAACCTTCGCCATCAGGAAGACAACGGTCTCATGAAAGTCAAACGCCTGGTCGCCAACTTCGCCACCCCTGATCCCGCACGCGCCGCCGTCTTCTACAAGGACATCCTCGGCCTCGACCTGCTCATGGACCACGGCTGGATCCAGACCTACGGCTCGCAGGCCGGCATGACGGTGCAGCTGAGCTTCGCGTCCGAAGGCGGCTCAGGCACCGCGGTGCCCGATCTGTCCGTCGAGGTAGATGACGTGGACGAAGCCTTCGAGCGCATGAGGGCCTCGGGCTTCGACATCGAATACGGCCCGGTCGACGAGCCCTGGGGCGTGCGGCGCTTCTACGTGCGCGATCCGTTCGGCAAGCTGGTCAACATCCTCTCCCACACCTGACACGCCTGACGCGCCCGACAGCCGCGGGCCTCAGTCGAGCCCGTGGAAGATGCTGTCGTCCGGCCCGATGTGCGAAGGCGGTGTCCAGGCGGCGTCGCGCATCGAGCGGCTCACCAGCTTGTCCACGCCCAGCAGCGTGGCGAAGATGGCCATGCGCACCGGGATGCCGTTGTCCGTCTGGCGGAAGATGGCCAGGCGCGGATCGTTGTTCAGGTCGACGCTGAGGTCGTGCGAGCCGGGGCGGCTGTCGCGCGGCAGCGGGTGCATCACGACCACCTCGGGCTTGCAGGCCGATTCGATGAGCGCGCGGTTGATCTCGAAGGCGTTGTCGAAGCCTTCCAGCACTTCGTCGTGCGCGAAGCGCTCCTTCTGGATGCGCGTGGCGTAGATGATGTCGGCGCCGGCCAGCCCCTGGGCCGGCGTGGCGGCCGTCTCGACCACGTGGCCGTTGCGGCTGACCGCATCGACGATCTCCGCCGGCATGGCCAGCGAAGGCGGCGAGATCAGCGTGAACTTCAGGCCCTTGTACAGCGCCAGCAGCTTGATGAGCGAGTGCACGGTGCGCCCGTATTTCAGGTCGCCGACCATCGCGATGTGCGCGCCGTCGACCAGCTTGCCCAGACGCGAGAACTCGCGCTGGATGGTGTAGAGATCGAGCAGCGCCTGGCTCGGATGTTCGCCCGGGCCGTCGCCGCCGTTGATGACGGGCACGTTGGTGGCGCGCGCGAATTCCGTCACCGAGCCCTGCTCAGGGTGCCGCACCACGATGGCGTCGACGTAGCCGCTGATCACGCGGCTGGTGTCGTAGATCGACTCGCCCTTGGCCATCGAGGAGAAGGTGAAGCCCGTGGTGTCGCACACCGAGCCCCCCAGCCGGCAGAACGCGGCACCGAAGCTCACGCGCGTGCGGGTGCTGGCCTCGAAGAACAGATTGGCGAGCACCGCCCCTTCGAGCACGCGGCTCACCTTGCGGCGGCGCGCGATGGGCTGCATCACGTCGGCCAGCTGGAACAGCTCGTCGATGGCGTCGCGGTTGAACTGGCTGACCGACAGCAGGTGGTGCGAGCCCTCGACCGCCATGGACCTGCGCAGCGCCCCATCATGTGCGCTTTGCGTATATTCACCGCGCCGACCGTCGGAAGCGAGGATCTCGCTCACGAAGCGCCGCGCAACCTCGGGCATGGCCCTGAATTCATTGGATTCGTCGGGCAGCAGCCAGGCGTCGAGCGCCCTTCTTCGGCTGCCGATGCGCTCCGCGAAGGCGTCGCGCGTCATGTTGAGTTGACGCATCGCGTCGCGGAGGAGCACCTGTTGCGGCATGTTCATGGCCGCGAATATATACTCATTGCGTATATTTTCGAAGCGCTTGGGCAATAAGGTGAATCGGCCGCCCATGAAAAAAGCGGGCCTTTCGGCCCGCTTCGTCCTTTTTCAGGCAACCGCCGCAGCAGCTGCCGGTGTCGCCTGATTACAGGCCAGCCTGGCGCGTGAACGACACGCTGGGCTTCTTGTACGCAGCCGGCACTTCGTCGCGGTAGAACGCGCGGCGGTCGAGGCTGGCGAGCGGGTCGTGCGCCTTGGCGACGGCTTCGGCCTGGACGGTGGCGCGGTTGGCGGTCGACGTGAAGGCCTGGGCGCCAGCGGAGGAGGCTTCGCTGTACTCGTTGCCGACGCGAGCGGCGGCAACGGCTTGCGGAGCGACTTCGGCGCGGCTCACCGAGGAGTTCACGACGTGCACGCCGTCATAGGTTTCTGCTTGGGCGCCAGCAGCAGCCAGGAGCGAGAGGGCGGCAGCGGCGAGGATCTTCGAGGCATTCATTTCAATCTCCTTCAGGGCAAACGGTTGGTTGGTGAGGAGAAGTTTGATCCTGATCGGCATCAAAAAACGCTCGCAAAATGAACCGCGGCGTTCACAGGATTGAAACAATGCAGCCTCTTGAAAAGAAACTGGTCAATAGGGGGTTCATCCCTCCCCTTCCCCCTTTTTCCTTCCTGCTGCCTGGCTCGCGGCACTGTTCTTCAGTGGCTGATCATCCAGGGGCGCCTCGACGGCGCCGCCTTTGCGCCGTTGGGCGCGGTCACCGTCGCTCCTCGCTTGCCCGATCCGCAGCACCCGCAGCCCGCCGGATGGCGAAGCCGCGCATAGTCGCGAGAGCTCACGGGCTCGTGCCGCGCGCGCTCGTTGGTCTCGATGGCGCGGCGCGTGCCCGAGGCCATCAGCGCGAGACGCGGCGCGGCCGACAGCACGCGCGGCGAAGCGCTGCCGCAGTCGGGGCACGCGGCCGGCTCGTCGCGCAGGCCCGAAGGCCGCAGCGCCTCGAAGCCGCCGCAATGCCCGCAGGCGTAGTCGTAGGTGGGCATGGACGCGCGCCTTTCTCTTTCTTCAACGCAGGTCGGGCGAGAGCGGCATGCTCACGCTGCCGTCGATCATCTTCACCGGGCCGGCGGCGCTCGGGTTGATGTCGAAGTCGAAGATGCCCGTGGGAAGCCAGAGCGTGGCGCACGAATTGGGCACGTCGACCACGCCGCTGATGTGCCCCTGCACCGGTGCCGTGCCGAGGATCGAGTAGGCCTGAGCGCCCGAGTAGCCGAACTTCTTCAGGTACTCGATCGCGTTCAGGCAGGCCTGGCGGTAGGCCACGTTCACGTCGAGGTAGTGCTGCTTGCCGCTCTCGTCGACCGAGATGCCTTCGAAGATCAGGTAGTCGTTGTACTGCGGCGTGATGGGGCTGGGCTTGAAGATCGGGTTCTTGATGCCGTACTTGGCCATGCCGCCCTTGATGAGCGAGACCTTCATGTGCACCCAGCCGGCCATCTCGATGGCGCCGCAGAAGGTGATCTCGCCGTCGCCCTGGCTGAAGTGCAGGTCGCCCACGCTCAGGCCCGCGCCATCGACGTACACCGGGAAGAACACCTTGGAGCCGCGCGACAGGTCCTTGATGTCGCAGTTGCCGCCGTGCTCGCGCGGCGGCACGGTGCGCGCGCCTTCCGCGGCGGCCTTCGCCCTCGCCTCGCCGGTCATCTTGCCCATGTGGGCGGTGCCGGCGAAAGGCGGGTTGGCCAGGCCGGGCACGCGGTCCGGGTCGGTGGCGATGAGCGCCTTCTCGCGCTCGTTCCACATGTCGAGCATGGGCTTGTCGGGCAGGCAGCCGATGAGGCCGGGGTGGATGAGGCCCGCGAAGTTCACGCCCGGCACGTGGCGCGAGCTGGTGAACATGCCCTTGAAATCCCAGATCGATTTTTGCGCTTCGGGGAAATGGTCGGTGAGGAAGCCGCCGCCGTTCTTCTTGGAGAAGAAGCCGTTGAAGCCCCAGAGGCTGTCCTGCTTGGCGCCGATGTCCAGCAGGTCGACCACCAGCAGGTCGCCGGGCTCGGCGCCCTTCACGCCCACGGGGCCGGAGAGGTAGTGCACCGTGCTCAGGTCGATGTCGCGCACGTCGTCGGCGCTGTCGTTGTTCTTGATGAAGCCGCCGGTCCAGTCGAAGGTCTCCAGGATGAAGTCGTCCCCCGGGTTGACCCAGCAGGCCATCGGGATGTCCGGATGCCAGCGGTTGTGGATCATCTCGTTCTCGGTGGGCGGCTTGGTCAGGTCGACCTTGATCAGCGTGTCCGTCATTTGCAGTGGCTCCTGGTTGGGTTGTGTTGAACGGAAGAATCAGACAGAGAGATAGGCCTTGATGCGCTCCACGTCGGTCTTGTCGCGCGCCGTCTCGTGCACGAGGCGTCCGCCCTCGATCACGAAGAGCCGGTCGGCCACGTCCATCGCGAAGCTCAGCACCTGCTCGGACACGACGATGGTGATGCCGCGCAGCTTGCGGATCTCGTTGAGTGCCTTGGCGATGTCCTTGATGATCGAAGGCTGGATGCCTTCGGTGGGCTCGTCGAGCAGGAGCACCTTGGGGTCGGTGACGAGCGCACGCGCAATCGCCAGCTGCTGCTGCTGTCCGCCGGAGAGGTTGCCGCCCTTGCGGTTCTTCATGTCCCACAGCACCGGGAACAGCGCGTAGATCTCCTCTGGAATGCGCCGCGTCTTCGAGTTCTCCAGGCCGGTCTGGATGTTCTCCTCCACCGTCAGCGTCGGAAAGATCATGCGGCCCTGGGGCACGTAGGCGATGCCCTTGGCCACGCGGCGGAAGCTCTCGTCGCGCGAGACGTCCTGCCCCGCCACCTCGATGCGCCCGCTCTTGAGCGGCAGCACGCCCATGAGGCTCTTGAACAGCGTGGTCTTGCCCATGCCGTTGCGGCCCATGATGGCGACGGTCTCGTTGGCATGGCCGTCGAACGAGATGCCGTGCAGGGCCTCGCTCTGGCCGTAGGCGACGTGAAGGTCCTCGACCTTGAGGTTGATGTTGCTCATGTCAGTGCCCCAGGTAGACGTCGATGACCTTCGGATCGGCCTGCACCTTCTCCATCGGCCCCTCGGCGAGGATCTTTCCCTGGTGCATCACCGTGACCTTGTGCGCGATCTGCTTCACGAAGGCCATGTCGTGCTCGATGACGATCACGGCGCGGTTCTGGCAGATGCGCTTGAGCAGCTCGGCGGTGAGCTCGCGTTCGCGCGCACTCATGCCGGCGATGGGCTCGTCGAGCATCAGCAGCTCGGGCTCCTGCATCAGCAGCATGCCGATCTCCAGCCACTGCTTCTGGCCGTGGCTCAGCAGGCCGGCCTCGGTGTCGAGCCTGTCGGCAAGGCCGATCTCCTCGGCGACCGCCTGCACCCTGGCCTTGACCTCGTCGTCGCACTTGAAGGCAAGCGCGCCGAACACCGAACGCCCTTTGGGAAACGACACCTCCAGGTTCTGGAAGACGGAAAGGTTCTCGTAGATCGACGGCGTCTGGAACTTGCGGCCGATGCCCAGGCGCACGCGCTTGTGCTCCGCCATCCTGGTGAGCTCGGTGTTCCTGAACTTGATGCTGCCGGCGCTGGCGCGGGTCTTGCCGCAGATCAGGTCGAGCAGCGTGGTCTTGCCGGCGCCGTTGGGGCCGATGATCACGCGCAGCTCGTTGCGGTCGATGTACAGCGTCAGGTCGTCGATGGCCTTGAAGCCGTCGAAGGAGACGGTGAGGTCTTCCACGGCGAGCGCGAAGTCGGTGTTGCTCATGGATGCTGGCTCCGGTCAGGCGCGCTGGCTGCCGACGCCTTCGGGCAGCGTCGGTTCGGTCGGGGTCGATGTGGCGGACGGCGCGGGCACGGCAGCGGAAGCGGCGGGCGGCTTCACAGCGGCTTCGCGCAGCGCCTGGCGGCGCGACTTCCACCAGGGGCGGATCTTCTCTTCCCACACCCCGGCGAGCCCCATCGGGAAGGCCATGGTCACGCCGATGAAGAGCGCCGCCATCAGGAACAGCCACAGGTCGGGGAAGCTCTCCGAGAACAGCGTCTTGCCCGCATTCACCAGCAGCGCGCCGTACACCGCGCCCACCAGGCTCATGCGGCCGCCCACGGCGCAGAAGATCACCATCTCGATGGAGGGCACGATGCCCACGAAGCTCGGCGACATGAAGCCCACCTGCAGCGCGAACATCGCGCCGCCGATGCCCGAGAGCCCCGCCGCCAGGCAGAAGATGAAGACCTTGAAGTTCGAGACGTCGTAGCCGGAGAACCGCACGCGGTCTTCCTTGTCGCGCATCGCCAGCAGCAGCGTGCCCAGCTTGCTGGTCTGGATCCAGCGGCACAGCAGGATGCTGCCCACCAGCAGGCCGACGCAGACGTAGTAGAGGACGTACTTGGCGCTGTCGGTGCGCGTGTCCCAGCCCAGCAGGGTCTTCAGGTCAGTCATGCCGTTCACGCCGCCGGTGTAGCCCTGCTGGCCGATGATGAGCACGGTGCAGATCAGCGCCACCGCCTGCGTGATGATCGCGAAGTACACCCCGCCCACGCGCCGCTTGAACATCGCGAAGCTGATGAGCCAGGCCAGCGCCATCGGCGCGAGCACCACGAGCGCGAGGCTCACCGGCAGGCTCTTGAACGGCAGCCACAGCGTGGGCAGCTCGGTGATCTGGTTCCAGTCCATGAAGTCCGGGATGCCGGGCGTGGTCTGGATCTTGGTCGACACCGGATCGGAAGCCTCGAGCTTGAGGAACATCGCCATCGCATAGCCGCCGATGCCGAAGAACACCCCCTGCCCCAGACTCAGCACGCCGCCGTAGCCCCACACCATGACGAGGCCCACGGCCACGAAGGCGTAGGTGAGGTACTTGCCCACGAGGTTGAGGCGGAAGATGTCGAGCGACAGCGGCAGCACCACCGCGAGCAGCAGCACCAGCAGCAGCAGGCTGCCGAGCTGGTAGCGCTGGATCGAGGCCTTGATGAAATTCATCGATGACTCCAAAGCAGGAAGAGGGAATTGAAGGCGCGCAGGATCCGTAGCGAGCGGTGCGAGATCGGATCGCGCAGCAGGTTCATGCGTGCCTTCAACGGCGGACCTTGACGGCGAAGAGACCCTGCGGGCGCAGCATCAAGATGAAGACGATCAGCGACAGCGTCAGCACCTTGGCCATCGAGCCGGTCATGAAGAACTCCGAGACCGACTGCGTCTGCGCGATGCCGAAGGCCGAGACCACCGTGCCGAACAGGCTGGCCGCGCCGCCGAAGGTGACGACCAGGAAGGCGTCGACGATGTAGAGCGAACCCGAGGTGGGCCCGGTCGAGCCGATGGTGGTGAAGGCCGCGCCCGCCACGCCGGCAATGCCGCAGCCGATGGCGAAGGTGAGGCGGTCGGTCTTCTTCGTGTCGATGCCGGTGGCGTTGGCCATGGTGCGGTTGGCGACGGTGGCGCGCACCCTCAGGCCCCAGCGGCTCTTGTGCAGCGCGACCAGCACGCCGCCCGTGACCAGCGCGGTGAGCGCCAGCACGAACAGGCCGTTGATCGGGATGTCCAGGCCCTCGTGCGGCGTCCACGAGCCCATGAGCCATTCGGGCAGCGTGGGGCTCACCTCCTTAGGCCCGATGAAGGTGCGGAAGATCTGCTGCAGCCCCAGGCTCACGCCCCAGGTGGCCAGCAGCGTGTCGAGCGGACGCTTGTAGAGGTGGCGTATCAGCACCCACTCCACGATCCAGCCGACGATGAAGGCGAAGACGAAGGCCAGCGCGATGGCGATCGGGAAGTAGTACGGCATGAACTCGGGCGCGAGGCTCTCGGTGACGCGCGCGGCCAGGTAGATCGAGTAGGCGCCGATGGTCATGAACTCGCCATGCGCCATGTTGATCACGCCCATCTGGCCGAAGATGATCGCCAGGCCCAGCCCCATCAGCAGCAGCACCGCGAAGAGGCTCAGCCCCGCGAAGCCCTGCATGAGGCCGATGTTCAGCATGTCCGACAAAGTCATGGCAACGGATTCCGATGTTTGGGGTATTGGCTCCTTCCCCCTTTGGGGGAAGGTTGGGATGGGGACAGACGGCGCCTGCGAGCGCAGGGCTTCATCGACGGCCGCCTGCCCCCACCCCTGCCCTCCCCCGGAGGGGGAGGGAGAAAGACACGGTTACTGGTAGCCCTTCGGGAACGGATCCGGCTTGATCAGCTCGGCCGACTCCGCCACCACCTTGAAGGTGCCGTCCGCCTGGCCCTGCCCGATGCGCGCCTTGCTCCACAGGTGGTGGTTGGCGTCGAGCTTCACGTAGCCCTCGGGCGCGGTCTTGAGTTCGATGCCGGGCGATGCGGCCACCACCTTGTCGACGTCGAAGCTGCCGGCCTTCTCCACCGCCGCCTTCCACAGCCAGGGTCCGAGGTAGCCGGCCTGGGTCACGTCGCCGATGACGGCGTCCTTGCCGTACTTGGCCTTGAAGGCTTCGACGAACTTCTTGTTGTTCGCGTTGTCCAGCGTCTGGAAGTACTTCATCGACGAGTAGAAGCCAGCGAAGTTCTCGCCGCCCACGCCGGTCATCTCGTCCTCGGTCACGGCCAGCGTCAGCAGGAACTGCTTGTCGCCGGTGATGCCCGCGGCCTTCAGCTGCTTGTAGAAGGCCACGTTCGAGCCGCCCACCACGGCCGCGAAGATGCAGTCGGGCTTGGCCACCTTGATCTTGTTGATCAGCGAGTTGAAGTTGGTGTGGCCCAGCGGGTAGTACTCCTCGCCCTTGACCGAGCCCTTCTGGAAGTTCTCGATGTGCTTGCGCGCGATCTTCATCGAGGTGCGCGGCCAGATGTAGTCGGAGCCCACCAGGAAGAAGGTCTTGGCCTTCTTCTCCTTCGCGCCCCAGTCCAGGCCCCAGATGATCTGCTGCGTGGCCTCCTGGCCGGTGTAGATCACGTTCTTGCTCTGCTCCAGGCCTTCGTAGAAGGTCGGGTAATACAGCAGGCCGTTCTCCTTCTCGAACACCGGCAGCACCGCCTTGCGCGAGGCGCTGGTCCAGCAGCCGAAGACGGCCGCGACCTTGTCGTTGACCAGCAGCTTCTTCGACTTCTCGGCGAAGGTGGGCCAGTCGGAGGCGCCGTCTTCCTTGATGACCTTGATCTTGCGGCCCAGGATGCCGCCCATGGCGTTGATCTGGTCGATGGCGAGCTGCTCGGCCTGGATGGAGCCGGTCTCCGAGATGGCCATGGTGCCGGTGGACGAGTGCAGCTGGCCCACCGTCACCTCGGTGTCCGTCACGGCGAGCTTCGTCGTGTTGACCTTGGCCGTGGGGAACTGGCCCTGGCCGAAGCTCAGGCCGCTGAGGCCCATCACGGGCAGCGCGGCGGCGCCCTGCAGAAGGCGGCGGCGGCGCAATGCCATGGCATCGAGGGAAAGATCGGAATCACGCGACATCAGGAAACTCCAGGCAGGTTGTTGGAAAGGAAGGCCGCGCACCATCGAAGTGCATCGGACGGTGCCCCGAGCACCATGGCTGGAACTTTAGAAATCACCGGCGCATGCGCGAATACGTCATTCAACGTAGCGGCGAGGGCCCGTCGTGCCTGCAGACTCGCGAGCCAGAAACCGGTGGAAGCACGCAGGGAGCGCTTCTTGCTGTACCCGCGCCATGCCACCGCCGCCGCGAGAACCCGCCATGCAATCCGTCTCCGGACAGAAGATCTTCCGCATCCGCCGCGACTACAACGCCTGGGTCGCGAACGAGACGCTGGAGGACTACGCGCTGCGCTACACGCCGCGCAGCTTCCGCAAGTGGTCGGAGTTCCGCGTCGCCAACGCGGCCTTCGGCGCCACCTCCTTCCTGGCGCTGGAAGCCATCGGCGGGGCGATCGCGCTGAGCTACGGCTTCTCGAACGCGCTGTGGGCCATCCTCGTGGTGGGCCTCATCACCTTCCTCACGGGCCTGCCGATCTCTTACTACGCGGCGCGCCACGGCGTGGACATGGACCTGCTCACGCGCGGCGCGGGCTTCGGCTACCTGGGCTCCACGCTCACCTCGCTGATCTACGCGAGCTTCACCTTCATCTTCTTCGCGCTGGAGGCGGCCATCCTCGCGCTGGCGCTTCAGATGTACCTCGACTGGCCTCTGTGGCTGCTGTACATGGTGTCGTCGATCGTCATCATCCCGCTGGTTGCGCGGGGCATCACGCTCATTTCGGGGCTGCAGCTGTGGACGCAGCCGATCTGGATCGTGCTGTTCATCTGCCCCTTCGTCGCGGTGCTGGTGAAGGAGCCGGAGCTCTACGCCGACTTCACCGGCCTCGTGGGCCGCACCTCCGACAGCAGCGGCTTCGACCCGCTGATGTTCGGCGCCGCCGCCACCGTGGCCTTCTCGCTGGTGGTGCAGATCGGCGAGCAGGTCGACTACCTGCGCTTCCTGCCCGAGAAGACCGCCGCCAACCGCGTGCGCTGGTGGACGGCGGTGCTGGTCGCGGGCCCTGGCTGGATCGTGCCCGGCATGCTGAAGATGATGGGCGGCGCCTTCCTGGCCTTCCTCGCGCTCCAGCACGAGATACCGGCCAACCATGCGGTCGAGCCCACGCAGATGTACCTCACGGGCTTCTCCTACGTGCTGCGCGATCCGGCCTGGGTGCTGGGCATCACGGTGCTGTTTGTGCTAGTGTCGCAGATGAAGATCAACCTCACGAACGCCTATGCGGGTTCGCTGGCATGGTCGAACTTCTTCGCGCGGCTCACGCACAGCCACCCGGGGCGCGTGGTGTGGCTGGTGTTCAACGTGGCCATCGCGATCCTGCTGATGGCGCTGGGCGTGTTCGCGGCGCTGGAGCACGTGCTGGGCTTCTACAGCAATATCGCCATCGCCTGGGTGGGCGCGCTGGTGGCCGACCTGGTCATCAACAAGCCGCTGGGCTGGAGCCCGCGCACCATCGAGTTCAAGCGCGCGCACCTGTACGACATCAACCCGGTGGGCCTGGTGTCGATGCTGGTGGCGGCGGCGCTGGCCATGCTGGCGTACTCCGGCACGCTGGGGCAATGGGCGAAGGCCTTCTCGCCCTTCATCGCGCTGGCCACCGCCATGGCTCTGTCGCCGCTGCTGGCCTGGCGCACGCACGGGCGCTACTACCTGGCGCGCAACGACATCGAGCGCTGGACGCCGGGCCAGGCCGTGAAGTGCTCGGTGTGCGACAACAGCTTCGAGTCGGAGGACATGGCGCACTGCCCGGCCTACAGCGCGCCGATCTGCTCGCTGTGCTGCACGCTCGAGTCGCGCTGCCACGACCGCTGCAAGACCGATTCGCGCGCGGCCGAGCAGATGAGCGGCTGGCTGCAGGCGCTGCTGCCGCCTGCCCTGTCGGCGCGCCTGAACTTCCGCGTGGCGCACTACCTGCTCGTGGCAGCGTCGCTCATCGCGCTGCTGGCCACCGTGGTGGGCGTGGTCTATGCGCAGGAAGCGCTGGCGGGCACCAGCGACCCGGTCATGGCCACGGCCTTCCTGAAGGTGTTCGCGCTGCTTTCCGTGGTGGCAGCCGTGGCCGCGTGGTGGGTGGTGCTGGGCAGCGAGAGCCGGCAGATGGCGCAGGAGGAATCGAACCGCCACAACAACCTGCTGGCGCTGGAGATCGAGGCGCACCGCCGCACCGACGCCGCGCTGCAGGCCGCCAAGGAAGCCGCCGAGGCCGCCAACCAGGCCAAGACCCGCTACGTGGCCGGCATGACGCACGAGCTGCGCACGCCGCTCAACAGCATCCTGGGCTATTCGCAGATCCTGCTGAAGGGCGACTCGGTGAAGCCGCCGCGCGAGGCGGTGCAGACCATCCACCGCAGCGGCGAGCACATGCTGGGCCTGATCGACGGCCTGCTCGACCTCGCGCGCATCGAGGCCGGCCGGCTGCAGCTGGAGCCCGCGCCGCTGGCGCTGCCGGCCTTTCTCGACCAGCTCGTGCACATGGTGCGGCCGCAGGCCGAGAACAAGGGCCTGGCCTTCGTCTACACGCACGCGGGACGGCTGCCGCCTTGGGTGCATGCGGACGCGAAGTGGCTGCGGCAGATCCTCATCAACCTGCTGACGAACGCGGTGCGCTTCACCGACAGCGGCACCGTCACGCTGCACGTTGACGCCCGCCGCGAGGTGCTGCGCTTCGACGTGGCCGACACCGGCATCGGCGTGGCGCCGCAGGACCACCAGCGCATCTTCCTGCCCTTCGAGCGCGGCGCGGCGGGCCGCCGGCGCGGCGAGCCGGGCACGGGGCTGGGCCTGACCATCACCGGCCTGCTCACCTCGCTGATGGGCGGCGAGCTCAAGCTCGCGTCGACCTCCTCGCAGGGCAGCACATTCAGCGTGCGCGTGTATCTGCGCGAGGTGGCCGACCCCGGCCCGCAGGCCGGCAAGGCGGGTGCCGTGCGCCAGCCCGTGTCGGGCTACATCGGCGAGCGCCGCACGCTGCTGGTGGTGGACGACCAGCCGGTGCAGCGCCAGATGCTCGCGGGCATGCTCGCGCCGCTGGGCTTCGAGGTGCGCGAGGCCGCCAGCGGCACCGAGTGCCTCGACAGCCTGCGCGAGGAGCTGCCCTCGGCCATCCTGCTCGACCTGACGATGGACGACATGGACGGCTGGCAGACCGCCGCGTCGGTGCGCGCCTCGGGTTTCGGCGAGATCCCGATCATCATCGTCTCGGCCAACATGTTCGAGAACCAGGCCGAGCGGCTGCGCGCGGCGGGCTGCCAGGCCTTCGTGGGCAAGCCGGTGATCGAGTCGGAGCTCATCGCCACGCTGGAGCGCCACCTCGGCCTCGAATGGCTGGCGGCCGGCGACGCCCTGCCGCCGAACGCCCGCGACGACGATGCGGACACCGCACCGCGCCCCAGGCAGCTCGACCTGCCCGAAGACGACCGCGCCGAGCTCATGCGGCTTGCACAGATGGGCCACGTGCGCGGCCTGCACACCGCGCTCGACCGGCTGGCCGCTTCCTCGCCCTCGGCGGCGGCCACATGCACGTGGCTGCGCGGCATGGTCGCGCGCTTCGAACTCGACAAACTCCGCAACGCACTGTCAGAAGATGCAGACACCCTCGCTCCCTGATTCGCCTTCGGCCGAACGCCCCGTGGTGCTGGTGGTGGACGACGCCCCCAGCAGCCTCGGGATGCTGTGCGACACCCTCGAGGCCAGCGGCTACACCGTGCTGGTGGCGGCCGACGGCGAGGCCGCGCTGCAGCGGCTCGAACTGGTGGTGCCCGACGCGATCCTGCTCGACGGCCTGATGCCGGGCCTCTCGGGCTTCGAGACCTGCAGGCGCATCAAGGCCAACCCGGCGCTCGCGCACATCCCGGTGCTGTTCATGACGGGCCTGTCGGAGACCTCGCACGTGGTCGAGGGCTTCGAGTGCGGCGGCGTCGACTACGTGGTGAAGCCGATCCGCGCGCAGGAAGTGCTGGCGCGGCTGCACACGCACGCGCGCAACGCGCGCATCACCCGAATGGCCCGCGACGCGGTGGACGTGGCGGGCATGGGTGTGGTCTTCGTCGACACGCGCGGGCGCATCGCATGGCGCTCGCCGCAGGCCGCGCTGTGGCTGCATGCGCTGGAGGTGCCGCCGGCGCCGGGCCTGCTGCCGGGCTCGCTGGAAGCGGCGCTGGCGCCGGGTGCGGTCATCGCCGTCGGCACGTCCACCGGCATGCGGCTGTCGGTGCGCAACCTCGGCGCGGCGGCGCTGGGCGAGACGATGCTGCTGTTCGCCGTGCAGCGCGAGGGGCCGGCCGCGCGGCTGGCCGATGCGGCGCTCACGCCGCGAGAGACCGAGGTGCTCTCGTGGCTCGCCAAGGGCAAGACGAACCGCGACATCGGCGAGATCCTGGGCACCAGCCCGCGCACGGTGAACAAGCACCTGGAGCACATCTTCGAGAAGCTGGGCGTGGAGACGCGGGCGGCCGCCGCGGCGTTGGCGAGCGGTATGTAACCCCCATGGGGTAACTGCCCCAACCGCACTGGGCTATAGCGCCTTCGCGCTCCCGTTGCGCCCAGAATGGGCGAGCCAACGGAGAACGAGATGCTCAACAGCCTCCTGCAATTTCCTGCCCGCGAAAGCGCGTACAGGCGCAAGTTCCTCAACAACACCGACGAGAACCTGTTCATGGGCTCGTTCGACAGCTTCGCCGCGGCCGAGGCCGGGGCGCCTTCCAGCAAGGCCGTGGGCTATGCCAACGCCGACGCGGGCGAGCTCTACAGCCCGCAGATCTACTTCTACGACTACCCCGGCCTCTTCTGGCTGGGCCGCTCCATCGACGCGGGCATGACGCGCGTGTTCGACCTCGGCGGACACGTCGGCATCAAGTACTACGCCTTCCGCCGCGTGCTGAGCTATCCCTCCACACTGCGCTGGACAGTGTGCGACGTGCCCGGGGTGGTCGAGAGCGGCCGCGCGATGGCCGTCAAGCGCGAGGCGACCGAGCAGCTGGGCTTCACCACCGACTACCGCGATGCGAGCGGCTGCGACGTGCTGTACGTGTCGGGCAGCCTGCAGTACCTGCCGGTGCGCATGGACGCGATCCTTTCCGAGCTCGCGGTGAAGCCCCGGCGCATCGTGATGAACACCACCGCCGTGCACCCGGAGCGAACGATCTACACGCTCAACAGCATCGGCATCGCGGTGTGCCCCTACCGCATCCAGCACCACGACGAGCTGCTGGCCGACCTCTCGCGCTCCGGCTACCGAAAGCGCGACGTGTGGCGCAACGAGGGCAAGCCCATCGAGGTGCCTTTCGTCGAGGGCGGCGACAAGCCCTACTACGCGGGCTGCTGCTTCGACCTGATCGACTGACTGATCAGGGCGATCAGGGAATGACCGCCGGCAGGTTCTGGTCGGCCGTGTGGCGCTGCTCGGGCGTCATCGACTCGTAGAGCTTCGACAACGCATCGCTCACCGCCTGCATGCGGTGCGCACGATCCTGTGCCTGCATCGCGCGCTGCTGGACGAACTGCACCGCGTTCAGGTCGTCGGACGGCGCGGCGGCCGTCATGCCGGGGCGGCCGGCGAGCTCCCACACCGCGTCGGAGAAACGGTCCCACAGCGGCGACTGCTCGGGCGTGACCATGAGCTGCAGGCGCAGGTCGTAGAGCTTGTCGCGAATCTTCCCTGCGGCTGTTGCCGGCGTGGTGAGGCCTTCGCCGGTGCGCGAAGCGGCGGAGCTGTCGGGCCGCGCGCCGCGCCGGCCGCCGCCCATGCCGGGGCCACCCCCACCAGCACCGAATTGCGCGAACCCCTGGCCGCTCACGGCGACGAGGGCGGCGGCAAGTGCGAGGCGTTGCAGGGAGCGGTTCATGGTCATGGCTGGAGTCCTCGCTGGCCGGCCCTCCGAAGGGCCACCGCGAATTTCAGGGGCGGCGGCTGTCGCCTGCATTGCGAGCCCGTAAAGCGGCGGTAAAGCGCGCCGTCTTTACCTTGGCGCCGGCAGCCGGCGGCGGAAAACCGGCGCGCTTGCCGGGACATCCAAAACATCTTGACTGGCCCCGAAAAGATATTAGAGTGATATCACTTTCAACGGAGGCAGTGATGCAAGAGAAGACCCCCAACACCAATCCGCGACCGGTCCGCATGGAGCGCCCCTACCGGTCGATCAACGGCTATGGCGTTTCCGCCGTGGTGCTGCTGCTGATCGCCATCGGCGTCTGGGCGATCGTGCAGCGCCTCATGCCGCTGCCGATGAGCGTCCTGCTGATCGTGGTCGGCCTCGTGCTGATCCCCGGCCTCTACATGCTGCAGCCCAACGAGGGCATCATCCTCACGCTCTTCGGCCAGTACCAGGGCACCGACCGCTCCGAGGGCCTGCGCTGGACCAACCCGCTGCAAAGCGGCCAGAAGATCTCGCTGCGCGCACGCAACCTCAACACGCCCCCGCTGAAGGTGAACGACAAGCGCGGCAACCCGGTGGAGATCGGCGCGGCGGTGGTCTGGCGGGTGTACGACACGGCGCAGGCCGTCTTCGAGATCGACGACTACAACAAGTTCGTCGCCATCCAGTCCGAGGCCGCCATCCGGCACCTGGCCACCCTCTACGCCTACGACAGCGGCGACGACCTGCCCAGCGAGGAAACCACGCTGCGTGCCGGCCTCGACACCGTGGCCGACGCCTTGCGTGACGACCTGAACCGCCGCTTCGCCAGCGCGGGCGTCGAGGTGCTCGACGCAAAGCTCACACACCTGGCCTACGCCCCCGAGATCGCACAGGTGATGCTGCGCCGCCAGCAGGCGGTGGCCATCGTGAGCGCGCGGCACCAGATCGTGTCGGGCGCGGTCGGCATGGTCGAGGCGGCGCTCAAGGGCCTGTCGGAACGCAACCTCGTCGTGCTCGACGACGAGCGCAAGGCCTCGATGGTGTCGAACCTGCTGGTGGTGCTGTGCTCCGACCGCGAGACGCAGCCCGTGGTGAACACCGGTACGCTCTACACCTGAGGCGCGAACCGTACGCGCCCTCCCGATCCGTACCCATCCGATGGCCAGTCCCGGCAAGAAAGCCTACCCCCTGCGCATCGATCCGGCCCTGTGGGCCGAGATCGAGCGCCTTGCCGCGCAGGAGTTGCGCAGCGCGAACGCGCAGGTCGAGTTCCTGCTGCGCGAGGGGCTGGCCCGGCGCGGGCGGCTGCCGGGCGCGGATGCAGGCAGGAGCACTCCCGACAAGCCCGAGGCACCCGAGGCGCCTCAGTGATAACCCCGACTTCGCTGAAGGCCGAATGACAGCCCCGGCTTCTACGATGACAGCGGCACGCGGCGACCGCGCCGCAATCCTCTTCCTCCTGGAGACATCGTGACGAAGCCCTTCAAGACCCCCTCTTCTTTCCGCTCTTCCTTCCCCTCTTCCTTCGGCACCCTCACCCGCCGCGCCGCGCTACCGCTGGTCGCGGCCCTCGCGCTCGCAGGCTGCGGCAGCCTCGGCACCACCAGCAGCAGCAAGCCCGCGGGCGGCGCCGACATCCACGTCATGACCTCCGGCGGCTTCACCGCCGCCTACAACGACCTGCGCCCCGAGTTCGAGCGCAGCACCGGCCGCAGCGTGAAGACCGCCTACGGCGCCTCGATGGGCAATGCCGAAGACTCCATCCCCAGCCGCCTCGCCCGCAACGAGCCGGCCGACGTGGTGATCCTCGCGCGCCCCGCGCTCGATGCGCTGGTGGCCGAGGGCAAGGTGGTGCCGGGCAGCCAGGTCGACCTGGTGCGCTCGGCCATCGGCTTCGCGGTGCGCAAGGGCGCGCCCAAACCCGACATCAGCACGGTCGACGCGCTCAAGCGCACGCTGATCGCAGCGCCGTCGATCGCCTACTCGGCCAGCGCGAGCGGCACCTACTACGAGACCGAGTTGCTCAAGAAGCTCGGCATCGAGGACCAGGTCAAGCCCAAGAGCAAGCGCATCCTGAGCGAGCGCGTCGGCTCCGTGGTGGCGCGCGGCGACGCGGCGCTGGGCCTGCAGCAGGTCAGCGAGCTGCTGCCCATCGCGGGCATCGACTACATCGGACCGCTGCCTGCCGAAGTGCAGCGCGTGACGGTGTTCTCCGCCGGCATCGCCAGCGCCTCGAAGCAGCCCGACGCGGCGCGGCAGCTCATCCGCTATCTCAATTCGCCCGCAGCGGCTCCCACCATCGCCAAGACCGGCCTGGAGCCGCTGACGGCGCGCTGATCTCCCGCAGCCCCGGCCGGGCGCATACCGACGGTCGGGGCGCTAGCGCTCTTCGATCAACTGCTTCACGCGGCGCGCCAGCACGTCCATCTCGAAGGGCTTGGTCATCACGTGCATGCCGGGGTCGAGGTGGCCATGGCTCAACACGGCGTTTTCGGCATAGCCCGTGATGAAGAGCACCTTGAGGCCCGGCCGGGCCGTGCGCGCGGCGTCGGCCACCTGACGGCCGTTCATGCCGCCGGGCAGCCCCACGTCGCTCACCAGCAGATCGATGCGCTGCCGCGGCGTCTGGAGGATGCGCAGTGCCTCGGCCCCGTCCCCGGCTTCCAGCGTGGCGTAGCCCAGGCCCCGCATCACCTCGACGATGATCATGCGCAGCGCTGGTTCGTCGTCGACCACCAGCACGGTATCGCCCTGGTCGGCGCGCGGCGCGAGCATGGCCACTGCCGGTGCCGCGGACACTTCTTCCTGCATGTCATGGCGCGGCAGGTAGATGCTGACGGAGGTGCCCTTGCCGACCTCCGAGTAGATGCGCACCTGCCCGCCCGACTGCTTCGCGAAGCCGTAGATCATCGACAGGCCCAGTCCGGTGCCCATGCCGATCGGCTTGGTGGTGAAGAACGGATCGAAGGCCCGAGCCACCACTTCCGGCGGCATTCCCACGCCGTTGTCGCTGACGGTGAGCGACACGTACTGCCCCATCGGCAGTTCGCGGTCGCGCGCGGTCCGGGCGTCGATCCAACGATTGGCGGTTTCTATCACCAGGGTGCCGCCTTCGGGCATGGCGTCGCGCGCGTTGATGCACAGGTTGAGCAGCGCGTTCTCGAGCTGGCCCGGATCGGCGTGCACGTTCCACAGCCCGACGGCCGCCACGGTCTCCAGCGAGATGTGCGGGCCCAGCGTGCGGCGCAGCAGCTCTTCCATTTCCGTCACCAGCCGGTTGGCGTTGACTGGCTTGGGCTCCAGCGTCTGGCGCCGCGAGAAGGCCAGCAGCCGGTGGGTGAGCGCGGCCGCGCGCTTGACCGCGCCCTGCGCCACGCCCACGTAGCGCTCCATGTCCGCCGGATTGCCCTGAAGGCCGCGCCGGCGCATCAGTTCGAGGCTGCCGCTGATGGCGGCCAGGAGGTTGTTGAAGTCGTGCGCCAGGCCGCCGGTGAGCTGGCCCACGGCCTCCAGCTTCTGGCTCTGGCGCAGTTGCTCGCGCGCGGCATCGAGTTCGGCGGCGCGCTCCTTCTGCTCGGTGATGTCGCGCGCGGCGGCGTACAGCAGGCCGTTGTCGGGCACGGCGGTCCAGGAGAGCCAGCGGTAGCCGCCGCTCCTTGTGCGGTAGCGGTTCTCGAAACCGGTGGTGCGCTCGCCCTGCAGGAGGCGCTCCAGCTCGGCCTCGGTGTGGATCAGGTCGTCGGCATGCACCAGCGAGCGAAAGGGCATGGCGCAAATCTCTTCGGCGCTCCAGCCCAGCACGGCTTCCCAGGCGGGGTTCACGCTCACGAAGAAGCCCTGAGAGTTGGCCACGCCCAGCAGGTCCTGGCTCAGGGCCCAGGTGCGGTCGCGCTCGTGGGTGCGCGCCTCGACCTGGCGCTCCAGCGACTCGGCCAGGGCCATCAGCTCGATCTGCGCCTCGCGCCGGGCGATGGCCGAGCGCACGCGGTCGCCGACCTCGCGGATGAAGTCCAACTCGTCGCGCGTCCACGGCCGCACCTCGCCGTGGTTGAGATAGAGCAACCCGACCAGCCCGCCGCGCTCGGTGAGCGGCATGTTGACCACCGCGCGCGCAGTGATGGCCTCCAGCGCCTGCGCGTTGTCGCGTGTGCGGGAGTCGAGCCGTGCGTCGGCGAAGGCCACGGTGACGCCCTTGCGCAGGTCGTCGATGTAGGAGCCGTAGTCGCGAAAGTGCAGCAGGCCCGCGAGGCTGGCCACGCCGGGCGCGGTCCAGTCGCGGGCGATGACGATGGTCTCGGCCGCCGTGTCCACCAGGCCGTATCCGGCGCGGTCCACGTCCAGGCTGCGCCCGAGCATTTCGGAGGCCGCATAGGCGATGTCGCCCGGCTCGTCCATGTCGCGGATGCGGTCGCCCAGCTCCATGAGGGCCAGGCGGCGCGCTTCGGCTTCCATGATGGCCGCGTTGGCCGCGTTCAGCCGGCGCTCCGCAAGCCCCTTGGCGCGCCGGTCGGCGGCCTCCTTGAGCGCGCGTTCCAGCACCACGGGCAGCCGCGCGAGACGGCCCTTGCTCACATAGTCGGTGGCCCCGCTCTTGAGCAGCTCGACCGCGTTGTCCTCGCCGATCACGCCCGAGACGAAGATGAACGGCGTCTCCGGCGCCAGGCGGCGCGCCAGCTCGAGCGCATGCGCGCCCGAGAACCCCGGCAGCTCGTAGTCGGACAGGATCAGCGAGAAGCCGCCCTCGTTCAGCGCCTCGACGAAGCCGCGCTCGTCGCGCACGGCGCGGATCGTGGCCAGCGGCAGGGTCTGGGCCAGCGCCTCGGTCAGCAGCTCGACGTCGAAGCGCGAGTCTTCGAGTACCAGGATGCTCGTCGGCTGCATGGTCGCGGCAGGGGCGCCGCCGTCGCTACTCATGTTTGCGCGCAGCCTTCAGGGAGCCCGGCGGCGGTTCGTTGAGCACGGCCCAGAACACACCCAGCTCGGCGATTGCGGAGACGAACCGGTCGAACGCCACCGGCTTGACCACGTAGGCGTTCACGCCCAGTTCGTAGCTGCGCAGCACGTCCGACTCTTCCTGCGACGAGGTGAGCATCACCACCGGAATGCTGCGCAGCGCCGGATTGGCGCGCACCGCCTGCAGCACCTCCAGTCCGGTGACCTTGGGCAGCTTCAGGTCCAGCAGGATCACGGCCGGATTGCCCTCGGCGCGGTCCGCATGCTCGCCCTGGCGGTGCAGGTATTCGAGCGCCTGCGCGCCGTCGCGCAGCACGACGACTTCGTTGGCGAGCTGGCTGCGCTCCAGCGCGATCAGGGTGAGTTCGAGGTCTCGCTTGTCATCCTCGACAAGCAGGATCGGCTTAAGCATGTTCCTCTCCGTTGTCGGGGCCCTGGCGCGGCAGGATGAAGCCGAAGCTCGCCCCCGCGTCGATCTCCCCTTTTGCCCAGACCGTGCCGCCATGGCGCTCCACGATCCGCTTCACATTGGCCAGGCCGATGCCCGTGCCCTCGAAATCCTCGGCCTGGTGCAGCCGCTGGAACACGCCGAACAGCTTGTCGACGTATTTCATCTGGAAGCCCACGCCGTTGTCCTGCACTTCGAGCCCGTCGCCCAGGTCGCTGCGGATGCCGCGCACCGCGATGCGCGACAGGCTGCGGGTGCGCGAGTACTTGACTGCGTTGGCCAGCAGATTGCGCACCGCCACCTGCAGCAGCAGCGGGTCGGCATACAGCGCCGGCAGGTCGGCATCGACCTGCCATTCCACCTTGCGCTGCGGCTCCAGCCGCGTCAGCTCTCGCACCAGGCCCTCGACCAGCGAGGCGCTGTCGACCTGCCGCCGCTTGAGCGCGGAGCGGCCCATGCGGGAGAAGTCGAGCAGCGCGTCGACCATCTGTCCCGCGAAGGCGGCCGCCTCCTTGACGTGCGAAAGATAGCGGCGGCCCCGCTCGCTGAGCTGCTCGCCCTCGGTCTGCCCCACCAGGTCGACGTAGCCGGCGATGTGCCGCATCGGGGCGCGCAGGTCGTGCGACACGGTGTACGAAAACGCCTCCAGCTCCTTGTTGACGCGTCCCAGTTCGGAGGCCACGGAGGCCAGTTCCTCCGCGCGGCGCAGCACGATGCCGATCAGCGCCTGGCGCAGTTCGGCGGCCGCCCCGACCTCGGCCGGCGACCAGGGCTTGGAGCATCCGCGGATGTGCTCCACCCAGCTCGCAAAGCTCAGGCGAGGATGCATGCGGCCGTTGACCAGGCTCTGCGGTTTCTGCGGGTCGCCCGCCCAGCGGACCGTCTGCACGATCTCGGGGCGGAACCAGAGGATCAGGTGCCGGTGCACCTGCGAGATGGAGATGGCGAGCACGCCCGCCGCCACGTCGACGAACTGCGAAGCCGGCGCGAAGTGCGCCGCCAGCGCATTGCTCTCATAGACCTCCACGCCCAGCCCCGCGATCCAGCCCGCAAGCTCCTGCACGTGCGCGCGCGCCGGCACGTCGCCCACGCACCAGACCTCGTCGTCGAGCACCACGGCGGCGCCCGTGGCGCGCATCACGCGCAGCATCAGCGAGACCTCGGACGTGAGGTGCTGCAGGGTGCCGTCGCTGTTGGACAGGTGCGAGACGATCTGCAGCGTGAGCTTGCGCAGCTCGAGCCGCTCGGCCACTTCGCCGTTGCTTTCCTTCGACCGGATCTGCAGCGACAGCAGCTGCCCCAGGTGCTCGCACGCGAGCCGCGTCGCCGTGTCGAGGAAGCGCGGCGCATGGTCGTGGCAGGAGATCAGTCCCCAGAGCCTGCCGTCGATGACGATCGACACCGACATGGACGCCAGCGTGCCCATGTTGCGCATGTACTCGAGGTGGATCGGCGAGACGCTGCGCAGCTGCGCCTGCGAAAGGTCGATGTCGGCGGCCGTGAGCGACGCGTCGTTGGCACGCAGGCGCACCGGCTGGTAGTTGGCGTCGGCGATCAGCCGGAAGTGGTTGACGAGGTACAGCTCGCGCGCCTGGCGCGGAATGTCGGACGCGGGAAAGTGATGGCCGCTGTAGCTGTCGTAGCCGGGCTCGGCGGCCTCTGCCAGCACCTCGCCATGGCCGGCTGCGTCGAAGCGGTAGACGAGGCAGCGGCCGAAACCGGTGAGCCGCTTCATCTCGCGTGCGGCCAGGCAGCACAGTTCGTCCACCGTGGCGGCATCCTGCAGCCGGGGCAGGAAGACGCGGCCCAGAGAATAGATGGGCGCCTCGTTGCCGCCCGGGGGCGAGGCGGCCTCGAACTCGACGATCAGGTGGTTCCCGCCACGGTGCGCGGAAACGTCGAAGAAGTTATGCGCAAGACTCATCGCCCCGAGCGACACCGGGGAGCCGCCCGGCGGCATCGCCGGCAAACGCAACCCGCGCACGGCCTCGAGCGCGGCGGGCAGTTCGGCGTCGGGCCAGTTCTCGCTCCATGCGACAAGCGCCAGCGAGCCGCCGTCGAGCACCAGCATGCGGCCGTGCGGCTGGATCGAGCCCGGAACGCGGATCGGCTCGAGGTCGCAATTGGACAGGTCGACCGGCACGGGCTCGAGGGCCCGCGAGCCGGCCTGCGGCTGAGGCTCGGTGAGGGTCAGGGGCGGCGGCACGTTGGTCAAGTTCGGGCGAGGCGGCGGCGGCCGCACTGGGTTATCTGGAAACAGGTTGACAGGATCATGCCAGCGCGTCTTCGGGGGATTCGTCGGCGGCTTCCTACAATCCGGCCGGCTGCAAACCGAAGCGCGGGATGAGAGTTTCGAAGCCGGCCACCGCGCCGCGCTGAGCCGAATCGACAGCCGCCGGATCGCGCAGCGCCGCAGCCAGTTGCGCGACGAATTCCTTCCACTGCGCGGGCAGGCCGTCGGGTGCGTCGACGGGCTGGAAGTAGCGCATCGGATGCGGCGCCAGCTTCGGCGCCAGGCGCTTGTGCATGGCCAGGCCGCCGAGCTGGGAGCCTTCGAGCACGTAGGCCAGGCCCCAGGCGAACGCAGGTTCGGCGGCGGCCTCCACGAGCCGAGGCGCAAGGCATGCCTGGGCCGTGGCGGCGGCGTGCTCCCCGACCGGCGCTGCACCGGCATCCTCCAGATCGAGCGCCAGGGCGGCCAGGCGCCGGTCGGTGCGCCGCGCCACGCGGTCGAGCCCGGGATCGCCGGGAACGGCCAGCGCCTGCCGCACCGCCTCCAGCCAGGGGCGCAGCGCACGCAGGTGATCCGCGTAGTCGGCCAGCGAGGCATCTTCGCGGGCGATCGGCAGCTGGCTGTCGAGCGCTTCGTGCAGCGCATGCGTGGCATTGCGCAGGGGGCGCAGCACCTCGGCCATCGAGGGTTGGACGGCGGCGCTCATCGCGGGAGGCCCTCCGGCTTGGCGGTCACGTCGATCATGGGGCCGAACACGCGAATGTATAGCTCGCTCTCCGTCGCCGATACCAGGTTGCGGCGGACGGGGACGTTGTCGTCGACAGGAAAGGTGGAAAGCGGCACGGCGGAAACAGCAGGAGTTAAAAAGAAAAGATTACCTTCGAATATGCCCGAGCCTACGGGAGCCGCCGGGCCTCGCCGGTGAGCGCGCTTCCCTACATCCGGTAGGAAATTCCGCAGGCCCGCCCGTAAACTGGCGCGCTCCCCTGCCGACGAACGAACGCCATGACACAGCCTCAGCAGACGACGATCTCCCCCTCCCTCGTTTCCGCCTTCGCGCCCGGCGGCACGCTGCGCGCCTCGATCAACCTGGGCAATCCGATCCTGGCCAACAAGGACGCCGCAAGCGGCGAACCCGTGGGCGTGTCCATCGACCTGGCACGCGAGTTCGCGCGGCGCCTGGGGGTGGGGATCGAGCTGGTGGTGTTCGAGAAGGCCGCCGCATCGGTGGACGCGGTCAAGAACGAGAAGGCCGACATCGGCTTCTTCGCCATCGACCCGGCGCGCAGCGAAGGGCTGCTCTTCACCGCGCCCTACGTGCTGATCGAGGGCAGCTACCTCGTGCCCGAAGGCTCGGCCCTGAAGGACAACGCGCAGGTCGATGCCCAGGGCAACCGCATCTCGGTCGGGTCCGGCAGCGCCTACGACCTGTTCCTCACGCGCGAGATCAAGGCGGCCGAAATCGTCCGCCTCCAGGGCGCGGGGCCCGCACTGGCGGCATTGCGCTCGGGCGAGGTCGAGGTCGCGGCCGGCATCCGCCAGCTGCTCGAAGGCGAGGCGCAGCGCGCACCCGGCGTGCGCGTGCTGCCGGGGCGCTTCATGGTGATCCAGCAGGCCATGGGCACGCCCGCCAGCCGCGGCGCCCAGGCGCAGGCGCTGCTCGCGGCCTTCGTCGAGGAGATGAAGGCCAGCGGCTTCGTGGCCGACGCGCTGAAGCGCCACCGCATCGAGGGCGCGAGCGTGGCGCCGGCCGCCTGAGCCTCGAGGTTCAGAGCTTGTACGCCTCCACCGGCCCTCGCGAATAGAACAGGAAGTAGCCGGTCGAGGTCTGGAAGCCATTCTTCTTCCAGCCGGCCGGCACCTTGAAGATTCCGAGCTGCTCGCTCGCCACGCCGACGAAGGCGGTGTTCTCCCGGTCGGTGGTGATGCGCGTCCAGTGCTCGCGCGTCACCGGCTTCATCGTCATCTTCGGCTCGCTCCACTCGGCCGTGCGGACCTTGTCGCGCATCACGTAGGCGTCGCCCTGCTTCTCGATCTTGATGAGCTCCTTGAGCGCACCGTTCTGCTTCACGGCGTAGGTTCCGACCAGTTCGGCCTCGGGCGCGCCGCCGCTGTTCGCGCCGCAGGCGGCGAGCAGCAATGCCGACGCGCCGGCGGCCAGCCATTTGAGTGCTGTGTTCATGATGATCCCTTGTCGAAGGAGCGCGCACCGCCCTGCATGCCGCATGCAGGACGGCGCGCGCCGTTTCAGCCGATGCCGCTCAGCGCTTCTCGTTCTCGCGCAGCTTCAGGCTGCCCTGGAAGCGCAGCGCGTGCGGGTACTCCTCCTTCTCCGCGCCGGTGGCCACCGCAGCCATCTTCTGCTCGCTCACCTGGGTCTTGGCCAGCAGCGGCGCGGGCAGGTTCAGCACGCCCTTGATCTGGTCGTACTGCGCCTGCGTGATGCGGCCCACGCTCAGCAACCGGAACGCATCGCGCTCGATGTTCAGCAGCAGCGGCTTGTTGCCCGCGAAATTCTGCGCCTTGGCCAGCAGCGCGCTCCACGAGGGGGCGCTGTAGTTGCTCACGTAGTAGTCCTGCCCGGTCGGCCCGGCCAGCACCGCGGTGCAACCGGGTAGCTCGATCTGCGTGCTGTTGCCCGACATCACGAAGGTCCTGCGCTGCTCCATCGAGTCGCCATAGGCCAGCGTCACGGGAATGGTCCAGGTCGATGCCGGGTACAGGTTCTGGTTGGGGAAGGCTTCCTGCGTGATGTTCACGTAGGTGCTGTTGCCCGCGCACTGCGCGTCCACCGTGAGCAGCGGAATGCCGGTCTGGCGGATCAGGCTGTCGCCGATCTCGCTCACCTTCTTGCCGTTGCTGGCCTTCTCCAGCGAACTCCACAGCCGAGACGGCGTGACGTTGCCGAAGGCGTAGTCCTTCAGGTAGATGCGCAGGCCCTTCTGCATCGCTTCCTCGCCGATGTAGTTCTGGATGGTCTCCAGCACGTGGCTGCCCTTGTTGTAGACGAAGATCGACGGGCTGATGAAGCCGAACGAGCCCGCGTCGTTGAGGTTGCGCTGCACCGGCACGGCCGTGTTCTTCAGGTCGGCGACGATCACGTTGTGCTTGTCGAGCACGTAGTCGGAGAAGCTGTAGTACTCGGGGTGGAACTTGATCGTGGTGCGCCTTTCGAACCAGCGCGCGAACGACTCGTTGAGCCACACGTTGTCCCACCAGTCGAGCGTGACCAGGTCACCGAACCACTGGTGCGCCACCTCGTGCGTCACCACCGTCACCGAGTACAGCGTGGGCGTGTCGCCCGGCTTGGTGAGCACCGAGTCGGCAAACTCGAAGATCGAGCCCCAGTTCTCCATGCCGCCGAAGCCGGTGTTGGGCTTGTTGTTGTAGCTGTCGTTGGCCGCGACGGTGTCGAACTTCTTGAACGGTAGCGGAATGCCGGTGTAGTTGTAGTAGTAGTCCATCGACACCTTGGTCCACTCCATCGCGAACTTGGCCCAGTCGGAGCGGCCCGGCGGCGTGAACCAGCGCAGCGGCATCTCGCTGCCGTCGAGCGGGTTCTTGAACTTGTCGGCCAGGATGTCGAACTTGCCGCCGCCGAAGAAGGTCAGGTACATCGGCATGGAGGGCGTCTTCTCGAAGGCCACGCGCTGGTAGCCGTCGGGCAGTTTCGTCGCCTCGATCTGCGCGCCGTTGGACACCGTCTTCCAGTCGCCCGGCACCTCGGCCGATATCTCGAAGGTGTGGCGGAAGGCCGGCTCGTCCCATCCCGGGAACCACTGCCGCGCGTAGTTGGTCTCGCCCTGCGTCACGATGGCGTCGCTGCTCACGCCCTCGGGCGTGGAGAGTCCCACCTTGAAGATGCCGGTGGCGGCCGAGCAGAACGGGTTGCGCGCCACCTCGGCCGGCGGGCAGTACTCGGCGTCGGAGAACTGGATCTTGCCGTCCCACTCCATGTGCAGCAGGTACTTGCCCTTGGCGATCTGGCCGTCGTTCAGGCGCAGCTGCACGAAGTCGCCCAGCGTCTGCGGCGTGGGAATCAGCGCAATCGCCTCCGAAGGATTCGACACCTTGCGCAGCGTGGTGCGGCCCCTCGCGAAGTTCAGATTGTGCGCAGCGACGACGATGGCATCGACAGGCTTGAGCACTTCGATCTCCACGTCGCCGCGGCCCACGAAGGTCTTGAGCGCCGCATCGGGGCGGAACCACAGCTTGTAGTTGCTGGGCCAGACGGTGTCGGGCAGCTCCATCGGCCGCGCCGAGCGATCGACGGCGGCGACCGCATTGTTCGCCGCGTTGGGCACGCCGTCGTCGGGCGCCTTGGCGGTGGGATCGGACACGGGAGCGGAAACGACCTGGTCCGAAGGTGCGCTGAGGCCGACGCCTGCACCGCCCAAGGAAGAGCCACCGCCGTCTCCGCCGCCGCCGCAAGCCGTGAGGACGGCAAGGGTCACTGCGGTGATGGCAAGATGATGGACCACGGGTGTATTGAATCTTTTCATGATCGCCTCTGAGTACTCTTGGTAAGAAGAAACATGCGCCGGCTTCGCAGCCGCCGGCGGATAGCCGGCGATGCGCAAGACGCGCGCGGTGATGAGTGAGATGAACAACGGGGGAATCGGGGAGAAACGGGCAACACGGTGCCCTCCCGGCGAACTCGTTCGTTCGTCAGGACCACACGGTCATGCAGGGTCGCACCGCGCGCGAGGCGGCGGTCCCAGGATGCGAGGCGTGAGAGGTTCCATTCCCGTCGATCGCGGGGTGATGGGATGGGCAGGCGGGGCTTGTAGCGCGAAGGCCTTCGTCAATGCATGCGCATCGTCGGCGCGACACGCACCCGCGAAGCGGGAACGGTGCGAACTGTGTTGGCGATGGCAAGACTTGCTGCGGCTCTTGTCGTTGATTTCACGCGCATTCCCTCGTCCATTGATGTCACGCAGTTGTAGCTGATGGGCGCTGCGTGCTCAATGAATCGCGGAACTTTTCCTTCTCAAAATGTTCGCGCGCGATAGGCCGAATGGCGTCATGGCACGCGACGCATGCCATGCAATACGAAGATGGTTCAGCCGCCGAAACACCTGCTCACGCAGATGACGGAAACCGGGTCGCCGCAGTGTGACCCGACCACGACAGTACGAAGGTACAAGCCTTCGAAAAAGCTACGAAAGCTGTGAACCAGAGACTGTGCGCGCGCTGCGCGCGCGGTCGCGCAGCCACAGCATGAGGCCGCAGCCGAACACGACCACCTGCGTGCCGATGAGCAGCGCGAAACCCGCGAAGAAACCGGATGCAGATGAAGCTGCCGCCGCCGGGCCGGCACCTGCCCCATGCGACATCGCACCGATCACGCCGCCCATGAGCGCAGGCATGAAGCCCGCCACGAGGCTGCCCACGCCGTTGGTCACGCCGAACGCGCTGGCCGTGTGCTCGGGACGCGAGCAGTACTGCACCGTGCTCGGGATGGCCGGGCTCTGCAGCCCCCAGAAGAAATTGGCCGCTACCAGGCAGCAGGCGGCCACGTAGGGGTCATGCGCATTGATGGCCATGAGCACCGACAGCGCCACGCCCACGCTCGCGCCCATGAAGATGAAGGGCACCCGCTCGCGGCCCACCTTGTCGATGAGCACGCCGCCCACGAACACCGCGAGCACCGTGGCGTACTGAGGCAGCGAGGCCAGCCAGCCCATCTCGCGCATCGAGAAGCCGCGCGCCTCGCGCAGGTAGGTCGGCAGCCAGTTGCTGCTGCCCCAGAGGTAGGCCAGCGCTGCCGAGGTCAGCAGCGTGACGACGAAGAGGTGCCGCGTCTGCAGCGCGCCCTTCACGATGCCGCCCACGCGCGACATCGCCTCGCCGAAGGAAGATGGCTTCACGCCGTCGGCATGCCCTGGCGGCATGCGCACGAAGGCCAGCACCAGAGGAATGCCGAGCACGATGTTCATGACGCCGAGCACGTGAAAGGAGCTGTCCCACGCGAACTGCGTGAGCAGCCAGCCGACGAGCGGATAGCCGATGGCCAGCCCCAGGCCCGTGCCCATGTTGACGAAGGCATTGGGCTTGCCGTTCTCGTCGCTGCGGAAGTGCGCCTTGATGTACGCGGAAGCCAGCGAGAAGAGCGGCCCTTCCGAAACGCCCAGCAGCACGCGCGAGGCCAGCAGCAGGCCGTAGCTGTGGAACATCGGCGAGGCCCAGGTCACCACGCCCCACAGGATCAGCCCGTAGACCAGGCTGCGCCGCACGCCGAAGAGCGCGGAGCAGAACGGCGTGAGCACGAAGGCCGACACGCCGTAGCCCAGCATGAAGGCCGTCGCCAGGAAGCCCTGGCTCACGCGGTCGGTGGCGGCGAGGCCCACGTGCTCGAGGAACGCTGCATCGGTGATCAGCACGGCGATGTTGATGCGGTCGACGTAGGAGATGGCGACGATCACGAACAGCGTGATGACGCCGTACCAGCGAAGGCTTGCGCCGCCGTTCTTGTTGCTGCTGCTGTTCTGCATGGCCGGTCCTGACGGGGTGAAGGTGATGGGGCGCCTAGAACATGTGGCGCATGCCGAACTCGGTGCCGCTGGAGGCACGGTTCGGCGCGGTGATCGCGCCCGAGAGGGCCTGCGACGCACCGTTGCTGTTGCTGATGCGCGCGATGGTGGCGTAGAGCGCCGTGCGCTTCGAAAGGTTGTGCACGTAGCCGATGGCCAGCTTCGACGACGTGGGCTTCAGCAGCGCACCCGCCGGCTCCAGCCGGTAGCGCGCATACGAGGCCTTGATCTCGCCCGGCCCGATGGGCAGCTGGAAGCCGACGAGCACGCCCTTGGCATCGGTGCTGCCCTTCGACTCCCTGTACAGCTCGCTCGTGAGCTTGAGGTTCATGAGCGAGGCATCGAAGGTGTAGGAGGCGCCGAGGTTGGTCACGCGCAGGTCGCCGCTCGCGTAGCGGGTACGGCCGGTGGCCAGCGCGATGTTGAGCCCGCCGCCCTGGTAGCCCAAGCGTGCGCCGGTGTGGTCGCCGTCGTGCCTGTTCGACACCTGCGTGCCTGGCAGCACCGAGTTCGAGTCGTTCTCGCCCATGGCGTACATCACCTGGCCGTAGAAGCCGCCGAGGTCGGCCGGCAGCAGGTAGCCGATGCTGTTCGAGGCGCGCGTGCCGGTGGGCGCGACCAGGCCGCCGAGGCCCGAGAAGTAGATCTGGTTGGCTCCGATGCCGCCGCCCGTGCCGAAGGGGTCGAAGATGGCGGTGTTCCAGAAGGCGGGCACGTAGTCGCGGCCCAGCCGCACCTCGCCGAAGGGGCCCGCGAGGCTCACTGTGGAGCGGCGGTTGAAGCTCAGCACGCCGGCCGGGCCATTGCCGCTGGCCTGGTTGTTGGAGTTCGAGGGAAAGCCCTGCGCGCTGTCGTTCTGCAGGCCCATCTCGAGCCAGAAGTTGGCCGAGTAGCCGCCGCCCAGGTCTTCGGTGCCGCGAAAGCCAAGGCGGCTGAACATGTTGCCGCTGTTGGTCAGCTGCGTCTTGCCGGCCGAACCAGGGCCGCTGCCCTTGGTGTAGGTGACGGCCGCATCGACCACGCCGAAGAGCGTGAGGGAAGACTGGGCCAGCGCTCCGCCAGCCCCGCTGGCCGCAGCCAGCGCGATCAGGTACTTTTTCATTGAGTTGTCCCGGGTGGTTTTCTTCTGTCGGCCGGTGGCCCCGTTCAGATGTCGAGCACCAGCCGCGCGCCCTTGCAGCGCGAGACGCAGATCATCATGGTCTTGTTCGACGCACGTTCGATCTTGGTGAGGATGCCGTCGTGGTGGTCGACCTCGCCTTCGAGCACGGCCGTCTCGCAGGCGCCGCACACGCCTTCCTTGCAGCTGTGGTCGGGGTTGAGGCCGGCATCGATCAGGCTGTCGAGGATCGACTTGCCCGCCGGCACCTCCACGCTCCTGCCGCTCCTGGCGCACTCCACCACGCATGCCTGCGAGGCGGCGCCCGCCTCCGCCTGCACGGCGGCGAAGCGCTCGATGTGCGCATTGGCGTAGCCCAGCTGCTCGCAGCTCTTCTCGAAGGCATCGAGCATCGGCGTGGGGCCGCAGCAGTAGTAGTGGCTGGCGGCGCCCTTGCCGGACAGCAGCTCCGCGAGGTTGGGCGGGGCGCCCTTCTCGTCGTCGAAATGCCAGGTGAGCTGCACCGACTTCTCTTTCGCGAGCGCCTCGATGGCGTCGCAGAAGGCGGCCTCCTTGCGGGTGCGCGCGCAGTAGACGATCTCCACCGGCTTGCCGATGGCCACCAGCCGCTGCAGCATGCACCAGATGGGCGTGACGCCGATGCCGCCGGCCACGAGCACCGAGCGCTCGGCGCCCTCCTCCAGCCGGAAGTTGTTGCGCGGTGCCGAGATGGGCAGCGTCATGCCCACGCGCAGCTGCTGGTGCACGTAGCGCGAGCCGCCGCGGCTCTTGCGGTCGTTGAGCACGCCCACCACGTAGCGCTGGCGGTCGCTCGACGGATTGCACAGCGAGTAGCTGCGCACCAGCCCGTTGGGCAGGTGCAGGTCGATGTGGGAGCCGGCCTCGAAGGCGGGGAAGTCCACCGCGGGCGTGGCCGGCCGGAACTCGACGCTCACGATGCCTTCGGCCTCGTAGCGCATGGTGTGCACGAGGGCGTTGAGCGTTGGGGAAGACATGGCGAAGCTCTCTCCCCCGTCAGGCCGTGGCGGCTTCGCCTGCCTCGGCCAGTTGCGCAACGGCCAGGTTGCGCATGTGGCGGCGCAGGCGGACGATGCCCAGGTCGTGCTGGTACAGGTTCTCGTGCTGGTTGGCGTCGGGCTCCATCTCTTCCAGCATCCCGCGGTCCTGCTCCAGCACATGCCAGTGGCGCGCCTCCAGGCGGTTGCGGTACAGGAAGCGCCAGGTGTCGCGCTGCCAGCCCGGCTGCAGCTTGCGCACGCGCCAGAAGAAGGTCGCCGTCATGCCCTTCACGATGGGCGAGAAGGCGCCGATGATGATGAAGTTGCCGCCGGGGCCGCCGGTCTTCGGGTACGGGATTTCGAGGCGCATCCAGTGGATGCCGGTGTCGGCCCACTCGGTCCAGTCGAAGTTGACGTTGCGCTGGCCTTCCTTCTCGAAGACGAAGCCGGTGTCGGTCTGGCGGATGCCGAACTTGGCGCTCGAATCGCCCTCGGCCATCGAATGCGACTGCTTGTGCAGGTAGGTGCCGTGCATCGGGTCCATCACGTTGTCGAGCACGTAGCGGTAGTCGCCCTTCCACTCGGTGTAGCAGAGGAAGCTGCTGTACTCGGCGTCGTCGGTCAGCTGCTCGGGCAGCACCAGCGGCGGCGGCACGTCGACCGGCTCCTTCGAGTTGTAGAGGAACACCGCGCCCGCGCGCTCCTGCACGTGGAAGTGCATCGTGGCCTTCGAGCCCTCGAGCTTGCAGCCGGGGCTGCCGGGCACGCGCGTGACGACGCCGTCGTGGCGCACTTCCACGCCGTGGTAGGGGCACGAGAGCCGGTCGCCCAGCACCACGCCCTGCGACAGCGGCGCGCCGCGGTGCGGGCAGCGGTCTTCCAGCGCATGCAGCACGCCTTCGCCGTCGCGCCACAGCGCGATCTTGCGGCCGAGGCGGCGCAGGGAGATCGGGTTCTCCTTGATGAAGTGCGAGGGGCAGATCGGGTACCAGAGGTCCTTCAGGCCGATCTCGAGCAGATGGTCGACCGGGTCCGCTGCAGCGTTGCCGGCGGGTTGGATGGCGATGGTCATGATGTTCCTTTCCCTCTCTCAGGCCGCCAGCGCGGCCATTTCCTTGCGGTAGAGCTCTTCGGTCCACTGCTGGCCGCCCGGCGTGGCGAGGCCGCTGTCGTTCAGGCGCTGCACCAGGCCCGGCAGGTCGTGGATGCCATCTGCGAAGGCGCGCTCGATCACGTCGCCCAGCAGGTCTTCGTAGGTGGTCGCGGGGCGCCGGCGCGCCTGGTGCGGTTGCAGGTAGCGGTCTTGGGTTTGCATCGTGGGCCTCCGTAGGGCGGAATGAATTGAAGATTCAGGCGGCGGCCGCCATGGCCGGGGTCGCGAGCGGCACGGCCCAGGCGTCGTAGCCGTAGACCCAGTCCGCGTTGCCGCCTTCGCGCAGCCAGTTGTTGCCGCGCGAGCCGAGCTGGACCTGGCTGGCCCGCTCGATGCGCGCGGTCTCGAAGCCCTGCAGCGCGGCAGGCAAGTCGGCCATGGCCACGCCTTCGAGATGGCGCGACAGCACCACAGCGTCCTCGATGGCCATGCCCGCGCCCTGCGCCATGAAGGGCAGCATCGGGTGCGCGGCATCGCCCAGCAGCGCCATGCGGCCCTTGGTCCAGGCGGGCATCGGGTCGCGTTCGTACAGCGCGGTCTTGAGCACCGTGTCGCAGGCATCGAGCAAGGCGCGCGCCTCGGGGTGGTAGGCCACGTACTGCTCGCGCAGTTCCTCGACGCTGCCCGGCGCGGTCCATGACTCGAGGTGCCAGCTGTCCTGCGGCGTGGTCGCGAAGATGAAGACGTCCTTGCCCCGGTTCAGCGGGAAGGTGACGATCTGGCTCTGCGGATTCGGGCCCCACCACTTGGTGAAGGCGCCCAGGTTGGGCACGCCGGCCACGCGCTCGGCCGGCACCACGGCACGGTAGGCCACGATGCCGGTGAAGCGCGGGCTCTCGGCGCCGAACATCGCGGTGCGCACGCACGAGTGGATGCCGTCCGCGCCGATCAGTGCGCCGACGCGTGCATCGGTGCCGTCCGCGAACGAGAGGCTCACGCCCTTTTCATCGGCGGCGATCTTCTCGGCCCGCTTGCCGAGCGCGACGCGCTCGTTCGGGAACATGTCGGCCAGCGCCGCCAGCAGGTCGGCGCGGTGGATGGTGAGCTGCGGCGCGCCGTAGCGCTGCTCGGCGGTGTCGGCCATCTCCAGGCGCGAAGTCTCCTCACCGGTGTCGTAGGTGCGGCTGATGCGGTGCGAGGGGCGCGCCGCCGTGACGCGGGCCGCCTCGCCCACGCCCAGGCCGTCGAGGGCGCGCACGGCATTGGGCGTGAGGTTGATGTCGGCGCCGACGCGGGCGAACTGCTTCGCCTGCTCGAACACGACCACGTCGTGGCCTGCGCGGCGCAGCGCGATGGCCGCGACGAGCCCGCCGATGCCCGCGCCGACGATGCCGATGGTGGATTCGCTGGTGGTCTTCATGAGACTTTGCCTTCGTTCCTGCGCCGGCTCACTCGGCAACGATGTTGCGGGCCTTGATGATCTTGGCCCACACGGCCGTCTCGTCGCGGATGTAGGCGGCGAACTCGGCCGGCTTCATGGCCGCGTCGGTCATGCCCTGCAGCTTCAGGCGCTCGCGCACGTCGGGCTTGGAGAGCATCTCGGCCGCGTCCTTGGCGAGTTGCTCGACCACGGCGGGCGGCGTGCCCTTGGGCGCCATCAGGCCGTACCACGAGGTCACGGTCACGCCCTGGATGCCCTGCTCCGCCAGCGTGGGGATGTCGGGCGCCGCGGCGCTGCGCTTCGCCTCGGTCACGCCGATGGCGACCAGCTTGCCGTTCTTCAGGAAGGGCAGCGTCGCCGGCAGGTTGCTGAACATCAGCGGCACGGTGCCGCCGAGCACGTCGTTGAGCGCGGGCGCCGTGCCCTTGTAGGGCACGTGCAGCATGTCGATGCCGGCCTGCTGCTTGAAGAGCTCGCCCGCCAGGTGCAGACCGCTGCCCACGCCGGGCGAGGCATACGAGAGCGTGCCGGGCTTGGCCTTGGCCTGAGCGACCAGGTCCTTCGCGTTCCTGATGCCCGATTCGGGCGATGCCACCAGCACGTTGGGCGCCTTCGCGAGCATGGTGACCGGCACGAAGTCCTTCGCCATGTCGAAGGGGAAGTTGGGCATCAGCGTCGGGTTGATGGTGACGTTGCCCGCCGGGATCACCAGCAGCGTGTGGCCGTCGCCCTTGGCGCGCTTGACCTTGTCCATGCCGATGTTGCCGGCCGCGCCCACCTGGTTGTCGACCACCGCCGCCTGGCCATAGCGCTTGGCCAGGCCGTCGGAGAGCACGCGGGCCAGCGTATCGACCGGCCCGCCCGGCGGGAACGGCGAGATGATGGAGAAGCGCTCGCTCGAGAGCTGCTTCTGCGCCTCGCTCTGCTGCGCGTGCACGGGCGCGGCGAGCGTGAAGGCCGCGACTGCGGCGAACAGGACGGAAAGAGAGAAACGTCGTTGCATGTCGGTGGTCGGGTGAGTCATTTCTTTTCGGTGATGAAGGCGCCCTTGGGCCCTTCGGCGTTCTTCTGGCGGCGCGTGTTGCCATCGAGGCCGCCGTCCACTGCCCATTCGGCGAAGACCGTGGGGCCAGGCTCGAACTCGCGCGGCTGCCAGTCGGCGGTGAGCTGGTCTTCGTCGGCGTAGTACTCGATGAGGCCGCCCGCGGGATTCTTGAAGTACCAGAAGTACGCCGAAGACACCGGATGGCGGCCCGGGCCGAGCTGGGTTTCCCAGCCGCAGCGCGAGAAGTGCAGCCCGCCGCCGAACACCTCGTGGATGTCGCGCACGGTGAAGGCCACGTGGTTCAGCCCGCGCTTGCCCGAGGGGATCTGCAGCAGGAACAGGTCGTGGTGGCCGCCTTCGGCCGCGCAGCGCATGAAGGCGCCGCGGTTGGGGTAGCTGTCGGAGGCCACGAAGCCGAAGCGATCGGCATAGAAGGCGCCGGTGGCCTTCACGTCGCTCACGAAGAATACGACATGGCCGACCTCGATGGGCGTGGCGCGTTCGTAGATGGGCGCCGGCTGGTTGATGCGCAGCTTCGCGTTCCAGGTGTTCATGGCGCCGCAGTCGACCTGCACCGCGTGCTTGCGGCTGACCTGCAGTCGCACGGCCAGGCCGTTGGGGTCGATGCAGCCGATGCGGCGTGCGCCGTCTACCGTGTCGTCGAAGAAGGAAGGGTCTCGCGCGATGGCGGCGGCGTAGCGGTCGAGATCGGCTTCGCTTTCCACGCCCCACACCACTTCGCGCAGCGTCGGGCCCTCTTCCATCGCGGGCGGCAGGCCCGGCTTGTCCAGCGCCGCGACCACCACCTTGCAGCCGTTCAAGCACTCGAAGACGAGTTCGTCGGCGGCCTCCGACTTCAGGGAAAGGCCCCAGTCCTGGAAGAACCGGCGGCAGGCGGGCAGGTCGTCCGCGCCGTAGGTGATCTGGTCGATGCCAAGTACGCTCATTTCAATCTTTCTTTCATGCCGAGCGGCACACGCGCGGCATCGAACATCTCGTTCCAGGAATACCGCGGAACCGGCTTTGCCGGGCCGCAGGTATCGCCCCCCGCAAGGGGGTTGGCGCAGCGACACGAAGTGCGCGAAGCCCGGGGGTTTTCATGGTGCTGCCCAAGGCAGAGGCTGGTCATTGGTGCCCCAGTACATGCTCTTCTGCTCCATGTACTGGAAGATGCCTTCGCGGCCCTTCTCGCGGCCCAGGCCGCTGTCGCGCCAGCCGCCGAAGGGCGTGGACACCGAGAACTGCTTGTAGGTGTTGACCCAGACCGTGCCGGCCTGCACCGCGCGCCCCAGCTTCCAGGCACGCTTGAAGTCGCGGCTCCACACGCCGGCCGCCAGCGCGTAGACGCTGTCGTTGGCCTGCGCGATCAGTTCTTCCTCGCTGTCAAAGGGCATGGCGACCAGCACCGGGCCGAAGATCTCTTCCTGGCTGATGCGGGCGCCGTTTGTCAGGCCCTCGATGATGGTCGGCTTGTAGAAGTAGCCGCGGTCATAGCCGTCGCCATGCGGGCGTACGCCGCCCGTGCGAATCCTGCCGCCTTCGGAAACGCCGAGCTCCACATAGCGCTCGATGCCCTCGCGGTGCTTCGCGGTGATGAGCGGGCCCATCTGCGTGCGCTCCGAAGCCGGATCGCCCACGCGCAGCGCGTTGGCGCCTTCGGCCAGCCGGGTGAGGAACTCGTCGTAGATGCCGCGCGCCACGAACAGGCGCGAGCCCGCGATGCACGACTCGCCCGACGAGCTGAAGATGCCGTAGAGCACGCCGTTCACCGCGTGGTCGAGATCGGCATCGTCCAGCACCATGGTCGGCGACTTGCCGCCGAGTTCCAGCGACACCGGCATCATCTTGTCGGCCGCGATGTGGGCGATGTGCCTGCCGGTGGTGGTGCCGCCGGTGAACGACACGCGCTTGACCAGCGGATGCTTGGTGATCGCGTCGCCGATCACCGAGCCCCTGCCCGGCAGCACGCTGACGATGCCCTTGGGCACGCCGGCCTTCTCGCAGATGCGCGCCAGCTCCAGCGCCATCAGCGGCGTGACCTCGGCGGGCTTCACCACCACGGCGTTGCCCGCGGCCAGTGCGGGCGCCAGCTTCTGCGCCTCGCTGGCGATGGGCGAGTTCCACGGCGTGATGGCGGCGACCACGCCCATGGGCTCGTGCACGCTCATCGTGACGAAGGCGCCGCGCGACGGCGTGATGGTTTCCTCCAGCGTCTCCAGCGCTGCCGCGAAGAACTGGAAGGTGCCCGCGGCGCTGGCCACGAGGTTGCGGGTCTCGTTGATCGGCTTGCCGTTGTCCAGGCGCTGCTTCTGCGCGAGCGATTCGGCCTCTTCGCGGATCAGCTGCGCCACGCGATGCAGCACGGCCGCGCGCTCGTGGGGCAGGCGCTGCGCCCAGCCACTCGTGCGGAAGGCGCGGTCTGCGCCCGCGATGGCTTCCTCGACGTCGGCCAGGCTCGCGGCCCGCAGGCGCGCGATGGGCTCGCCGGTGGCCGGATAGAGGCTTTCGTAGACGTCGCCGCCACCCAGGCGCCATTCGCCGGCGATGCAGATCGGAAGGAGTTCGGAGGAGATCATGGAAGACGGCGGATTCAGATGGCGAGCGCGGCCACGCGGTTGCGCAGCGCGCGCACGGCGCTGTAGACGGTGAGCGCGGATGTCTTGGGGTTGGCCGCCAGCGGCTTGTTGCGCATGGTCAGCTCGAAGCTGCCGAAGGCGCCCTCGGCCTCGACGGTGTGCACGTTCTCGGCGGTGGCCGGGTCGGCGATGAGGCGCACCATCGTCCTGTCGAGCCCCAGCCCCGCGAGCGAGATAGTGGCCGCGACGTTGGCGTTCTTCGGATAGAGCAAGGCCGCTTCGCGTGCACTGCCTTCGAAGATCACGGTTTCATGCGCCAGCGCGCCCAGGTCGCGGCCCTGCTCGGCCGGCGTGCCCTTCCAGGCCAGCGGCGGCTTGCGGCCGGTGTAGCGCACGCTGTCGAGGCCGCCGATGCGGGCGGCAGCGAGCGCGTCGATGGCGCCGATGGCGCCCGGAATCAGCTGCACCTGCGTGCTGCCGGCAACCGCCGCGGCTTCGAGCTTCTCCGCAAGGCCGGTGGCCGACAGCGCGCCGACCGAGGCGACCACGCAGGGCAGGCCTCGCGCCAGCGCGGGCAGCACGTGCTGCTCGATGGCGGCATGGCCTGCAGTCTCGACCACGAGGTCGATGCCGTCGGCGGGCACCGCGCTGCCCACCTGCGCGTCGGGTGCAGCCTTCTGCGCAGCGGCGATGGCGTCGGCGGGCACGACGACAGCCACCACCTTCAGCGCGGGATCGCCGTGGAGCAGTTCGAGCACCGAGGTGCCGATCGCTCCGCAGCCGACGAGTGCGATCCGCGTTGGCGTTGGCGTTGGCGTGGGCATGGAACGGCCTTCCCTCACTTGCCCACCGTGCCGAGCGCCGGGATCTGCGTGACCGTGTTGGTCGGCGGGCCGGCGAAGGTGGTCTTGAAGCTGCCGATCGAGAGCATGTCGATCTCAAGCAGGAACGGGCCCTCGGCCGCCAGCGCCTCGCCGATGCGGGCGGGCAGCTCGGCCAGGTCCTGCACGCGGGCATGCGGCAGCGCGATCGACTTGCACAGCAGGTCGTAGTCGGGCGTGTGCAGCTCGGCGTAGCACTGGCGGCCGCCGTACTGCGCGTCCTGGATGTTCTTGATGACGCCGTAGCTCTTGTCGTTCATGAGCACGATCACCATCGGTGCCTTCTCCTGCACCATGCAGGCCAGCTCGCCCAGGTTCAGGATGAAGCCGCCGTCGCCGGCAAGGCAGAAGGTCTTGCGGCCCGAGCCCGTCACCGCCGCGCCGATGGCCGCGCCGATGGCCATCGGCATGCCCTGGCCGATGCCGCCGCCCGTGGCGTGCACGCCGGCGCTCGGTTCGAAGACGCGCAGCTCGCGGTTGCCCCAGGTGCTGTTGGAGACGGTCACGTCGCGCACCCAGTTGAAGTTGCGCCCGGCCGCCGACTGGAGCTGGCGCACGAGTTCGGCGTACGGGCCGAGGCCGTCGCGCAGCCCCGCAACCGCCTGGTCGTGCGCGGCGCGCAGGTCGACCAGCAGCTGCGGGTCGGCCTTGTACCTGGCGGCTTCGAGGCGGTCGGCCAGGCCTTCGAGGGCCAGCGCGGAATCGCCGCAGACGAAGGCCTCGGACGCGTAGCAGCGGCCTTCGGCGGCGGCGTCGACGTCGATGCGGTACAGCGGGCGGGGCAGCTTCAGCTCGTACTTGAGCGTCTCGTTGCCGCGCAGGCGCGAACCGACCACGAGCATCGCGTCGCAGGTCTGGTAGAGGGCCTCGACCGGCTTCTGGATGTTGTAGGCGCCGAGCGAACCGGCGTCGTCCTCGGGCACCGTGCCGCGGCCCTGCGTCGTCGTGACGACACCGAAGCCGAGTTTCTGCAGGCGCTGGATGGAGGCGCGGGCATGGCGGGCACCGCCGCCGACCCACAGCATCGGGCGCCTTGCAACGGCGAGGCGCGCGGCCAGCGCGTCGAGTGCGGCGGCCGACGGCACGGAGCGCTCGACGGGCAGCGGCGACAGGTCGGCCGGCATCGTGGTCAGCGCCGACTGGATGTCGATCGGGATCTCGACGCTGACCGGGCCGGTCGGCGCCGTCAGCGCGAGCTGCACCGCGCGCTTGAGCGTGCCGAGCACCGTCTCGACGCTGCGCACGCGCAGCGCGGCCTTCGACACGGCCTTGAGCATGGTGAGCTGGTCGGGCGCCTCGTGGATGTACGACATGCCCTTGTCGAGGTACGGCGTCTCGATCTGCCCGGTGATGTGCAGCAGCGGCGCGCCGGCCGTCAGGGCCTCGACCATGCTGCCCGCGATGTTGCCCGCGGCAGGCCCGGTGCTGGTGATGCACACGCCCAGGCTGGCGGTGGATCGCGCGTAGGCGTCGGCCATGTTGCCCGCGCCGGCTTCTCCGCGCGCCGAGATGAAACGCACCGTGCCGCGCTGCGCGAAGGCATCGAGGATCGGCATGTTGTGGATCGAGATCACGCCGAAGGCCGCCTTGACGCCGCACTGTTCGAGAAAGGCGGCGACGACGGCGCCGACGGTGACGGTGTTGTTGGGGTTATGCATGGCGTGACAGGCCTCCGGAAATGTCGATGTGGCTGCCCGTCGTGTACGACGCGAGGGGCGAAGCGAGGAAAAGGATCGCGCGCGCGGCTTCGGTCGGAAGCCCCAGGCGACCCAGCGGGATGTGCTTGTTCTTCGCGAGCTGGCCGCTCCAGGCGGCCCAGTCGAGCGACTTGTCTTCGCGCGCCTCGAAGCGGCGGCGCCACTGGCCCGACTCCACCAGGCCGATCAGGATGCCGTTGACGCGCACGCCCTGCGGCGCGAATTCGGTCGCCATGGAACGCACGAGGTTCAGCAGGCCGGCGCGCGCGGCCGAGGTGGCGACCATGTGCGGCTCGGGCTGGCGCGCCAGCAGCGAGTTGGCGCAGACGATGGCGGCATCGCCCAGCACCGCACGCTGTGCCGCGAGCTGCGGCAGGAAGGCGCGCGTGGGATTGATGACGGAGAAGAATTTCAGGTTCAGCTCTTCGGTCCAGGCCTCGTCGTCGGTGTTCGCGAAAGTCGAGACCCTGCCCTGCCCCGCGTTGTTGACCAGCATCGAGGCCGGGCCGAGCGCGGCTTCGCTGGCGGCGGCGAAGGCGCGCACCGAGGAGGCATCTAGCACGTCGCAAGGCTGGGCGAAGAGCTTCGCGTCCGGAAACTGACTGCGCAGGCCGGCCACGGCGCCGTCGAGCCGCTCGGCATTGCGGCCGCACAGCGCGACGGCGGCGCCGCAGCCCAGCAGCAGCTCGACGATGGCCAGGCCGATGCCCGACGAACCGCCCGTGACCACGGCCACGCGGCCGGCCAGCGCATCGGCGGCGAAGAAGGAAGGAAGAGCCTGGTCTGTCATGGTTTCAGGGTCATGCGGAGCGCAGCGGCACCACCTTGGCGGTGCGCGCGGGCGAGTAATTGAGCAGGCCGGAGATCTCGTCGGCCGTGCCGCGCACGCGCTGCACCATCTCGTCGATGCGGCTTTCCTCGATGTGGCTGGCGGTGACGGTGGCGCCCAGGGCGGCGACGATGTGGCCGCTGTGGTCGCGCACCGGCGCGGCGATGCTGGAGATGTTCGATTCGAAGAAGCCCTCGCCCAGCACGTAGCCGCGCTGGCGGTCGGCCTGCACCATGTCGAAGAGTTCGTTCACGGTCTTGGGCGTGCTCGGCGAGAAGGTCTCGAGCTTGTCTTCGGGGTAGAGCGCGCGCAGCTGCGGCAACGTGAGGTCTTCGAGCAGGATGCGGCCCAGCACCGTGGCATGGGCCGGCAGCCGCGTGCCCACGGTGACCGAGCTCGCGAAGGGCGTGGGCGGCGCGACCTTGGCGACGTAGACGATGGAGCGGCCGTCGCGCACCACCAGGTTGCAGGGTGTGCGCAGCTCATCGCACAGGCGGTTGAGCAGCGGCGTGCCCAGCTGGGTGAGCTCCAGCGAGGCGAGGTATTCGAAGCCCAGGCGCAGCACGGCCAGGCCCAGGCGGTAGTCGCGACCGCCCTCGGTGCGCTCGAGAAAACCCATGTTCTCCAGCGTGGTGAGCAGGCGGAAGACGGTCGAGCGCGGCAGGTCGAAGCGGCGCGCCAGTTCAGGCGCCGAGAGCGTGCGGCTTTCGCGGCTGAACTCGCACAGCACGCGCAGCCCGCGCTCCAGCGCGGGCACGTTGTAGCGGTCGGCGCCCTCTTCAATCGCTTCGTTGCCGTCGTTGTTGTTGTTGGCCATGCCAGTGGTTCCTTCCTCGGATGTCTCTGTGTGATTGCGGTCAGCCGGCGAGCGATTCGCGCAGCAGCTTGGCGACGGCCTGTGGTTGCTCCACATAGCCGGCGTGGCCCGCATCCTCCACCAATTCGAGCGGCACTCCGCACTGGCGCGCGACTTCTTCGCAGGCCGACGGCGGCGTGACCACGTCGAGCGCGCCGCAGGCCACGCGCACCGGCATGGGCGGCGGCAGGTCGGCCAGAAGGTCGCCGTTGCACAGCAGCTCGACCGCCTGGCGGTAGCCGCGGTCGTTCAGCCGAGCCATGTTCCAGCGCACCCACTGGCGGGCGTGCTCGGAGGCGTTGTCGGAAACCAGCCGGGCCGAACGCTTCGCGGCCATGCCTGCGATGCCGAGTTCGTCGAGCGTGGCGAGGCGTTCGGCGCGGACCCTGGCGCGGGCTTCCGCACGAGACGCCGCGCCGTAGCCGATGGCCGGGCTGACCAGCACCAGCCGATGGACGCGCGCATCGCTGCGCGCGGCCGAGGCGGCGGTGATGGCACCGAGCGAATGGCCGACCAGCACGCACGAATCGATCTCCAGCGCATCGAGCAAGGCGCCCAGGCGCGCCGCGTAGTCGGCGGCGGTCGGCGCACCGGCCTCGAGCGGCGTGGAGCTTCCGTAGCCGGGCGCATCCCAGGCAATCACGCGGGCCTGTGATGCGAGCAGCGCGGCGGTGTCGATCCACGATGCCGCGCCCGAGCCGATGCCGTGCAGGCACACGATGGCCGCGCCCCGCCCGCACTCGCGCACCGACACCACCGCGCCGCCGCCGACCGCGACATCGCGCGCCGGAAAGCGGGCGTCGAGCCGTGCCAGCTCGGAGGCTGGCAGGAGCGCATCAGGATGGGCAGCGTGGTTCATGGGCTGAGGGTCTTTTTTCGGGAATACCGCGGAACCGGCCTTGCCGGGCCGCAGGTACCGCCCCTGCAAGGGGGCGGCGGCCGCACGGAGTGGGCGGGCCTGAGGGGTTCGCCTTATCGCTTGATCTTGGCGAGGGGGTGATCGGCCGGGTACGTCGGCGTCACCGGCTTCTTCGCGCCGAGCATCACGCACATCAGCGCGTCCTCGTCGCCGATGTTGATCTCCTCGCGGTACACGCCGGGCGGCACCGAGATCAGGTCGCGGTCGGTCATGATGGTCTCGAAGCGCTCGCCGTCCTTCTCGATCACCACCTTGAGCTTGCCGCGGATCAGGAAGAACACTTCCTCCACGTCGGTGTGCAGGTGCGGCGGGCCTTCGTGGCCGGCGGGGATCACCATGGTCGAGAAGGTGAAGTGCTCGGCGGGCACGGTGTTGACGTCGGCGGCGACGCCGGTGCCGCCGGTGCCCACGTAGCGCATCTGGGCGCGGCGGTACTTGGGGTCGAAGTCGGCCTGGAACTTCAGCGCGTCCCAGTCGTACTTGCGGGTCTCGTAGCGGGCGATGCGGGTGTTCATCCACTCCGCGAGGCTGCTGCCTTCGGGCTGGGCCAGCGTGCTGGTGGCCGCGGGGTTGATCTTCTGCTGTTCGGACAGGTCGCTCATCGGGTTGACTCCTTGGTCGGAAAAATCGGGTGCGTGGGTTCGCTCTCAGTGCATCGCGAAGCCGCCGTTGACGGCCAGCAGCTGGCCCGTCACGAAGCGCGCGAGCCCCGAGAGAAGGAAGACGGTGGCGCCGCACACGTCGGCGGCCTGCTGCTCGCGCGGAATGGCGCGGCCTTCGAGGTACTTCTGGTGGCGCGCCATCGGCACGTATTCGGTGGCCTCCACCAGCGTGAGGCCGGGCGCCACGGCGTTGACGGTGATGTCGTCGCCGCCCCACTCGCGCGCCAGCGAGCGCGTCATGGAAATGACCGCGCCCTTGCTCGACGCATAGGCCAGCAGGTTGGGCGCGCCCCACAGCGCGGTGTCGGAGGCGAGGTTGACGATCGCGCCGCGGCCGCTTTCGGCCAGCGCGGCGCGGCAGGCGCGGCCCATGAGCCAGCTGCCGCGCACGTTGACGTTCATCACGCGGTCCCACACGTCGATCTCGAGCTGGTGCGCGTCGCGGCCGCCGGAGTTGGTGATGGCGGCGTTGTTGACGAGACCGTCGAGGCCGCCGAGCAGGCGGATGGCCTCGTCGGCGCAGGCAACCACGGAGCCCGGGTTGGCCAGGTCGACCGGCAGCGCATGGGCGTTGCGGCCCGCTTCGCGCAGCGCCTTCGCCTCGGTCTCGGCCAGTTCGCCGAGGATGTCGGCCAGCACCACGCTCGCGCCCGCGGCGGCGATGCATTGCGCGAAGGCGAGGCCCAGGCCGCGCGCGCCGCCGGTCACGAGCACGCGGCGGCCGGCCAGCAGGTTGGCGGGCATCTCGGCGAGCAGCGCCTGCAGGCTCGAGGGGTCGGCTATGGCTTTGAGTTCGGTCATGGAAATGAGGTGCGTGGGTCGGTCGTGCGGATCAGTCGGCCTGGATGCCGAGCTCCTTGATGACCTTGCCGAATCGCGCGTAGTCGGCGGCGTTGGTCTTGCCGAGCACGTCGGCGTCGCCGCCCACGGGCGTGGTGCCGAGCACGGCCATGCGCGAGACGATCTCGGGCATCTTCAGGATCTCGTTGAAGTGGCCGTTGAGCGTCTTCACGATCTCGGGCGGCAGGTTGCGCGGGCCCCAGAGGCCGTTCCAGGCGGTCACCTCGACGTCCTTGTAGCCCTGCTCGGCCAGCGTGGGCACGTTGGGCGCGAGCGGCGAACGCTGGGCCGAGGCCACGGCCAGAGGGCGCAGCTTGCCGCCGGCGAGGTACGGCGCCACCGGCCCCAGCGTGACGAAGGTGACCGGCACGTGGCCGCCCAGCACGTCGTTGATGGCCGGTGCCACGCCCTTGTATGGAACGTGCGCGAGGCTGACTCCGGATGCGCGGGCGAACATTTCACCCAGGATGTGCATCGGCGATCCGCTGCCCGGGCTCGCGTAGCTCAGCGACTTGCCGCCCTTGGCCGCAGCCACGGCGTCCTTCAGCGTGGAGAGGCCGCTGTTGCCGCCGGCCACCAGGAACAGCGGCTGGCTGCCCGTCTGCACGATCGGCGTGAAGCCGTTCAGCACGTCGTAGCCCGAGCCGTTGGTCTTGAGCACCAGCTGCGCAATCGAGAAGGTGCTGGGCGCGAGCAGCAGCGTGTAGCCGTCGGGCGCGGCCTTCGACACATAGGCGCTGCCGATGATGCCGCTGGCGCCGGGGCGGTTGTCCACCAGCACGGTCTGGCCGACGCGCGCCGACAGCTTCTCCGCGAACAGGCGCGCCAGCGCGTCGGTGTCGCCGCCGGCCGGATAGGCGACGACCAGCGTGATCTGCTTGGCCGGGTAGCCGTCGGCTGCCCAGGCGAGTCCGGAGGCGCAAGCGGCGGCCATGGAAATGGCGGCGGCGATGGCATGGCGGCGTGTCGGTTTCATCGTGTCCGTCTGATCGAAGTTTGTTTCACTAAAGAAACAACGATTTATTAATGGAACGCCACGAAGAATATCGAAGAAGACAACTTCATGACTAAGGGAAAACCCGTATTCCTGTATCGCAACGAAAACAGGGCGGCCTATTGGGGCCGCCCTGTTTGGATTGAGAGAGAGAACGAGGCCTCAGCCGCCGTAGCGCGCCACGGTGAGGCCTTCCATGTCGATCGCAGGCGCCCTGCCCTCGATCAGGTCGGCCATCACCCGGCCGGTGCCCGCCGCCATGGTCCAGCCGAGCGTGCCGTGGCCGGTGCTCAGCATCAGGTTGGGAACGCGGGTGGCGCCGATCACCGGCGTGCCGTCGGGCGTCATGGGACGCAGGCCGGTCCAGAAGGAGGCGTCGCGCACGTTGCCGCCTCGCGGGAAGAGATCGGTCACGACGTGTTCGAGCGTGTCGCGCCGCCGCTCGTTGAGCCGCAGGTCGAAGCCCGAGAGCTGCGCCGTACCGCCCACGCGAATGCGGTCGCCCAGGCGCGTGACCGCGACCTTGAAGGTCTCGTCCATCACGGTGGACTCGGGCGCGCCGCCCGCATCGGTGATCGGTACCGTGATCGAGAAGCCCTTGACCGGATACACCGGCAGCCGGATGCCCAGCGGCCTGACCAGCGCCGGCGAGTAGCTGCCGAGTGCGACGACATAGCGCTCGGCGGTGAAGCTGCCCGCGTCGGTGCGCACAGCCGTCACGCCCCTGGCAGCGTCGTGCTCGAGAGCCTGGATGTTCACGCCGAACCGGAACTTCACGCCCTCGACCTCGGCCAGCTTCGCCAGCGCCTGGGTGAACTTGAAGCAGTCGCCGGTCTCGTCGCCCGGCAGCCGCAGGCCGCCGACGAACTTGCCCTTCACCGCCGCGAGCGCCGGCTCATACTGCACGCAGCCTTCGCGGTCGAGCAGTTGGTAGGGCACACCGGAGGCCTGCAGCACTTCGACGTCCTTCGAGGTGCCGTCGAGCTGCTGCTGCGTGCGAAAGAGCTGCAGCGTGCCCTGCATGCGCTCGTCGTAGGCGATGCCGGTGTCCGCGCGCAGCGCCTTCAGGCAATCGCGGCTGTACTCGGCGAGCCGCACCATGCGGCTCTTGTTGACCTCGTAGCGCGCCTGCGTGCAGTTGCGCAGCATCGAGAGGCCCCAGCGCCACATGGCCGGATCGAGCATCGGCTTGATGACCAGCGGGCTGTGCTGCATCAGCATCCACTTGATCGCCTTGACCGGCACGCCGGGCCCGGCCCAGGGTGCCGAATAGCCGGGCGACACCTCGCCCGCATTGGCGAAGCTGGTTTCGAGCGCCGGCGCCGATTGGCGCTCCAGCACCGTCACCTCGTGCCCGGCGTGCGCCAGGTAGTAAGAGATCGAGGTGCCGATGACACCGCTGCCGAGAATCAGGACCTGCATCAGAACAACCCCTTTGAAACTGCAGCGATGTTTCCCGAAGGCGCGTGCAAACAAAGCCGGCTAGTCCGATGAGTTCGGATCGTGGTTGATTGCAAGACGCCCTATCGGATTCGCTGCACAGCGACCCATGCAGCAATCGCGCCAAGCAGCGCGCATGGCGGGATCAATATCCAAAAATTGTGACCACAAACCAGCGAATCCGAAATTCCGGGAAGTGCGCAGACCAGCATTGGAAACAGCCAGCCTCCAAAGACCAGGGAGCCGATCACCAGAGCGATCTTCAGCAATGCTTTCATGGAGTGCGAGGTGCTGGCTGCATTGGTCCTGCTGCAATTCAATGCTGATGGTGGGCGCTTCCATCCGTCGTTGCGCCCCTGTCGCTCTCGCGATCGAGGAGCGCTTTGCGCCTACGCAGAACGAGTCGAAAGACCAACTCGTAACAGACGGCGTTGAGGGCCACGGCAGCGCCCCATCCCGACACGCCAGTCAGCCAGTTGGAAACAAAGACCAAGATGCCTGGACAAAGCAGTACGGCCAGAATGCCAGCGGCCGAATGAGCAAGGGCAAAACTGTAGAAGTCGACCAGGTAGACGGCCAAGCCAGACAGGGCGAGCAGGAAGAGCAGACGCATCAACGACATTCGCACCCCGCAAGAGCAATCGATCAATCGTGCCACACCTGCCGGCCGGTGCGCTGTCTGGCTCCTGACCTTAGCGCTACAGGCCCAGCGCGTCCTGCAATTGCCGTGCCGTCCAGCGCTTCGGCTGCTGAGGCCAGGCCTCGAGCAGCGAAACCATGCGCGAATTGCGCGGCGCGCTCAGGCCATGCTCGCGCGCGAGGCGCACCACCTCGCCGCTGAGCGCGTCGATCTCGGTGCGGCGGCCCAGCGCGAGGTCGTCGGCCATGCTGGAGCGCGCCTTGGCGTCGATGCGCAGCATGCGCGCCGCGACGATGCGGAAGATCCAGTCGGGCAGCCGCAGCAGGCCGGCCAGCCGGTGCGCCGGCACCGCCGCGACCTGCGCGGGCGCAATGCCCGCAACCTTGAGGACGCCCAGCGCCTCGTCGATCAGCGAAGCGAAGCAGCGGCGGTAGCCGCGCTGCATCAGCTCCTCGCGCAGCGGCAGGCCCGAGAGCGCGTTGACGGGGTTGTTGAGGTTGAGCATCAGCTTGCCCCACTGCACGGGCAGCAGGTCGGCATGCAGGTCGAGCGGCACGCCGGCGCGCTCGAACACCGGGACCCAGGGGCGCAGCACGGCGTCGTCTTCCGCAGCCAGACGGCCGCCGGTGCCGCGGTGGAAGGCGCCCGGGCCGATCTCGGCGACGTTGTAGGGAACCATGCCGGCGCGCACGTTGAGCGAAGGACCGGTCTGCGCAGCCGCCGCGCAGTTGGAGATGCCGTTCTGCAGCGAGATCACCGCCGTGCCCGCCGGCAGCGAGAAGGCCAGTTCGCCCGCGGCCTCGGCCGTGGCGCCGCTCTTCACGCACAGCAGCACCAGGGCGGGCTTCGCACCGGCGGGCACCTGCCCGCAAAGGCGCAGCGAATCGGCAGGCAGCGTGCGCTTCGCGCCGTCGATGTCGGTGAGCGTCAGGCCGTGCCTGGCGAGCTTCTCGAGCACGCGCGGACGGCCGACGAAAGTAACGGGCACGCCTGCGGCCGCGAGGCTGCCGCCGATGAAGCACCCGATGGTGCCCGCCCCCATCACAAGCACTTCACCGGGGATCGCTTCTGGCATGGGTGGCGTGCTCGTTCCGGTGATGCTGCCGGCCGTCAGGCGCGCTCGGATACCCAGGCCTGCACCGACTGCAGCGCGGCCGGAAGGCCCGCCGCGTTGGTGCCGCCGGCCATGGCCATGTCGGCCTTGCCGCCGCCCTTGCCGCCGACCTGCTGGGCCACGAAGTTGACCAGCTCGCCGGCCTTGACCTTGCCCGTGCTGTCGGCGGTGACGCCGGCTGCGATCTGCACCTTGTCGCCGTCGACGGCAGCAAGCACGATGGCGGCGGTCTTGAGCTTGTCCTTGAGCTTGTCCATGGTCTCGCGCAGCGTCTTGGCGTCGGCGCCGTCGAGCTTGGCGGCCAGCACCTTGATGCCCTTGACGTCCACCGCCTGCGACACGAGCTCGTCGCCCTGCGACGACGCGAGCTTGCCCTTGAGCGCGCCCACTTCGCGCTCGAGCGCCCTCACCTGCTCCAGCACCTGCGAGAGCCGGCCCTGCAGTTCGGCGGCCGGCGACTTGAGCGTGGCAGCCACGCTCTGCACGGTCGATTCGAGGTCCTGCAGGTAAGAGAGCGCATTCGCGCCGGTGACGGCCTCGATGCGGCGCACGCCGGCGGCCACGCCGCCTTCGCTGACGATCTTGAAGAGACCGATGTCGCCCGTGCGGCCCACGTGGGTGCCGCCGCACAGCTCACGGCTGGTGCCGATGTCGAGCACGCGCACGGTCTCGCCGTACTTCTCGCCGAACAGCATCATCGCGCCGGTCTTCTGGGCCGACTCCATGTCCATCACGCGGGCGTGCGTCTCGGTGTTGGCGAGGATCTCGGCGTTCACGCGCTTCTCGATCTCGAGGATCTGCTCGTGCGTGACGGGCGCGTTGTGCGCGAAGTCGAAGCGCGTCTTGTCCGCGTCGACCAGCGAGCCCTTCTGCTGCACGTGTCCGCCGAGCACTTCGCGCAGGGCCTTGTGCATCAGGTGGGTGACCGAGTGGTTGCGCATGGTGGCGGCGCGGCGGGCGGTGTCGACCGCGGCTTTGACCGTGTCGCCGACCTTCAGCGTGCCCTGGGTCTGGGTGCCATGGTGGCCGAACACGTCGGCCTTGATCTTCTGCGTGTCTTCCACGCCGAACTGCACGCCTTCGGCCACGAGCACGCCCTGGTCGCCGACCTGGCCGCCGCTTTCCGAGTAGAAGGGCGTGGTGTCGAGCACGACGATGCCGCTCTGGCCTTCCTTGAGCTCGTCGACGGCGGAGCCCTCGAAGTACAGCGCGACGACCTTGGCGCTTTCTTCCAGGCGCTCGTAGCCGGTGAAGGTGTTGCCCGCGCCGGCGTAATCGACGTTGCGGTCCATCTTGAACTTGCCGGCGGCACGGCCCGCGGCCTTCTGCTTTTCCATGGCGGCAGCGAAGCCGGCTTCGTCGACGCTCACGCCGCGCTCGCGGCACACGTCGGCCGAGAGGTCGAGCGGGAAGCCGTAGGTGTCGTGCAGCTTGAAGGCCACGTCACCAGGCAGCGTCTTGGCACCGCCGGCCAGCGCCGCGTCGAGGATTTCCATGCCGTTGGCCAGGGTCTCGAAGAAGCGTTCTTCTTCGGCCTTCAGCGTGTCGGTGATGCGCTTCTCGTCAGCCACCAGCTTCGGATAGGCCTCGCCCATGAGCCTGACGAGCTCGGGCACCAGCTTGTGGAAGAAGGGCTTCTTCTGGCCCAGCTTGTAGCCGTGGCGGATCGCGCGGCGGATGATGCGGCGCTGAACGTAGCCGCGGCCTTCGTTCGACGGGATCACGCCGTCGGCCACCAGGAACGAGGTGGCGCGGATGTGGTCGGCGATCACCTTGAGCGAGTTGTTCGACAGGTCCTGCGTGCCGGTCGCCTTCGCGGCGGCCTTGATCAGCGCCTCGAAGATGTCGATCTCATAGTTGCTGTGCACGTGCTGCAGGATCGCGGCCAGGCGCTCCAGGCCCATGCCGGTGTCGACGCAGGGCGCGGGCAGCTTGACCACGCTGCCGTCGGGCTGCATGTCGAACTGCATGAACACGTGGTTCCAGATCTCGATGAAGCGGTCGCCGTCTTCCTCGGGGCTGCCCGGGGGGCCGCCGGGGATGTGCGGGCCGTGGTCGTAGAAGATCTCGGAACACGGGCCGCAGGGGCCGGTGTCGGCCATCATCCAGAAGTTGTCGGACTTGTACTTGCCGCCCTTGTTGTCGCCGATGCGAATCACGCGCTCGGGCGGCAGGCCGATTTCCTTGGTCCAGATGTCGTAGGCCTCGTCGTCCTCGTGGTAGACGGTGGCCAGGAGCTTGTCGGCGGGCAGCTTGTAGACCTGCGTGAGCAGCTCCCAGCCCCACTTGAGCGATTCGCGCTTGAAGTAGTCGCCGAAGCTCCAGTTGCCCAGCATCTCGAAGAAGGTGTGGTGGCGGGCCGTGTAGCCCACGTTCTCGAGGTCGTTGTGCTTGCCGCCGGCGCGCAGGCAGGCCTGGACGGAGGCTGCGCGCTTGTAGGGGCGCTTGTCGGTGCCGAGGAACACGTCCTTGAACTGCACCATGCCCGAATTGGTGAACATCAGCGTCGGGTCGTTGCCCGGCACGAGCGGGCTCGACGGGACCGCCGTGTGGCCCTTGGAAGCGAAGAAATCGATAAAGGTCTTGCGGATGTCCGCGACCGTGAATGTGGGCTGGCTCATCTTTGGATTCGTCTTCTGCCGTCGAGGGCGGCGCGGCGATGGCGACCCTCATGTCGAACCCACTGCGGCGAACCGGCCTAACTGCTTGATTTGCTTGAACAAACGATTATAGGTTTGGCCATGCCGCCCACGCCGGGCAAGGGCTCCCGGACGACACCACGATCCGCGCTCCAAGGCTAATATGTGTCCTGGCGCAAAAAACGAGAACCAACGACGGTCTGCGCCATCCGTACTTGTACGGACAAAAAGATCAAGGAGTTCGCATGGCAAGCCAAGATGCCGAGAGGCACTGGACGATCGAAGACCTGGATTTCTCGCGCATCGCGCTCGACAAGGTACGCCCGGACGAGAACCTCTTCTACCTGGTGACCTCCGCCTCCTTCATCGAGAGCGGCTCCGACCTGTACACGCACAACCTGGTCGACTTCTTCAAGGGCGACCAGGAGGTCACCGACTGGCTCTCCCAGCACTGGGAACTCGAGGAACTGCAGCACGGCAAGGCCCTTCGCGCCTACGTGCGCCACGTGTGGCCGGAATTCGACTGGGACACCGCCTACCGCAACTTCCTGGAGGAGTACGCGACCTACTGCAAGGTCGAGCTGCTCGCCCCCACCCGGGGCCTCGAGATGACCGCCCGCTGCGTGGTCGAGACCGGCACCGCCACCTACTACCGGGCCATGGCCCGCAGCACCGACGAGCCGGTCCTGCAGGACCTTGCGACCCGCATCGCCACCGACGAAGTCAACCACTACAAGCACTTCTACCGCTACTACCGGCGCTACCGAGAAGAAGAGAAGCTGGGCCGCCTGCGCGTGCTGGGCACCATCGGCCGGCGCACGCTCGAACTCAAGAGCGAGGACGCCGACTGCGCGATCCGCCATGTGGTCAGGACGCGTTCGCCGGAGCGCGCCGACGACATCGCCTACGTGCAGCGGCTGAGCGCCGACATGAACGGCACCATCCGCACCCACCTGAGTCCGGGCACCACGCTCAAGATGCTGATGCGGCCGCTGGAACTGCCGGCGAAGGTGCAGACCGTGATCCAGTATCCGATCAGGCAGTTCATGGAGCACGTGTTCCTGCGCTGACTGCCGCGCGGGGGTCGCGCATGGCGACAAACCGGAACGCCGATTCCATTTCGCTCAACAGGCGCTTGGCTAATATTTCCGGCCCCCTTCTATCCAGACAGAGGCAAGGCCTGAGACCTTCGGACAAGCGCGGTCGCATGCGCTCCCGGCAAATCCGCTCGCGGCCTTGTTGCATGCGCGTCCGATGTTCGATCACACAGCCAACCGCGAGCAGCTCTACACCGTCCGTCTGGAGGGCGCCAACCTCACCATTCGCGACCTGATGGAGGTGCGCTTCACGTTCCTGCGGTTGCTCGAAGAGCGCATCGGGCCCTCTTCGCGCCTCCTGAAATGCCACCGGGCATGGCAGAACCTGCTCGAATTCGGCATCGATTCGATGAGCGAAACCCAGATCACCCATGCCCGCATCTGGCGCGAGGCCTGGGAGCATGCGAGCGAGGTCGCGACCCCGCTGCTGAGCCAGCCGCAGACGACCACCTTCCGCTTCGAACTTTTCTGAAAGGAGAAGGGAAAACGAAGGCGCCGCGCAAAAAAAACCCAGCGCGAAGGCTGGGCTGAACCTCTTCAGTGCTGTCACGCACAGAGAACTCGCACTTCAAGCGAGCCCACAAAATCTAGGGCTTCATGTGCCGCAGCCTTGTCGGACGGGACCGACACTTCGGAGCGACTAGTCCGGCTGATGGGCATTCGAGGGCTGGGCAACCCCGCAAAACTGCCAACTAGTTCACGGTCTGAGGAGTGTCCTACGGCGACTGCCTGCTCCCGGCTGACACGGCCTGTCAAGGCCGGCAACGACGATACCGATGCTGTCACGCAACAGGGCCGCATAAAAGAAGAGCTCTCTGTCAGTACTTAGAGCATGCCCCCGAGGGGCACTCGCAACCCGCTCCGGCGGGTATTTTTTTGCCCGTGCGGGTATGCGTGACAGGCGCACGCGACCAACGCCCCGACCATGCCGGGTGCCTGGCTTGCCCGCGCCGGCCCGCAGTGCTCAGATCGCCGAGCTCAGGCCGGGCTTCCGGCTCCCGTCCAGCGAATACAGCTGGGGCCGCTCGTCCGGGGAGCCACCAGCTTCAGCCGAAGGCCCTGCCCCACGCGCCGCGCCCTGAGGCTGGCGATAGAGCTCGTTCTCAAGACGCCGGACGCGTTCGGCGTACATCCGGGCAAGCGCACTGTGGTGCTCCGCCGCAGCCTGGTGCTCGATGCGCGCCATCTGCGCCTCTTCCAGGAGGGCTGCCGCGCGCCGCAGGTACGCGGTGTGATTCGGTCGAAACAGGAAGTCGAACGTCATTTCACGCTCCTTTCCGCAGGGATGCGGTGAATTGCATGTTCCTCCCCGAGGGCAGCGCAGTCTGTCGGCGCCCGCCTACCCTGCACCTACCTTTTCCAGCATCCGATCCCACCCAGATCGCCTAGCACAAGCCGATGACGGGTTTTCCCGTTCCGATGGGGACAATGCTGTGGAAAACTGTGTGTGCATCGCTCGGAAGCGTTGCTGGGCTTGGCCTGCAACACGGTGCCCACCAAAGAGGCAGCGTTCGAAAAATATTTAGAGGGCGAGCGCAGAAGCGCTTATCCGAGCTCTGAGCGCTTGCAGTCGAAGACCTTGCCGGGCTCGATCGTCCGCAACGTCGGCACCTTGCCGACGAACACGACACCCGCACTCGCCAGCCGCCATTCGCCGGCCTTGTGCAGCCTGAAGAGATGCGTGACTTCGGCGCCGTCAGCGGCAATTGCGTTGAACACGTAGGCAGGCTCCCCGCCCGGGGTCTCCTCGATGCCGAGCAGGTCCGCCCTGATCTTGCCCATGGTGTCCGCTTCCTTCGTCCTGTGACGCACCACGTCCATGTTGACCGTGCGCGAGTGGTCGTCGATGGCGATCCGGCGGATCCAGGAGGCCGGGCCTGCGCCGGCAGGAGCAGGAGTGCATGTGATGCTGCCAGCGAAGGCCGAGCCCGTGGAGAGGACGAAGAAAGCTTGAAGGGCGATTTTTGCGGACTTGGGGTTCATGCTCGGTGGGCGTTTGGGGTCGAATGGCCCGCACGGCAGCGCGAGCCTCGAACGACATGCATCTGTGCTCCAGGTTGTCGTCGACGGCAGGCTTTCGATCGGCGGCTTGTCAGATGCGGGTGTAGTTCGATGGTAAGAGCACGCCCGCCAGTGAAACACCGCAGTTTCACTGAAAACCTACGCCAAGAATCAGGCCTCGGCTGGCTCTTCTTCCGCCGCGGGCGCTGCGTCGTCAATCGCGGGACCTGTATCGATCACGCTCACGGACCGCCGCATCAAGCCTGCGCTTCTGGCTTTCAGTATTGCCGCCTGCCTGAACCTGCTTGTGCGCTGACGGCGCAGTCATCACCGCGGCAATTGGTTATTGGGGCTCGCCATCGCAAAGAAAGTCCCGCTGGTGCACACGTATCCATGTCTGCACGTCGGTGGGTTTGAATTCTTCCAAGCCACTTTGAGGCGTGTAAGGCCGGGACAGGATCGAGTCCGCCTCTTCAGGGTGGGCCTCGAAATATCGAAACTTCGAGCCAATGCGCTTCCCCATCCCCGCGCCCATGGTGGCATCGACCTCACGTTCGAACACGTCAATGGCCTGTGCGCGGTAGGCGACGGGTCGGCCAAGACCTGCGGAGATACAGGCCGCAAGCTCATCGCCATCAAGACTCTGCGGCCCCGCGATGCGGTAGTCGCCCGTGGCGCTGCACTCCAACAACTCAACCGCTGCACGGGCGCAGTCATCGACAGATGTCCAGGCAATGCGCTGAGAGGCTGCGATCGGCGGTGAGAAAACTCCGTCTTCGACGATCTCCCGGCGTGCCGACGGTTTGAGCAGGTTGTCCAGGTACATCGTGGGCCGGACCGTGACGCAGGCCAGACCGGCTCGCCGCACGGCATCTTCGACGCGGGCGTTGCCGACGAAACTCGGTTCGGCGCACTGAGTGGGCCTGCTCGCACTGGCCAGCTTGAGCACGATGGAACGCAGGCCAGCATCGACCAGCGCGGTGGCGGCACGGGCCGCCTGGGCGGCCATCGTGTCGGCAGGGCCGGTCGGCACCTGCAGCACGGCATGGCCCACTCCGGCACTGGCGGCGCGCAAGGCCTCTGAATCGTCGAGGTCGGCTTCGACCCATTCGACTGGGCCCGATGGCAACGCGTCGGCTCGGGCGCGGTCACGCACCAGAGCTCGCACTCGGAACCCCCGAGCCAGCGCGGCGCGCACGACGGCACGGCCCTGTACGCTGGCGGCCAGGTGAATGAGAACGATGGGTTTGGAGGGATGCTGGATGGTCATGGAATGGCTCCGTCAACAAGGACCTGAACGAGCCACTCACCGTCGATGGCACTGGACAGGCCCGCAAAGCGCACGGCGGCGCGGGACTGTCGGGGGTCACGCACTGCGTGCGCGGCCAGAGCTTTCCTTTGAAGAGAAGGAAAGGGCTTGGGCCTACCCAGACCAAGCCTGCCATTTCGACGTGTGGAGTGTAGCCGCGGCCCGTCGGGTGACGGTCCGGAGACCTTGGAGGCCGGCCTGAACATGATCACGCTCGCAGCAGGCCGCGATGCTCGCGATGCCACGCGGACTCAGGAAAGCGAAGCGGTAGCGACGATGTCCATCGGCAGTCGCATCGGAGAGCAGAGATGCGAGATTGGCTGGAGCCAGGTTCGGCTGGCAGACGAGGCTGGTGTGAAGCAGAGCGCCATCGGCAACATCGAGTCCGGCCTGAGGCAACGCCCGCGGGAACTCGTGTCCATCGCCAGGGCGCCTGCGTGTCTCGCCGGAATGGCTGGAGACTGGCAAGGGGCCGAAGACCGAGCGAGCGCCGCTCAAGCTCGTCGGAGCTGATGCCGAGCCGTCAGTGCGAGCGCTGGTGGAGTACCTGGCCCAGATCGCCGCTCAGCAGCGGCCGACTCTTCGAAAGAATCTGGCCAACCTGCTGTTGGATCTGGGCGAGCATCCGGAGGGCACGGCGCTCATCGAGCAGACCATTGCGGACATTGAGCGGTTCTTCCCACCTCAACCGAAATAGCAGGGTTCTCGCCCACGAGTGGTCCGTAACCAAAGGTTAGGATATGGGCTCGAACCAAAGGAGTGAGGGAATGAAAAGACTCGGCATCGCCTTGTTGGCAGCCGCATGCTCGATGGCGCACGCCGTGGGCTGGAACTATGAAGCTTCCACCGACAAGATGACGGGAAAGAAGTCGGCGGAGGCTCAAACGGTATCTGACAACAGCCTCAATTTCGACTTCCCGTACAAGGGAACAAACAGAGGCTACATAACTGTTCGTCAGCACCCACAATACGGTCTCGATGTCCTGATCTCAATTGACAAGGGGCAGATGCTTTGCAGCAGCTACGACTGCAAGGTCACCGTCAAGTTCGACGACGCTCCTCCGGTCAGATTTAGCGGAAACGGTCCGTCCGACCACAGCAGCCAGACCATCTTTCTCCAGGGAGCTGCGAAGTTCATTGCCTCGGCCAAAAAGGCGCAGAAGATACTGGTGCAGTTCAATGCCTACCAGAACGGCTCTCCTGTGCTTGAGTTCAGCACCCCGCAACCGCTGGACTGGCCGAGAAAGTAGCGGACACTGATCGCGGCACCAATCCGGGGGCCGGCCGCCAGCGATCTCGACACGACATTCAGCCAAGTCAAGCTGTCCAACAACGAACGACGCGGCTTCTCCGCCAACGCGACAAGCAACTATGCGACGGGCCTCGAACCCTGGAGCATGGGAGGCGCGACCACTCCCATTTCCACACTCAGTGGCGACAGCGGCGATGGCTTCTCCGACTTCCAATCACCGCAGCCGAACACTACCCCCTGTACCGCTGCTACGACGCCAGCAGGACACACCACTTCGCCTCCAACCAAGCCGACTGCGAAGGCCAAGGCACGATGGAGTGGTTGCTGGGTTACGCCCTGCAGTATTGAGCCCCGACGGTGTGAGGAACGGCCCGCGTCCTGCGGGCTTTCTGCTTCCCGGGGCCGCCATCGAACCGGCATGTTTTTGGGTGAGGGATTCATGCAGCGCGAACCGGTCGAGCAACCCGGGTGGCACCGTCCCGCCAGAAGACACAGGCAACGAGCCGCCGCCCCAATCAGCAATCAGACGAGCACTTGAATATGGCGCACGCAGAAGAACTTCTCGCCGAAAACCTCGACCCGGTCCTCGGCAGTCTTTCCTGGGAGACTTCCGAATGGGTGGGCGACATTCAGGTCGGTACGCACCACGTCCGCCTGCTCATCGACCTCGACGAGGAAGCTCATTCCCGCGAACGCCAGATCGAATCAATCGCCTACGCCAAGGCGCTGCTGCCCAAGGTGTTGAAGAACGAAGCACAACTCAGACGACAGGCTGCGGATGAGATAGCAGAAGCAGCGGGATCAGAGGCGAGTGAAGAAGATCGTCGCCGCTATGCAAGTGAGGTGGACTCCGCCGCCGCGGCGATGGAGCCGCAGGTACTTTGCATCAGCTTTCCCGACGGCGGATATCTTGAGTGCCGCGATGCGACTCAGGCCTTCTACGGTGCCTCGACGGTGGTGATCCGGTTCGATGATGAAGGCAACTACGAGGAGGCTGAGGTCGATTTCGAATGAGCGCGTTCAGCCGTTGGGTAGGTGGTAGAAATGGAACCCGTGATCTCGGAGATTCAGGAAGTCAGAGAGCCGCTGAAGGTCAGCCGTCAAATCGAGCGGCCTGATCTCGTTGGCCCGAAGCGTCCTCATGTGGAAGCGATCTATTGGCGCGCTGGCAATGTCGGGACCGGAGGGACCAAGTTCCGAGTAGCTATACACCCAGTCTTCCAGTCGCAGTTCCACAGTAAAGGACTGGAAATACGGGCCGCCAGCAAATGCATCATTGACGTCCCGAGCGACGATCAGATACGGCCCGATCCAGGTCTGCTTCATCCGTCCCGTTCCCGGCTGCTTGTAGCGGTAGGTCCATGCCATCCCTCGAGGCGGACGGGACGAGGCGCAGCCCCTCGCAACCCTCCACGACGAGATGCTCGCCAGGCTTGAGCTGCTTGACAGCGAACGTCGAACAACATGCCCCTATACTCCCGGCTGTCGTCGCTCGCAGGCATGCGGACGGCGGGTGGTTTCGGGTGCAGTTTCTATCAAAAAACTAACGCCGAAATCTACGCCAAGGTGTCAAGTGGACAGGGGTGTGACCGGGTGAGTTTTGGAACACGGTCGAAGTCGAAAAGACTTCTTTCCTCTGTAGAATCAGGCACTTAGGTCGATAACTCGTTAGAAATCAACGGGTTATGAAATGCGGGTGTAGTTCAATGGTAGAACGGCAGCTTCCCAAGCTTCATACGAGGGTTCGATTCCCTTCACCCGCTCCAGTCCATGCTCCCTGAGCATTGCCCACGCAAGGTGGCAACCGCACACGAAGCCTCGCGCTAGTACGCCTTCGTCCAGCCTCCGATCACGTAGCATCCGGCTTCACCTTCTTCGGAGCCAGTTCATGAGGCTGCTGTTCGCTCTGTTCCTCTCCGCGCTCCTGTGCGCATGTGCCAGCGCTCCGGGTACGACGCCTTCAGCCACGGATGCCGCGACCGAGTCGGCGCCGGCCCAGCCGACCGGGGTGCAGTGGCGCTACATCAACTCCAAGTCGTACGAAGCGCTGAACGCCGGACTGGGCAACAGCCATCGATTCGAGAGCAGCCTGGGCTGGATCGACGTCTATGTCTACGACATGAACCGCAGTTGGCAGCCGGGCGTCGGCGATCCGCAGTTCGACGATCACTTCCGAAGCACCATCGCCGAGGTGCGGCGCGCCGCAGCGCAGGGCGTGTATGCAAGCGCGCGGATCGGCCCGACGAGGGACGTCCGCATCGAAGGGCTGACTTTTCGCAGTGTCTCGTTCCGCCTCGTGCATGCGCGCGACGGCAAGGCCTACGACTCGTTCACCTACCTTGCGGTGCGCAACGGCAAGCTGCTGAAGTACCGCATGTCCTTCAACACACCGCCGCCGGCGAACGTCGAGGCGATTGCGCGGGAGTTCATCGAGCGCAACGTGCGCACGGGCCCGGAGACGCCCGTCGGCACGCGCCAGCTACGCAGCACCTGAGCCGTGGCGCCCGCCCTCTTCGGCGAGCGCACAGTTGCACGTTGCCCTGTAGCCGCGCAGGCCTGCGGGGTCCAGCACGGTCAGCCCGCGCTTTTCGAGCCGGATGAGCCCCAGCGCCTGGAAGCGCTGCAGCGCGACGTTCACGCGCTGCCTCGACACGTTCGCGAGCAGTCCGATCTCGATCTGCCCCACTTCGAGGAACCGAGGCGCATGGGGATAGAGCTCAGGATTGAACAGGCTCGCCAGGCAGTTCGCGACGCGCGCGTCGGTGTCGAGCAGGCGTTCGTGCTCCAGCGCTCCGATGAAGAGGCTGAGGCGTGCGTTGAGCAGGTCCTGCAAGTAGTGGTTGAAAGGCACGCTGGTGCCACGCAGCCATTCGAAGGTCCGGCGCGGCATGAGTGCCACGCGGGCGGGCCGCAGCGCGAACACGTCGTAGCGGCGGGCCTCGTGCTTGAAGAGCGAGCCTTCGCCGAACCACACGCCAGCCGAAACGCCGGTCAGCGTCGACACCCGCCCGTCTTCCGAGGCCACCGACATCTTGGCGAAGCCGTCGATCAGCGCCATCCAGTGCTCGACCAGTTCCCCCGCACGCGCGATGCAGCCGCCGCGCGCGAACTGCCGCTCCTGCATGCTGCCGAGCACATGTTCCAGATCGGCGTGCGAAAGAGCCGACGCCCACCTGGAGCGCCGCACCATCTCCTCCATCGCCTGCAGGGCGGCAGGCTCGCCGGCGGGATCGTGGGGATCAGGGATTACCTGTAGCAATTCGCGCGTCATCTGTCGTCGCAACGACCGCGGCCCGGAACGTCCATTCGTATTCTTTCAAGGACATACAACACAGGAGACGTTCATGTTCGCTACACCCCGCCGCCCGCGCAAGCGGGTTTTTCCGTGGCCTCGCCCCTCCCGTGCCGTTGCGGCCGGGCTCGTCGCGATGGCCGGCGCACTGCTGGTCGCCGCATGCGGGGGAGGCTCCGACAGCGGCCCCGGTTTCTCGTTCATTCCCGGCGCCAGCCCGCCGCCTTCGACGCCGACGCCAGCGGCCTTCCAGGTGAAGACGCTCTCGTCGGCGCCCGACATGATCAGCGGTGGCGACACGCTGCTCGAGATCACGGCACCCGTGGGCGTCGCGCTCGACAAGGTGCGCGTGAGCCTCAACGGCAAGGACGTGAGCGCGCAGGTGCCGGTGGCAGACAGCACGGCCCGCGTGCTGCGCGGCCTCGTCACCGGGCTCACGACCGATGCGTCTAGCAGCACCGGCAGCACCAATTCGCTGGTGGTGAGCAATGCCGACAACAGTGCGCAGCGCACCGAGGTCAAGCTGGTCAACTACCCGATCACAGGCCCGATCCTTTCGGGCCCGCACATCTCGCCCTATGAATGCCGCACGGTGCAGAACGGCCTGGGCGCGCCGCTCGATGCCGACTGTTCGGCTGCGACGCAGGTGGTCTGGTACTACCGCAGCACCTCCAATGCTTTCAAACCGCTTTCGGACCCGACGGGCACGCGCCCTGCCGACCTCGCGACCACGACCACCAACGATGGCAACACCGTGCCCTACATCGTGCGCGTGGAGTCCGGCACCATCAACCGCGGCGTGTACCGGCTCGCGGTGCTCGACAACCCCGCCAAGAACGCTCCTGCAACCTGGAAGCCGGGCCCCGGATGGAACAGGAAGCTGGTCGTGTACTTCGACTGCTGTGGCTCCGCCCAGTACAACCAGGGCGTGCACCCCATCGAGTCGATCCTCGGAGACGCGGGCCACATCCAGCTCTCGCGCGGCTTCGCCTTCATGAACTCGACCGAGCTCTGGAACAACCAGCACGCCAACCCGCACCTGCAGGGCGAGACGCTGATGATGCTGAAGGAGCACGTGATCGAGGAGTTCGGCGCCGTGCCCAAGTGGACCGTCGGCTTCGGCGGCTCGGGCGGCGCCATCCAGCAATACCTGATCGCACAGCTCTACCCGGGCCTGCTCGACGGCATCCAGCCGATCGTTTCGTTCCCCGAGACGCTGATGCCCGAGGTGATGGAGTGCCGGTTGCTCAACAACGTCTACAAGCTCGACACAGCCACCTGGACGACGGCCAAGCAGAACGCGGTGAACGGCTTCAACACCAACACCTGCTTGGCCTGGGACCTCTCGTTCGCGAGCATCATCAAGTCCGACAACGCACCGGGCTGCGGCTTCCTGGAGCCGGCCAACGCGTCGAACGTGTTCAACCGCGCGACCAACCCCAACGGCATCCGCTGCGATCTGTTCCAGACCAACGTGAACCTGCTGGGCAAGCGCGCAGGCACGCAGGAGGCCCGGCGCCCCATCGACAACACCGGCGTCCAGTACGGCCTGGCTGCGCTCAACAGCGGCGCGATCTCGGTGAAGGAGTTCCTCGACCTCAACGAGAAGGTCGGCGGCTACGACGGCGACGGCAACACGCAGGCCGCGCGCTCCGAGGCCGACCTCGACGCGCTGAAGGCCACCTACTCGGGCGGCTTCAAGAACAGCCTCAAGGGGCCGGGGCTGGCGAACATCCCGATCGTCACGCAGCGCGGCAACGCCGATTCGGTGGGCGACATCCACGACACGATGCAGGACCTGATCATCCGCGCAAGGCTGCAGCGTGCCAACGGCCGCAGCGACAACCAGATAATCTGGACGCTGGGCTCGAAGTCAGGAGTCGACTACATGTCGGCCTCGCTCGACCTCATCAACAAGTGGCTGGACAACATGGCCGCCGACACGTCCGCGCCATCGACCGACAAGGTGGTGCGCAACAAGCCCGCGGGCGCCAACGACGCCTGCTGGGACGCCGCCGGCAAGCGCATCGACGAGGCTGCCTCGAGCGATCCGGCCGCCGCCTGCAACAAGGTCTACCCGCGCTTCAGCACGCCGCGCATGGTGGCCGGCTCGCCGCTGGTGAACGACGTTCTCAAGTGCCAGCTGAAGCCGGTCAATGCGGCGGACTATTCCGTGACCATCGCGGGCGCCGATCTGGCACGGCTGCAGACCATCTTCCCGAACGGCGTTTGCGACTGGAGCAAGCCGAGCGTCGGCCAGGAGGCGCTGCGCGGCACCTACCTGCGCTTGCCGCTGAACTGATCGGAATTCGGCAAGCTCAGGCTGCCGACGCCCCCGGCAGCTTCGCCACCCTTTCGGCGAGAAAGTCCACCAGCACCCGCACCCGCTGTGGCTGGTGGCGCCGCGCCGCATACAGCAGGTGCATCTCCTGCGCAGGACCGGTATGGCGGCCGAGCACGCGCACCAGCCGGCCCTGCGCGAGCAGGTCGGCCACCATCCAGGTCGGCTGCAGCGAGATGCCGGCGCCGCCCAGCACGGCATCGAGCATCACCACCGCGTTGTTCACCCGGTAGCGGCTGTGCACGGGCACCGCGACCGGGCCTTCGGGGCCGTCGAGCAGCACGCCGTCATCGCCCGGGGCATAGCGCAGGTAGTCGTGCGACAGCAGGTCCTGCGGTTTTCGCGGCTTGCCGCGAGCCGTCACGTACTCGGGCGAAGCGACCAGCACGCGCGGCCATGAGCCCAGCCGGCGCGCGACCAAGTCGGGCGGCAAGGTGCCGCCGACGCGCAGAGAGACGTCGATGCGGCCTTCCAGCGGATCGATGAAGCGGTCGTCGAGCACCAGCTCCAGTTCGATGTCGGGGTACAGGCCCAGGAACTCCAGCGCCATCGCGTTGAGGTGCCGCTGCCCCAGGGTCACCGGCGCACTCACGCGCAGCAGGCCGCGCGGCTGCTGGACGCCTTGGCGCGCGTCGGCCACCGCGTCGCCGTAATCCTCGAGCACGCGCCGGGAACGCTCATGGAAGCGCTGGCCCTCCTCGGTCAGGCTCAGGCCCGCGGCGGTGCGGCGCAGCAGGCGCACACCCAGCGAGCGCTCCAGCCCCGCGACCAGCTTGCTGACGGTCGGCTGCGTGGTGCCGAGCGCGCGGGCCGCGCCCGAGAGGCTGCCCAGTTCGACGCTGTGCACGAAGGCTTCAAGAGCGCGCAGGGTGTCCATGATGTATTCGGATATGGAATGGCGTGGATGCCATTCTGCCTTCTACCCATCTGGATGAGCATGAATGAAAGTGGTGGCCTCGCTTCAACTTTCATCCGGAAAACTCCATGCCCACATCCGCTCTCGCCTCGGCCCTGCGCCATGGCGCCTTCGCACTCGCATTGATCGGCTCGGCCGCAGCACCGGCCGCCGAACCCGCTGCCGCCACCTACTGGAGCCCCAGCTGGATGGCCAGCACCCAGCCCGTCTGGGGCGGCGATTTCGTGCTGCCCACCGGCCTGCCCTTCCAGTTCAACGGCCAGACCGTGCGGCAGGTCGCGCGACTGAGCATCGGCGGATCGCGGCTGCGTGTCGTGATCAGCAACGAAGGCGGCACTGCGCCGCTGTACATCGGCGCCGCGCACGTAGCGCGCCACGGCGAGGGCTCGGCCATCGTCGAGGGCACGGACCGGCCGCTGCGTTTCGGCGGGCACGCCGACGTGACCGTGCCGCCCGGTGCGCGCCTCGTGAGCGACCCGGTGGACATCGCCCCGCCCGCACTCGCCGAGCTTGCCGTGTCGCTCTACCTGCCGCGGCCCAGCCAGCCCTCGGGCTTCCACTTCGACGCGCGCCAGACGGCCTACGTCGCCGACGGCGACCTGACCGGCGCGGCACGGCTGCCCGCGGCAGCCACGCAATGGAGCACCCGCGTCTACTTCAGCGGACTGGTCGTCGAGACGCCTCGGCCGCCGGCCACCGTCGTCGCGCTTGGCGACTCGATCACCGATGGCAACGGCTCCACGCCCGGCGCCAATACCCGCTGGCCCGACGCCCTGGCCGAGCGGCTGGCAGCGCGGAACGTTGGGGTGCTCAACGCCGGCATCTCCGGCGGCCGCCTGCTGAAGGACGGCATGGGCCGCTCGGCCCTGGAGCGCGCGGGCCGCGACGTGTTCGCGCAGCCGGGCGTGCGCGCCATGATCGTCCTGCTGGGCACCAACGACATCGGCTGGCCCGGCGGCCCCTTTGCGCCCGACGAGCCCGCCATGCGCGCCGAGACCGTCATCCAGGGCCTGAGGCAGTTCGCGGAGATGGCCCGCGCCCACAACGTCCGCATCATGGCCGGCACCATCCCGCCGAACGAACGGGCGCTGGAAGGCACGCCGCTCGAAGGCCACCATTCGCCCGCCAAGGACAAGGTGCGCCAGGCCGTGAACCGCTGGATCCGCGAAGGCGGCGCCTTCGATGCCGTGGTCGACTTCGACGCCCTGCTGCGAGACCCGGCCAACCCCTCGCGGCTCAAGGCGTCGATGGACTCCGGCGACCACCTGCATCCGGGCGATGCCGGTTACAGGGCGATGGCGGCGGCAGTCGACCTCGAGGCACTTCTGGGTACGCTGGCGCAGCCTTGAAGACCTTTTTCTCAAGGGTTTGCGGCCGCCCGAAATACTGTACATGCATACAGTATTTCTCTAGAATTCGTCGTCTCCAAGAACAACATCGAGGCGACGCCCATGACCACCGCCAGTCCGCCTGCGCCCACCGCGCAGGTTCTTTTCTTCTCCAGGCTGCACCGGTTGCAGCCATCCCGCACCCGCACAGGCCGGATCTCGACCTGGCCCTTCAAGGTGGCCCGCGACAAGGACCACGACGACGGGCGAAACGGCACCACCGACATCCGCGCTCAGGCGGCGCGCGTCATCCGGACCACGGCAGAAAGCTGGTGGCCGCCGAAATCCTGAAACCACCCCAAGGAGCACACCATGGCCGAGCGCAATCGACTTCTCGTCGGACTCTTCCCCACCACGCAGGTGCAGGCTGAAATCGAAGCGCACCGCAAGGACTGGTTGTGGCCGAAGGGCTGTTCCTTTCCACCAGTGGAGCGCATGCACCTGACGCTGCAGTACCTCGATGATCAGCAAGGCCACGCCGAACAGTGCCTGCGCACGGCGCTCGCCGCAGTGTCGATGCAGCCGCTGCAGCTCACGCTCGACAGCTCCTGCACATGGGCCAACGATGTCTCGGTGGTCCAGCCTTCGGAGCACGAAGGCCTGCGGCGCCTTCAGCACGACATCAGCCGCGCATTGGTGCAAGCCGGCTTCGCTTTGCGGGTCGGCGAACGGGGCTGGACGCCGCACATCACGATCGCACGAAATTCCGGACAGGCGGCAGCCCCCCGCTCGCTGAAACCCATCCGCTGGACAGCCACCGAGTTCCGCCTGGTCCGGTCGCACTTCACCTACCCCTTCCGGCACGAACCATTGGGCGCCTACCCGCTGCACTGAGGCGCGCCCATCATCCGACGGCGCTACAGTCCCCGGATGCTCACACCTCCCGACCTGCCGCAAGAAGCCATCACTCAACTTCTTGCCGGTGCCTACGGACTGCACGACATCCGCGCCGAATTCCTGCCGCTGGGTGCCGAAGCGAACTCCGCGGCCTTCCGCATCGACGCGAACGACGGCGCCGCCTACTTCCTCAAGCTGCACCGCAACGGTCTTGACCAGAGCGTGGTCGCGGTACCGGCCTTCCTGCATCACGAGAAAGGCATCGAAGCGGTGATGGCACCGCTGCCCGCAACAGGCCGCGAGCTGAGCGTGCGAGGCGACGGCTTCGACTGGGTGCTCTACCCCTATTTCGATGGCCGCAACGGCTTCGAACGCCCGCTGAGTGACGGCCAGTGGGTCAAGCTCGGCGCGGCGCTGGGCTCCATCCATCGCACCGAGCTGCCCGAATCACTCTCGGCCGCGCTTCCCCGCGAACGCTACGACCATCGCTGGCGCGAAGGCGTGCGCCGCTACCAGCGCCGGTTCATCAACGACGTGAAGGGCGACGACATCGCCAGGCGTTTCCTCGCCTTCTGGGAAGAGCACGCGGAAGAGATCGACAACATCGTCTACCGCAGCGAGCAGCTCGCCTCCATCCTGCTCGAGCGCCAGCCGGAGCTGGTGCCCTGTCACGCCGACCTCCACGCGGGCAACGTGCTCGTCGGCGATATCGACGGAGAAGGCGACCGCCTGGCCATCGTCGGCTGGAACGCGCTCATCCTCGCGCCGAAGGAGCGCGACCTGATGTTCATCGGCGGTGGTGTCGGCCACGCATGGAACCAGCAGCGGGAAGAGGCGCTGTTCCAAGAAGGCTACGGTGCGAAGAAGGAAGACATCGACGCGGTGGCCCTCGCCTACTACCGCCACGAGCGCATCGTGAAAAGCCTGCTGGAGTTCTGCGACCGGATGTTCGACGGCACCTCCAGCGCGGAAGACCGCGAAGAGGGCCGTCGCCAGATGCAGACCCAGTTCCTGCCCGACGACGTGGTCGCCATCGCGCACCGGAGCTACGACGCCATCACCTGACGGTGCCGCGCCGGGGCACCGCAAGTGCAGCGCCGGTCAGACCAGCATGTCCTGCGCGTCGTCCTCGAAGCCCGGGATCGGCTGGGCCTTGGCCAGCGCCAGCCACACCGCGAACGGAATGCGCTCGAAGGCGCGATGCACCGCGGCGCGCGCCACCACCAGGCGTTCTCCCTCCAGCACCATCACGCCGCATTCGGCGGGTATCTCCTCGGGCTTCGCGATGCAGCGGCCCTTAGCGTCGTTGCCCAGCACGTACCAGCACTCGCCACCCAGGTCGAGGTACGCCGCGCGCTTGTCGGGCTTGCGCAGGTCGCCCAGCAGGTCGGCGCGGCTCACCTTCACCTCGTGCACGATGGGATGGGCATAGGCCTCCACGCTGGTGTTGCGGATCGAGAACACGTCGGGCCGGGCCATGCACCAGCGCGGCTTTCCGCCCTCTTCCAGAGGCGGAAGGCGGGCCCGAAGGCCCAGGCCGCGCCATGCGATGCGGCCGCCGCGCGTCATCTCGCGCGCCACGCGCTCCACCAGCGCCTCGTGCGGCGACAGCGCGGCGCGGTTGATGGTGAGGGTGGTCGCGATGCGTGCGATGCCGGCGTCGGTCACGCGCAGCGTCTCGTGGCCATGCGCCGTGCGAACGCGCTCCAGATAGCCGCCCGCGAGCAGCTCGACCTCGATGGTGTCGCAGCACGGCCAGCCGGCCGAGCGGTAGATCTCGCGCAGGCGACGCGCATGAAGCTTGCCGAAGGGCACGCCCGTCTCTGCATGCTGCATAGGCGGGGGCTCCGTGACCGGACGCGGAAAGCCCGGGTCGGTCACGGGCGGCTCTGCAGGGGGCGGATCACCCTCTGGCGGCGGCATCGGAGGCTGGTGCGGCGGAGGCACGGGAATGGGCACGTCGGGCGCGGGAGGCGGCGGCCCGATGGGGCCTGCGACGGCGAGTGCGAGAACGGCGGATTCGGACATGGAGGAAACAGGTTAGCGAAAAGTCCCGGAAGGCGCGAGGCGCAAAACGATCGGTTGCATTCGGGGCGTTCGCGGGGTCAATGGAAGTCCCGGCTGGTGTTGGTCTGCGCGAGCCGGCCCATGAGCGGCGTCAGGTCCTTGAAGCCGGTGGCGATCAGGTGCTGCACCTTGCCGCCGCTGTCGTCGTCGCGCTGCCAGGTACCCTGCACCGCGAGCAGGTGCGACTTGAGCAGCGGCTCGCGCCAGGCCTCGATGACATGGCTCCAGACGATCACGTTGACATTGCCGGTCTCGTCCTCCAGCGTGACGAAGATGGTGCCGTTGGCCGTCTGCGGGCGCTGCCGCCCCTTGACGATGCCGCAGGCGCGCGCGGTCTGTCCGCTGGAGAGCGAACGCAGCTCGGCTGCGCTCATCAGCTTCATGCGCGCAAGTCTCGGGCGCAGCAGCGCGAGCGGATGACGGCGCAGCGTGAGCCGCAGCGCCGCGTAGTCGCCCACGATCTCCTCGCCCTCGGACGCAGCTGGCAGCAGCAGCGCCTGCTCGTTGATCGGCACACCCCGCAGCAGGGCCGGTGCTCGTCGCTGCGCGGTGGCGTCCCACACCTGCTGGCGCCGATGGCCCGAGAGCGACATCAGCGCATCGGCCGCGGCCAGCGCCGCCATGTCCTTGCCTTCGAGTTCGGCGCGCAGGGCGAGGTCTTCGGTGCTCGTGAAGGGTGCCTGCGCACGGGCTGCGAGAAGACGCTTCGCCCCGCCTTCGCTGAGGCTCGCGATGCGGTTCAGGCCCAGCCGCACCGCGGGCTGGTTCTCGTTGCCCAGGCGTTCGGCATAGCGCTCGTCGGTGCCGGGTGGCATGCGTGGGGCATGGGGGTCGCGGGCCTCGAGGGTGGTGTAGAAATCGCTGCGCGTGACGTCGACCGGGCGCACCTCCACGCCATGGCGGCGGGCATCCTGCACCAGCTGCGAGGGGCTGTAGAAGCCCATCGGCTGCGAATCGAGCAGTGCCGCCAGGAAGCAGGCCGGCTCGTAGTTCTTGAGCCAGCTGCTCACCGTCACCAGCAGCGCGAAGCTGGCGGCATGGCTCTCGGGAAAGCCGTAGTCGCCGAAACCCATGACCTGCTTGAAGATGGCTTCGGCGAATGCCCTGGGGTATTCGTTGTCGACCATGCCTTTCACGAGCTTGTCGTGGAACTTGTCGAGGCCGCCCTTGCGCTTCCAGGCGGCCATGGCGCGGCGCAGCTGGTCGGCCTCGTCGGCGGTGAATTTCGCCGCGATCATCGCGATCTGCATCACCTGCTCCTGGAAGATCGGGATGCCCAGCGTGCGCTCCAGCGCGGGACGCAGCTCGTCCTTCTCGTAGCGTATCTCCAGCCCCTTCCTCTTGCGCTCGCGTTGCTTGAGATAGGGATGCACCATGCCGCCCTGTATGGGCCCCGGCCGCACGATGGCGACCTCGATCACCAGGTCTTCGTAGCTGCGCGGCTTCAGGCGCGGCAGCATCGACATCTGCGCACGGCTCTCGATCTGGAACACGCCGATGGTGTCGGCGTCGCAGATCATGTCGAACACCTTCGGATCGTCGCTGGGAATCTGGTGCATCTCCAGCGCCGAGCCGCGCCAGCGGTTCATGTGCTCCAGCCCGCGGCGGATCGCGCTGAGCATGCCGAGCGCGAGCACGTCGACCTTGAGCATGCCCATGGCTTCGAGGTCGTCCTTCTCCCACTGGATGACGGAGCGGTCCTTCATCGACGCCTTCTCGACCGGCACCAGCCGCGTGAGCCTGGTGTGCGTGAGCACGAAGCCGCCCACGTGCTGGCTCAGGTGGCGCGGAAAGCCCTTGAGCCGCCGCGTCATCTCGATCCAGTGTTCCAGCTTGAGCTCGTCTTCCCGCACGCCCGCCCGCTCCGACGCCCGCTGCAGCTGCTCGCCCAGCACGGTGTCGTCGAACCAGTAGTGGTCTTTCGCGAACTCGTCGATCAGCCGCTCGTCGATGCCGATGGCCTTGCCCACGTCGCGCAGTGCGCTGCGGGAGCGGTAGCAGATGACGACGGCGGCGATGGCGGCACGCTCGCGGCCGTATTTTTTGTAGATGTACTGGATGACCTCCTCGCGCCGCTGGTGCTCGAAGTCGACGTCGATGTCGGGAGGCTCGCGCCGATGGCGGCTGAGGAAGCGCTCGAACAACAGCGTGCCCTTGTCCGGGTTGATGGCGGTGATGCCCAGGCAGAAACAGACCGCCGAGTTGGCCGAGGAGCCGCGCCCCTGGCAAAGAATGCCCCGGGACTTGGCGAAGCTCACGACGTTCTCGACCGTCAGGAAGAACATCTCGTATTCGAGCTCCAGGATCAGGTCGAGCTCCTTGCGGACCTGCCTGCAGACGCTTTCCGGAATGCCCGAGGCATATCTTTCGAGCGGGTACTTGTCGAGCGCCCCCTCCCACGTCTTGCGCACCAGCGTCTGCGCAGGTGTCTCATCATTGCCCACGGTCTCCAGCGGGTACTCGTAGTTCTTCCGGATCACCTCCGGATCGAACCTGCACCGCTCCATCACCACCAGCGTGTTCTCCAGCATCCGCGACAGATAGAGCTCGGCCAGCCGCATGCGCGGGCGCAGGTGCCGCTCGGCGTTCGACTGCAGGGCAAAGCCGCACTCGGCCACCGTCCTGCCTTCGCGAACCGCCGTCAGTATGTCGTGCAGCGGCTTGCACGAGCGCGCATGCATGTGCACGTCGCCGGCAGCCACCAGCGGCACGCCCGCGTCCTCGCCCGCCTGCATCAGCGAGACGAGCCAGAGGTCGTCGTCGAGTTCGTTGAACAGTTCAACCGCCAGCCAGAGGTTCCCGCCGTACAGCGCCTTGGCGGCCAGCAGGTCTTCGTGCAGCGTGGCGGTGTCCATCGCGCCGCCGGGGTTGCGGTCGGGCACGAAAAGAACCTGGCAATGCTGCAGCGAGGCCACGTCGCTTTCTTCCCAGCTCACGCGGTACTCGCCCTTGGGCAGCTCGGTGTTGCGCGCGGCGGTGATGAACTCGCAGAGGTTGCCCCAGCCCTCGGTGTCGTCCGCGATCACCACGAGCCTGAAGCGCTCGAAGCGGAACTCGCTGCCGAACAGCAGGCGGAAGGTCGGGTTGCGCGGGATCTTCGGCTCGTCGGGGTTCTCGCGCTCGTATTCGTCGAGCTTGTGCTCCATGCCGCGCAGGCAGACATGCGCCCGCACAATGCCGGCCACGGAGCATTCGTCGGTGATGGCCAGCGCCTTGTAGCCGAGCTGGTAGGCCCGGTCCACCATGTCCTCGGGCGTCGAAGCGCCGCGCTGGAAGCTGAAGTTGGTCAGGCAGTGCAACTCCGCGTAGTCGGGCAACTCGAGCGAAGGCGCCTTGCGCAGCGGCACCGGCAGCGCATGCACCTTGGCGGGCTGCCGCCTGCTCTCCTGCTTGTCGCTCAGCTCAGGCATAGAAGCCCTGCAGGTACCAGCGGACCTCGCCGGAAGAAAAGCGCGCGGCGGGCCGCTCGCGGAAGATCCACACCAGCCCCGCCTCGGGGCTTTCCGCGACGTAGTAGTCGCGCATCGCGGGCTGGCCGCCCTCTTCCTTGTCGCCCCACCAGCCGGTTTCGACACGCTGCGGGCCGATCAGCCGGCTCAGCGGGCCGCGATAGCACGGGCGCTCGCCGTCCATCTCGAGCAGCAGCGGCTCGGACAGCAGCCATGGCGGGTAGACGGCATCGGGCTGCGAGGCCGCTGCGGCAGCCTCCTTCCGGCTCTTGTCGCCGGCCGGCCTCTCCTTTTCCTTCTCCTTCTGCAATGCAGGCCGCCATGCCTGCTTGCGCTCGGGCCGGTGGTCGGCCCGCGCCGACGGCACCACCACCTGCTGCGGCCCGAGCCGCACGCTGAGCCGCTCGACCATCTCGTGCAGCCTGTCGCCCTTGCGGTTGTCCTCCGGCAGGAAGCTGGTGCTGGCGCCGGCCCAAGGATCGGTTTCGAGCGTGCGCAGCCTGATCCAGCTCGCAGGCGCGGCCAGCGTGGCGAGGGCCAGCTTTTCGGACAGCAGCCGGCGCAGGTGCGCCATGTCCTGCGTGGGTTCTGCCGTGCGCACGGTGAGCTGCTCGTGCGGAGGCAGGTTCACGCCGTTGAGGCGCCGCAGGTCGAGCGTCCATTGCAACTCCAGCGCACGCGCGCCGCGCTGGCGGGCACGCAGCCAGAACTGCAGCGAGGTCAGCAGCCGATTGGCCGACCACATGAGTTCGGGCGCGGTCTCGGCCAGCGCCGGCAGCTCCAGCTTCTGCTCGAACACGTCGGGCAGCGTGAGCCATGAATGGCTTTCGGGGCGCAGGCCCCAGGCGATGTCGAGCGCCTCGCGAAGACCGGTGCCGAAGCGCCGCGTGAGGCCGCCGCGCGGCAGCGCAGCCACATCGCCCCAGCTGCGGCAACCCAGGCGCGCGAGCAGGTCGAGGTGCTCATGGGCGGCGGTCAAGGTGTCCAGCGGCAGGCCGGCGGGCATCTCCTTCGGCCGTTTCTCGTCGCGGGCGAACAGGCGCAGCCGCGCCAGTGCGATCAGGCTGGTGGCGCCCTGTGCGCCCAGCATGCGCGCGTCGGGCACGGGGTTGTCGGCCAGCAGCAGGCGCATCAGCGTCATGCGCCCGCCCCAGAGGCGCTCGCAGGCGGAGACTTCGAGCATCAGGGCTTCGTCGAGCCAGGCGACGTGGGGCGTGTACTTCAGGGCCCACCAGCCCAGGGACTCGGGCGTGGGCATCGCCGCCAGGGCTTCGGGCGTGTCGGTCGTACCGGCTTCAGGCAACCACCGCAAGGCGATCCAGTGCATCCGGGCCTCCTTTCCATGCGTCGATGCGCACCACCGTGGCCGAGGCTGCCGGCTCGCCCGCAGGGGCCACACCCTGCTGCTGCAGGCGCAGCTTGCGCCGCAGCCGGGCGGCGGCCAGCAGCGCGGTCATGCGCTCGTTGCGCGCCGGCAGCATCACCGGCGCGGCCAGCGGCGGGCCTCGGCGCTTGAGGATGTGCAGTTCGATCTGCGACACGTCGGCTTCGCTGCGGTCGGCCTGGATGCGCAGCCGCGCGGGCGATGCCGACAGCGCCACCGACTCGGGCCGGCACACGAAGAGCAGCACCTCGTGCTGCGCGGCCGCCAGCTGCAGCCGACGCAGCTCGCCCACGCGCGCCTGCGGCAGCCAGGCCACGACGGCGGACACGTCGGCGCAGCGCAGCGCCTGTTCGCAGGCCCACAGCCGCGCGGCCGGGGCCTCGCTGCGCACCCACATCAGCGCCTCCACCGGCAGCCCCTGCGCCGCGAGCGAGGCGCCGCAGGGCTCGTAGGGCGCGCCGATCAGCACCACCGGCCCGCCCCGGGTGGCCACCGCCTGTGCCAGCGCCGGCAGCAGCAGCCGCCAGACATGGGCCTCCGGCGCGGGCAGCAGCAGTTCCGTCATCGCACCGACCGGCCAGCCGCCGCCCGGCAGCTCGGCGTCGAGCGCCGCATGGCCGGTGGCGACGACCTGAGCGTCGGCCAGGCCGAGTTCGTCGGCGTGCCAGACGCCACGGCCCGCGGCAGCGGAAAAGGAATCGAGGAAAGGAAGGCCCATGGTGATGACTGTTAACTGTATTTTCATACAGTATTTCGCAGCCTACAACAGGAACGCCGCTTTCCCTGTTTTTCTTCTTTACAGCCGACTTTCACATTCCCGATGCTCATGCGAAGGCGCCAAAAAGTCGTTTGAGCCCAAGGCGCTGCCTCGCTCCAATGGACCCATCCAAAGGAGCCATTGCATGACCACCCAGAGCACCGTCACCGCAGGCCTGAACTACCTCCAGCCTTCCGCCCTGCGCCCCTTCAGCTACACCTTCCAGCCGCCGCCAGACACGCCTTGGGAAAGCGGCAGCTACGAACTGCGCCCCATGCCGATCGCCGACGCGCGCACCGCCGCCACGCCGCCCGACATCGAGCGCGAGGGTTTCGTGCTGCGCGACGCGCCCACGGCAGTACGCGACTTCCTCGACGACGCGGAGGTCACCGCCGTCTACCACCGCGAGGTGGCCGAGCTGGCACTGGCCGTCACCGGCGGCGCACGCGCCTTCGTGTTCGACCACCTGGTGCGCCGGCGCGAGGCCGACCGCACCGCTTTAAGCTTCGGCCGCCGCGCGACCGACGGCCGGGCCGCCGCCAACGGCCGCATCCACAACGACTACACCGAGGAATCCGGCCGCCGCAGGCTCGCACTGGTGCTGACCGATCCCGAAGAAGCCGCGGCCGTGCGGCGCTACTGCATCGTCAATGTCTGGCGCTCGATCAAGGGGCCGGTGCTCGACACGCCGCTGGCCGTGTGCGACGCGCGCTCCGTGATGGCGAAGGACCTGGTCAGCGCCGAGGTGCGCTATCCGCGCCGCACCGGCGAGATCTACCTGGCGACGCATTCGCCCACGCACCGCTGGTCGTACTTCTCCGCGATGGACCGGCACGAGGCGCTGGTCTTCAAGCAGTACGACTCGCAGCTCGGCGGCGTCTCGCGCTACACCCCGCACGCTGCCTTCGACCATCCCGAAACGCCTGCCGACGCGCCGCTGCGCGAGAGCATCGAGGCCCGTTGCCTGGTGGTGTTCGAATGAGCGCCGCCATCGAGTTCTGGTTCGACTTCGGCAGCAACTACAGCTACCTGAGCACCATGCGCATCGAGGCCGAAGCCGCCGCGCACGGCATCGCCGTCCGCTGGCGGCCCTTCCTGCTGGGGCCGATCTTCCGCTCCTTCGGCTGGGAGTCGTCGCCCTTCGTGCTGCAGAAGGAAAAGGGCGACTACACCTGGAAGGACATGGCCCGCCAGTGCCGCAAGTACGGCCTGCCGTGGCAGCGGCCGAGCCACTTTCCGCGCTCTGCCGTGCTGCCGCTTCGCATCGCGCTGGTGGGCGCCTCGCAGCCGTGGATGGGCGAGTTCTGCCGCCGCACCATGTCGATGAACTTCGCCGAGGACCGCGACATCGATTCGCCCCAGGCCATGCACGAGCTGCTGGGCTCCCTTGGCCTGCCGGCGCACCGCGTCATCGAAGAGGCGCTGTCGGACGCCAACAAGCTGCGGCTGCGGCGGCAGACCGAGACGGCGGCCGAGAAAGGCATCTTCGGCGCGCCCACCTTCTTCGTGGACGACGAGATGTTCTGGGGCAACGACCGGCTCGACGAGGCGATCGCGTTCTGCAAGGCGCAGGCCTCAGCCGACTGACGACCTTCGCGCCTCGTCCACCAGCCATTCGGCGACATGGCGAACGTCCTCGCGCGGCGACTCCTCGGCCTGGATCAGCCAGTAGGCGTGGCCCGAAGGCTGCGCCGGCGAGGGCGCCGCGATGCGCACCAGCCTGCTGTCGTCGAGCAGCGGCTGGATCAGCTCCAGCCGCCCCAGCGCCACGCCCTGCCCGGCCAGTGCGGCCTGGATCAGCTGGTCGTACTGGTTGAAGTGCAGCACCGCCTGCGGCTTCGCGTCGGCCCAGCCCACCGACGCGAGCCAGTCCTTCCACTGCAGCCAGGGGTGCTGTGGATCGTCGAAGGCCAGAAGGCACTGGCCGGACAGCACACCGGGCCCATCGAGCGAGCGCAGCCCGAGCGAGGGATGCGCCACCGGTGCCACCGTCTCCCCGAAGAGCCGCACCGCGCCGGCCGGCGCCAGCGCGGGCGTGGTGTATCGGATGGCCAGGTCGATGCCGTCGTTGCGCAGGTCGGCCAGCCGGTTGTTGGAGGACACGCGCACGTCCACGCCCGGATGCAGCTTCTGCACCCTGCCCAGCCGCGGCAGCAGCCACAGCCCGGTCATGCCGATGCTCGCGCTCAGCGTCACGGGGCGCTGCTCGCCTGACCGGCTGATGCCGCCCATCACGTCCTGCAGTTGCTGCACCGCGCCGTCGGCGCTGCGAAAGAGCCGCTCGCCCTCGGGCGTGAACGAGATCGAGCGGTGCCCGCGCACCAGCAGCGCCACGCCGAGCTGCGATTCGAGCGCGTGGATCTGCTTGCTGACCGCCGACTGCGTGAGGCACAGGTCATGCGCCGCGAGCGAGATGCTCATGCGCCGGCCCACCGCGACGAAACCCCGCACCAGGTCCAGAGAGGGCATGCGAAGCAGGGAGAGTGGCATTCCCATGGTGAATATGAGGCAGCGAAAAGGCGGATTGGAGCACAGGGTGGGGCATCGCGCCCGGCGCCGCGCCGCCGGATACTGGGCCGGATGCCACCCCGGAACGACTTTCCAGCCCTCACCCGCGCCGAGTTGCTGCGCCTGGGCGTCGCGCTGTGCGCCGGCGCCGCGCTACCGGCCCTTGCCCAAACCCAGTCCAAGCCCACGATGAACACCCGCCCCATCCCCTCCACCAAGGAAGCGCTGCCCGTCATCGGCTGCGGCACCTGGATCGGCTTCGACCAGCGCCCCGGCAGCGAGGAATACGCGCGCCTGCCAGGCGTGCTCGATGCCCTCTTCGCGGCCGGCGGCACCCTGATCGACAGCTCACCCATGTACGGCCGCTCGGAGGACACCACCGGCGAGCTGCTGGCCGCGTCGAAGCAGCAGGCCAGGGCCTTCCTCGCCACCAAGGTCTGGACCTCGGGCCGCGAGGCCGGCATCGCGCAGATGGAGCAGTCGTTCTCGCGGCTGCGCACCCGGCGCATGGACCTGATGCAGGTGCACAACCTCGTGGACTGGCGCACGCACCTCGCCACGCTGCGCGGCTGGAAGGAACAGGGCCGCGTGCGCTACATCGGCATCACGCACTACACCGCCTCGGCCTACGGCGACGTCGAGGCCGTGCTGAAGGCGGAGAAGCTTGACTTCCTGCAGATCAACTACTCGCTGGACGCGCGCGAGGCCGAGCAGCGCCTGCTGCCGCTGGCCGCCGAGCGCGGCGTGGCGGTGATCGTCAACATGCCCTTCGGCGGCGGCGGACTGCTGCGCCGGCTGCGCGACAGGCCGCTGCCGCCCTGGGCCGCAGAGATCGGCTGCACCAGCTGGGCGCAGGTGCTGCTGAAGTTCGTGCTGAGCCACCCGGCCGTGACCTGCACGATTCCGGGCACCAGCCGCCGCGAGCACATGGCGGACAACGCAGCGGCCGGCACGGGCAGCTTTCCCGATGCGGACTTCTGGCGCCGCGAGGCCGCCGCTATTCGAACTTGACGTTGTGCTCGCGCACGGTGGCGCCGAAGGCGTCGTACTGCGTGCGGAAGAACTCGTTGAACTTCGCGGGGCTCATGCCGTAGCCCTCGAAGCCCTGCTGCACCAGCTGCGAGTGCACCTCGGGGCGCTTGAGCGTGTTCTGCAGTTCCTGCGAGAGCCGGTCGGTAATCGCCTGAGGCAGCCCCGGCGGACCGAAGAAGCCGGCCCACGGCGTGATGGTGAGCTTGCCCAGGCCCAGCTCGCCGCCGGTGGGCACGTCGGGCAACAGGGCGCTGCGCTGCGGCAGCAGCGTCACCAGCGCTCGGATGCGCCCTTCCTTGACGAAGCCCGGCGCCAGCGTGCCGGTGGTGAACATCATCTGGATCTGCCCGCCGAGCAGGTCGGTCATGGCCTGCATGTCGCCCTTGTAGCGCGCGTTGACCACCTTGCGATCGCCCAGCAGCTGCAGCATCGCGAGCTCCGAGGCGCTGTTGCTCGACGCCGAATTGAGCGCCCCCGGCTTCGACGCCACGAGCGCGAGCAGCTCGTTCACGCTCTTCACCGGCAGGCTGGCCGGCACCACCAGGAACATCGAGAACTGCCCGGCCGAGCTGATCGGCGTGAAGGCCTTGAAGGGGTCGTAGGGCGGCGTCGGCCGCAGCGTGGGCGCGGCCACCATCGCGGTGTTGGTGCCCATGAGCAGCGTGTAGCCGTCGGGCCTGGCCGACGAGGTGGCCTGCGCGGCGAGCACGCCGTCGGCACCGGGACGGTTCTCCACGATCACCTGCTGGCCGAGCTGCTTGGCCAGCCCCTCCGCGATGATGCGCGTGAGCACGTCGGCGCCGCCGCCGGCCGCGAAGCCCACGATCAGCTTGAGCGGCTTGTTGGGGAACGCATCGGCGCTCCATGCCGCCGCACCGGGCAGTGCCGCGGCCGCGAGGGCCGCCAGGGTCAGGGTTCTGCGTCGCATGAGATGCCTCCGTTTCAGAACAGATGGCGCACGCCGAATTCCCAGCCGGTCGAGCGATGCCCGGCCGCCGGCGCCACGCCGCCGCTGACCACGTAGCGCCCCTGTCCGCTGTTCATCAGCCGCGCATAGGTGCCGTAGAGCGCGGTGCGCTTCGACAGGTTGTGCACGTAGCCGATGCCGAACTGCCGCGCGTCGTCGCGGTTGCGCGGCATGCCGTTGGCGTTGCGCAGGCTCTCGTCGCTGCGGTCATCGAGGTAGGCGTAGCTGATGCGGATGCGCCCGACCTCGAAGGCCGGGATGTGCGCGCCGATCTCGGCCGTGTTCTTGCGCACCGTGCCGGCCGCCAGCTTCACCGTCACCTTGTTGTAGAGCGCGAAGAACTTGGCGAAGCCCGCGTCCCACGAGCCGCCGATGTTGGCGTGCGTGTAGTTGCCGACGGTGGCGGTGGCGTTGAATTTCGAGCGGGTGACGGCCGCCGCCACATCGAAGGCGCCCGATGCGAAGCCGAAGCGTGCGCCGGCGAAATTGCCGTCGTGGCGGTTCGCCAGGGTCGAGTCGTTCTCGCCGGTGCCCACCATCGCCATGCCGTAGAAGCCGCCGATGTTGGGCGGCAGCCAGTAGCTCACGGTGTTGCTGCCGGTGATGGTGGTGGGCAGCGGCCCCGTGCCCACGGACGCGAAGGTCAGGTTGCCCGCGCGCGCCACGCCGTTGGCGTTGAAGGGGTCGAAGTAGATGCTGTTGTAGTGCGTGGGAATGAAGTCGTGGCCCAGCCGCAGCTCGCCCAGCGTGTCGGACGAAAGGCTCACGAAGGACATGCGGTCGAAGGTGATCGGGCCCGCCGTGCCCGCGCCGCTCGCCTGGTTGTTGGAATTGCTCGGGCGGCCGGTGCCGGTGTCGGGGTTCAGGCTGCCTTCGAGCCAGAAGCCCGCGCGCAGACCGCCGCCGAGGTCCTCGGTGCCGCGAAAGCCGAGCCGGCTGGTGGAGAGCCCGCCGTTCGACAGCGCCTTCACCGAGCCGCCGCCCGGGCCCGCGCCGTTCGTGTACTGGATGCCGAGGTCCATCACGCCGAACACGGTGACGCTGGATTGCGCCTGTGCCACGCCGGTGCCGGCCAGCCCCAGCGCCGACCACATCAAGATTCTCTTCATGGTTTGCTTGTCTCCTGCTTCTTTTCTTGGGTTGAAAACTCTGTCGAACGAACGAAGGCGCGCAGGGCTGCGCCACCGGGTGCGCTCGGGTGTGCGCACCGGTTGGCGAAAGCCGGGATGAAAAAGGTCTAGCTTGGTGGCGCGGTGCGCTCGATGCGCTCGGTACGCACGAGCACGGCGCCCTTCGACAGCGGCCCCACGTTGCGCCGGTACTGCTGCAGCCAGCCGGTGTCGTTCACCGGCGGCGGCGACTGCCAGCCGTCGCGTCGCGCCTGGAGTTCTGCGTCGCTCAGGTCGATGTCGAGGCGGCGTGCGTCGAGGTCGATGGTGATGAGGTCACCGTCTCGCACCAGCCCGAGCGGCCCGCCGAGCGCGGCTTCGGGCGACACCTCGGCCACCACGAGGCCCTTGCAGACCAGGCCCGACAGGTGGCCGTCGGTCAGCAGCGCGACCTGGTCGCCGAGCCCCGCGCCGTCGACCGCGAAGACCACGCGCGACGCGCCGCCGCCCATCGCCGGACCGCCGCAGGCACCGGCACCGCGCATCACGATCACCTGGCCGGGCGCGATCTCGCCCTTCTTCAGCGCGGCGATGGCTGCGTCCGAGGTCCAGAAGCACACGGCCGGGCCGGTGAATCGGCGCACCTTGCGCTCGGCGATGCCGGTCTTGATGAGGCCCGACTCCGGCGCGAGGTTGCCGCGCAGCAGCACGATGGCAGGCAGCGGCGCCACGGGCCGGCCGATGGGGCGGATCACTTCGGCATTGGCCACCTCGGCATCGCGCAGGTTGTCGGCGAGCGTGCCGCCGGTGACGGTGCGCACGCCGGTGTCGAGCAGCGGCTCCAGCTGCTTCATCAGCGCGCGGCAGCCGCCGGCCGCCTCGAAGGCTTCGATGGAATCGCTTCCGATGGGACGCACGCCGGCCAGCACCGGCGTCTCGGGGCCCAGGCGCTCGAACATGCCGTAGACGTCGACGCCGGTCTCGCCCTCAGTCGCCACCGCCTGCAGGTGCTTGGCGGTGTTGAGCGAGCCGCCGATCGACAGCACTGCGCGCACCGCATTGGCGAAGGCGCCGGGCGTGAGGATGTCGCGCGGCTTCAGGTCGTCCCACACCATCTGCACGATGCGAGTGCCGGCCGCGCGCACGTCGGCCATCATCTTCGGGCTCAGTGCCGCCACCGGCGCGCTGCCGGGCAACGCCATGCCGAGGGCCTCGCAGACGATGTGCATCGAGTTGGCAGTGCCCAGGCCGGAGCACACGCCGGGGCCGCGGATGGCCTCGCGGCTCATGCCCACGAGTTCCTCCACCGGCAGGTTGCCCGTGACCGCATGCATCGCGCCGATGAACACTTCCTCGATGTCCATGTGGTGGCCCTTGTACTCGCCGCTGGGCTGATAGCCGCAGGGCACGAGCAGCGTCGGGATGTTCAGCCGCGCGGCGGCCATCAGCTGGCCCGGAACGGTCTTGTCGCAGGAGGTGAGGCAGACCATCCCGTCGAGCTGCGCGCCTTCGACGGCCACCTCGATGTCGTTGGTGACGAGGTCGCGCGCCGCCAGCATGTAGGCGCCGCGCGCACCCGCGCCGGTGATGAAGTCGCTGGGCGCGGCCGTGCGAATCTCGAAGGGCACGCCGCCCGCCGCGCGGATGGCTTCCTTGATCTCCGCCGCCACGCGGTCGAGGTGGCTGAAGCAGGCGGCCAGCTCCGAGGAGCTGTTGACGATGGCGATCTTGGGCTTCTCGCAGTCCTCCTCGGGAATGCCGAGCGCGCGCCAGTGCGCGTTGCGCACCGACCAGAGGTAGGAGCCGCGCGGGAAGTTGCTGCGCAGTGGGCGGGTCATTCGGCACCTTCCTGTTTCTTCTTCGTGATCTCGACCACGCCGCGGTCGGCGTCCACGCGCACCCAGTCGCCGGTCTCGATGCATTCGAGCGGGTCGCGCTCGAAGTCGGTCATCGCGGGCGAGTGCGTGACCACGGCGCCCAGCGCCATCTTGGTCGTCATCTCGTTGAACAGGAACGCGGCCGGCGCCGAGTTCATGAGCCGCGTCATGTGGAACATGGCCGACCAGCCCGAGGAGCCCTTGGCCCCCGGGAACACCAGCACCTTGCCCGCGAAGCTCTGCCCGCGCAGCTCGTGCCGCGTCTCGACGACGGTGCCGGTGCGCGGATCTATGCCGCCCCAGCCCGAGATGCGGTCGCGCGTGACCAGCGCCTCGCCTTCCGCAACGCCGCCCACCACCTTGCGGCCGCGGATGACGAGGGTCTGTTGTTCGGTGATGACTGCGGCGTTCATTGCAATACCTCCGTGCTTCGCACTGCGGTGCGAGCTTGCTTGGGGCGGCCCGGCGCGTCGCTCATGCATAGCCTCCGTTCCAGCGCCCGGTGCAGGCCGCGTCGATGCATTCGGCGGTGCTGCCGAACCAGGCCTGCACGCCGAGGATGGCGGGCAGGTAGTGCGCCTGCTTGGCGGAATCGAGCGCGACGGTCTTCGTGCCCTTGGGCACGGCGCGGCTCATGGCGGAACAGCTGTCGCCCATGATGATGCCGCCCGCGTCCTCGATGATCTTCGTGTAGCCGTTGCGATCGGCCAGCGCCTTGATGGCGCGCGGCGTGAAGATCCACAGCTCGCAGTCGGGGTGCACCTTGCGCCCTTCGATGAGCTGCGCGGCCTCCCAGATCTGCTCGATCGTGTAGTGCGGGCAGCCCAGCATCACGTACTGCACCTCAGCGTCCCTGGCAGTGATGTTGATCTTCTCGTAGGTGGCGCGGCGCTCGGCCTCTCCGTAGCGCAGCACCTCCACGGGCGCCCTTGCGCCGAGCGCCTGCTCGAGCGTGAGCGCTTCGGGCGTGACGCCCGCGATGTGATACATCTCCACGCCGCCCGAGGACGAGGCCGCCGCGCCGAAGTGCTTGAGCCTCGGCAGGTTCGGCACCCGCGAGATGCCGCGCCGGCTGTGCACCACCGGCACGCGCTCCTGCACGTGCTCGCCGATGTAGTAGCCGAGCAGGCCCCAGTCCTGCACCGATTCGACCTCGATGTCGAGCTCGACCACGTGCGTGGCATGGCGGTTCTGGTCGAGGTGGTAGCCCCAGTAAGGGATGCGGCCGGTGAGCATGGCAGCGCCGGTGCTCTCGCGGCCTTCGGTGTTGGTGCGCGCGCCCAGCACCGAATTGCAGTACACGACCGCCGACGACTCCATCCATGCGCAGTGCTCGCCGCGCGTCGGGATGTTGCCGACCTGGTAGGGCGTGCAGGTGTTCATGATCTGCGCGCCGAGGCCGGCGGCATGGCGCTCGCTCTTCTCGTAGAAGCGCACGATCTCCTCGCTCACGCCCATGCGCTCGGGCTGGCCGGGGTCGAAGCCCAGCTGCAGGTGGCTGGTGAAGACCTTGAACTTCGGGATCTCGACGGTCTCCTGGCTGTCGAGGCTGAATTCGGAGAACACCGCGTCCATGCCGCCGCCCTTGGCGAGCGCGAAGTCGCGCTGGAAGGGCGTAGTCGATGTGATGGTGGCGCACACGTTGCGCGTCTCGACCAGCCGCTCGGCGCCCAATGCTTCGCCGTAGCGCACCAGCAGGTCCATCGCCTTCTGCACGGCCGGGCCGTCGCGGCCGTCGTACATGGCTTTTTCTTCATCGCTCAGGTGCATGACCTGTGTCTCCGTTCTTCTGTCGTCATGGGGAATGAACCCCGGCCGGGCTGCTAGCCCGGCGAGGGCGTGGGTACGTGGCCGCCGATGTCGCGCGCGATGCTCAGCGCGATGTCGTGCAGGCGCGGCGCGAGTTCGTTGCGCAGCCGGTCTTCCGTGAACACGAAGGCGGCGCCGCCGCCGTTGAGCGCCATCACCTCGCCGTCGGGCCCGATGAGCGGCACCGACACCGAGTTGATCTCGCGGTGGAATTCGCCGAGCGACAGGCAGTAGCCCAGCCGCTTCGACTCGCCGATGGCGCGGTTCATGCTGGGCGCGATGCCGTCCCATTCGGGGCCGCGCAGGAGGCGCATCGAATCGACGAGCTGGTTGCGCTGCGCCTCGGGCAGTGCCGAGAGGTACGCGCGGCCGAGCGCCGAGTTGGCAAGGGGCGCGCGCGAGCCGACGTCGAGCCGCGCCGAGAGCATCGACGAGCGCGGGCGGCAGGCTTCGATCAGCACCATCTCCATGCCGTCGCGCACGGCCAGGTAGACCGAGGCGCCGACCTCCTCCGCCATCGCCTGCATGCTGGGCCGTGCGGCGGCGCGCACGTCGAGGCTGCCGAGGAACACGCGCGACAGCGACACCACGCCCGGGCCGAGCATGAAGCGGTCGGGCGCCTGCGCCGGCTTGAGCATGCCCAGCGAAAGCAGCGTGGCGACCAGCCGGTTGACGGTGGCGCGCGGAATGCCGGTCATGCGCGCCACATCGGCGTGCCCGAGCACGGGCCGGTCTTCGCTGAAGCAGCGCAGCACCGAGATGCCGCGCTCCAGCGCGCTCACGGTGTCGGAACGCTCGCCGCGCGCGTCGGCCTGCTGTTCGGCCTGGGGGAAAGAGGTGTCGTTCTTTTCGGTGGACATGGAGGAACCCTTCGCAAGACTCTCAGGATCGGGACTCCCGAATGTAGAGGCTCGCGGACGGAGGGTTGCCGGGTTCATGGCCGCGCAGTGCCATCAGGCGCCGGCCTCGGCCGTGGCGGGCGAAGCCGCCGCGCCCTGGCCCTGGCCTGCACCGGCGCGCAGGTACACGCCCTGCTCCAGCAGCGCGGACTGCAGCGCGCCCACGTCGACGAAGCGGGGGGCGATGCCGCCTTGAGAAGCGATCGCCGCAGCCACGCCGGCCGCCTGGCCGGTGATCCAGCACTGCGGGATCTCGCGCATGAAGCCGTGCGAGTTGCGGTCGCAGGAGATGTGGCGCCCGCAGGCCAGCAGGCCGTCGAGTTGCTTCGGCACCAGTGCGCCGTAGGGGATGGAGATGTTCGGGAACTTGGGCGAGACGGCAGGCGACACGCCGATCTCGTCGGCCAGCGGCACGCCGTCGGGCCACTGGCTGCGCAGCACGGAGCCCACGCCGACGAGTCGCCGTGCATGGCGCACGCCGATCTGCGGCGCGCTCAGCATCAAATAGGCGTTCTCGAAACCCGGCGCATGGGCGCGGAAGTAGTCGAGGTGCGCAGCCATGGCGCGGTGCGAGCGCACCTCCACGGCGGTGAGGTCGTCCACGTCGAGCGCGGAGTAGCCCGACTGGCGCGGCCCCATGAAGAGCGCCACGTCATTGCGCCACGAGACGAAGGGCCGCTCGAACAGGCCGCACTGCTCGCGGCCGCCCGCCATGAAGGCGGTGAAGGCCTCGGGCTGGCCGGCCTTGAACTCGATCCAGCGGTTCATGTCCACGCCGCCGAAGAGCCAGGAGGTGTTCATGCAGTGATGCACGTCGGCCTCCTCGATGTCGTTCACGTACTCGGCGCCGGCGCGGGCGAACAGGTCGCCGTCGCCGGTGGCGTCGACCACCACGTCGGCCATGATGGCCATGCGGCCTTCCTTGCTCTCGAACACCACGCCCTTCACCACGCCGTCCTGCACGATGGGAATGGCGGCCCACGAGTGATAGATGAGCTTGACCTTGCGCTCCAGCACGATCTCCTGCGAGAGCAGCTTCAGCCGCTCGGGGTCGATGGTGGGCGACCAGGTGACGACGCCATGGTAGGCGGCGGTGCGCTGCGACCAGTGCGCGGCCTTGGCCGTGTCCTGCGAGCCCCAGTCCTCGCGCGCCGGGCCGGCGATGGCCTCGGCCGGCAGGCGGTCGAACAGCTCTTCGGCGAAGCCGCGGATCACCAGCTTGCCCTCCCAGTCGGTCATGCGGTCGATCCAGATGACCAGGCCGCCGGTCGACAGGCCGCCCAGGTGGTTGTAGCGCTCCAGCAGCGCCACGTCGGCGCCCGCGCGGGCGGCGGCGGCCGCGGCGGCGGTGCCCGAGGGGCCGCCGCCCACCACCAGCACGCCGCAGCGGTGATAGACCGGAATGCTCTTGCCGGGCTCGGCCCAGCTGCCGTGGTCAGGCCGCTTGACGCGGCTGTCGCGGTCGAAGATGTCGGAGGTCAGGATGCGCTCGTCGGTGCGGACGACAGTTTTCATGAATGCGTTCTCGGCTTGGCTTGTTTCGTCGTATTTTGATTTCACTTTCCATTTTGTCAAACTCAAAAGCCGATTGTTCGGGGTATTCCCTAGTAAATATGGCTTTTTATGGATTTGAAGATCAATATCGAAAAAGCATTCCAACGGAGACATCGATGAAGAAACCTCACGGCACCCGCCGTGCCTTCGGCTCGGCCATCGGCGCCGCAGTGCTTCTGGGCCTCGCCCCCCTGGCCATGGCGCAGGACTTTCCGGCGCGCGGCAAGCCCATCCGCATCGTCGTGGGCTTCACCCCCGGCGGCGGCACCGACGCGCAGGCGCGCATCGTTGCGCAGAAGCTCGGCGAGGTGCTGGGCACCAGCGTGATCGTCGACAACAAGCCCGGCGCCAGCACCATGCTGGCGGCCAACGAGGTGTCGCGCGCCCAGCCCGACGGCTACACGCTGCTGTACGCGCCCTCCTCCACCATGGCGCAGAACCCGCACACCTTCGCGCAGGTGCCCTACGACCCGTTCAAGGACTTCACCGCCATCTCGATGGGCGGGCGCGGGCCGCTGGTGCTGTCGCTGAGCACCAGCGTGCCGGTGAACAACGTGAAGGAGCTGGTGGCCTACGTGAAGTCGCACCCCGGCAAGGTGAGCTACGCCTCGTTCGGCGCGGGCACCTCCTCGCACATCTACGGCGAGGCCTTCGTGAAGAAGACCGGCATCGACGCGGTGCACATTCCGTACAAGGGCGGCTCCGACGCAGCGAAGGACCTGATCGGCGGGCGCGTGCAGTACATGTTCGACTCGGCCTCCTCGGCCATCATCACCGCCTCCACCGGCAAGGTGAAGATCCTCGCGGTGGCCGCCGGCTCGCGCATCGCGGCGCTGCCCGACGTGCCCACCTTCGCCGAGCAGGGCTACGCCGGGCTCGACCTGCCGAGCTGGCTGGGCTTCTACGGCCCGGCGCGCATGTCGGCGCCGGTGGTGGAAAAGCTCAACGCGGCGCTCGCCAAGGTGCTGGCGATGCCGCAGGTGCAGGAGTTCTATCGAAGCGGCGGCTACGAGGCTGGCGCCACCACGCCGGCCGAGTTCGCGAGCATCACGCGCTCGACCTACGACAGCTGGGGCGCGATGGTGCAGCAGGTCGGATTGGTCAAACAATGAGCGACATGACGGCTTCTTCCTCCTTCTCCTCTTCGCTGCAGCGCCGGCGCTTCGCGGCCTGGCTCGCGCTCGGCGCCGCAAGCCCCCTGCTGCCGGCCCGCGCCGCCGCACCCTTCCCGGAAAAGGGCCGCACCGTCCGCATCGTGCTGGGCCTGGCGGCCGGCGGCGCCTCGGACGCGCAGGCTCGCTTCGTCGCGAACAAGCTCGGCGAGGTGCTGCAGACGCCGGTGATCGTGGAGAACCGGCCGGGCGCGAGCTTCATCCTCGCGACCGAGGAGGTGATCCGCTCCACGCCCGACGGCTACACCTTCATGTACGCGCCCTCCTCCGTGGTGGCGCAGAACCCGCAGACGCTGGCGCAGGTGCGCTACGACCCCTTCAAGGACCTCACGCCGATCTCGCTCGGCGCGCGCGGCCCGCTGGTGCTGACCGTGCACACGAGCGTGCCGGCGCGCACGGTGCAGGAGCTGGTGGCGTACATCAAGGCCAACCCGGGAAAGATGAGCTACGCCTCCTTCGGCACCGGCACCTCCTCGCACATCTACGGCGAGGCCTTCGCGCGGCAGGCCGGGCTGGACGTGGTGCACGTGCCGTACAAGGGCGGCGCCGACGCGGCCAAGGACTTTCTCGCGGGCCGCGTGCAGTACTACTTCGACGCGGCGCCCAACGCCATCCAGAACACGGCCACCGGCAAGGTACGCATGCTCGCGGTGGCCGCGCCCAAGCGCAGCCCGATGCTGCCCGACGTGCCCACCATGGGCGAACAGGGCGTGAGCGGCGTCGACATGCCGAGCTGGCTGGGCTTCTACGGCCCGGCGCGCATGCCGGCACCGGTGGTCGAGAAGCTCAACGCCGCGCTGGCGCAGGTGCTGGCGATGCCGGCCACGCGCGACTTCTTCCGCCAGGGCGCCTACGAGGCCGAGTCGTCGAGCCCGAAGCAGTTGGCCGACCTGACGCGCGCCACCTATGACCAGTGGGGCGACATCATCCGCAAGCTGGGGCTGGTGAAGCAGCAGCAATAGCCACAGCAGCAGGGCTCAGCGGAAGAACTCCACCAGCCGCGCATTGACCTCGTCGGCGCGCTCGTACTGCGCCCAGTGCCCGGCGCCGTCGATCACCACGCCCTCGCGCCCCGGGCCTTCGGCCGCGAGCTGCGCCACCAGCGGGCGCGGATCGGCCGTGACGTCGAACTCGCCCCACAGCAGCAGCGTCGGCACACCCATCGTTGCCAGCGCCTGCTGCAGCCCGCCCGACTGAGACACCTCCTTGCTGCGGAAGCGCGTGCCGTGGCAGGAGACGTCGTGGATGGCGAAGGCCAGCTCGTCGATGGCGGCGGCGTCGTGCAGCATCAGCGCCGCCAGGTTGTGCAGCAGCGCGGCACGCTCGGCCTCGCGGTCGGGGGCGGCGCGCCAGTTGATCATCTGCGCCGTCATGCGCCGCAGCGTGCCGTGGCCGCCGCTGCCGATCAGCGCCAGCCGGCGGACCGCACTGCGACCGGCGCCGAAGCGCGCGGCCGTCAGCCCGCCGAAGGAGAAGCCGCCGAGGTCGATGACGGTGCCTGCGCCGATGAGCTGGTCGAGCGTGCCGCCGAGCGCGGCGAGCAGCGGTTGCAGCGGGTCTTCGCCGGGCGCCACGCGCGGCGGTGCGTCCGATTCGTTGAAGCCGGGCATGTCGGGCAGCCACAGCGTGCGGCCGGCCGAGAGCGCCTCGGCATTGAGCAGCCAGTGCATCCAGCTGCCGTGGCCGCCGTGCAGCAGCACCAGCGGCGGGCGGCTGGCGTCCGAGCCGAAGCGGCGCCAGCGCACGCGCACGCCCTCGTGCACCGCGTCGTGATGGGTCGAGAGCGCGTCGATGCGCGCGATGAGGTCGGCGTTCAAGGCCACATCCTCTGCAGTTCGCGTTCGCCGTCGAGGAACTGGTGCTTCAGCGCGGCCAGCACGTGCAGGCCGACGAGCACGTACAGCACGTAGCCGGCCCATTCGTGCACACCGCCCAGCACGGTGTGCCAGGTCTCCTTCACCGTCGGCTCGATCGCCATGATCCAGCCGATGCGCGGCCATTCGAACAGGCCGAAGAGCTGCATCGGGTGCGTGGCGGCGTCCTTCCAGGCCGAGTCGTGCATCCAGCCCGACAGCGGCAGCAGGATCATCAGCACGTACAGCGCACCGTGCGCCAGGTGGGCCGCGAAGCGCTCGAAGGCGCCGTAGGAGCCCGGCATGGCCGGCGGCTTGTGCGTGGCGCGCCAGAGGATCCGCATGATGACCAGGCCCAGCACCGTGATGCCTATGGACTTGTGGGTGTCGACGGCCGGGCGCACCCACTCGTCGGGATAGCGGTCGACCAGCAGGATCAGCGCGATGTTGATGATCATGAGGACCGCGATCAGCCAGTGCAGCGCGATCGCGGTTCGGGTGTAGCGGGTTTGTGCGAGCATGCGGGGAATTTTCGGGCGGGTGCCGACTCAGTCGGAAGCGCGTGCGATTGTCCGGGCATTCCCCGGGCTTTTCGAAACCGCAGGCCGAGTATTTGCGTATCACGAACCTCCGACCGACCGATCGACAGCCGCCCTGGCCCACTTTCCTTGAACGATCCTCTACAAAGCGCCTTCGTGGCCGCGTCGCCGCGCCTGTCTCCCCCCGCCACGCCGCTGCGCAGCTGGCTCATCCACGGGGGCGTGCTCGTGCTGTGGGTGCTGCTCTTCGCCATGGCGTTCAAGGCCGTCGACGTCGGGGCGTGGTCGGTGGGCGTGGCCTACGTGCTGTACGACACGGTGCTGCTGCTGTTCGTCGCGTGGATGACGCTGCCGATCCTGCGGCCGCGGCCGGCGCCTTCGCCCGCGGCAGCCGCGCGGCGCGACTCCCTGGGCGTGATCGTCGCCTCGCACAACGAGGCCGCGGTGCTGCCGGTGACGCTGGCCGCCCTGCTCGCCCAGACCGACCTGCCCGACCGCATCGTGATCGCGGACGACGGCTCGAGCGACGGCACGGCCGAGCTGCTCACCACGCGCTACGGCCTCGTCGCTCCCGGACTCGGCGAGCTGAGCGCTCCCAGCTCTCTGCATCCGTCGCTGCGCTGGCTGCGGCTGCCGCACGGCGGCAAGGCGGTGGCGCTGAACGCGGCCATCCTGTGCATCGACACCGACATCGTGCTCACGGTCGACGGCGACACCCTGCTCGACAGCCGCGCCATCGGCGCCGTGCGCCGTGCGTTCTCGCAGGAGCCGGAGCTCGTCGCCGCCACCGGCGTCATCACGCCCGTGTGCAGCCGCACGCTGGCCGGCCGCTGCTTCCAGTGGTTCCAGACCTACGAGTACATCCGCAACTTCCTCTCGCGCTACGCATGGATGCGCGTCAACGGCCTGCTGCTGATCTCCGGCGCCTTCGCGGGCTTTCGCACCGAGGCCGTGCGCGCGGTGGGCGGCTTCGACACCGACTGCCTGGTCGAGGACTACGAACTCATCCACCGCCTGCACCGCCACGCCCAGGCCCATGGCCTGCCATGGACGGTGCGCGTGCTCGGCGACGCGCAGGCGCACACCGACGCGCCGAGCAGCACCGGCGCCTTCCTGCGCCAGCGCCGCCGCTGGTTCGGCGGCTTCCTGCAGACGCAGTTCTGGTACCGCGCCATGGTGGGCGACCGGCGCTACGGCTGGCTCGGCGTCGCGATGCTGCCGGTGAAGGCCGTCGACACGCTGCAGCCGCTCTACGGCCTGGCCGCGTTCGGCCTGCTGCTGGTGTACCTGGTGCGCGGCAACCTCGGCGTGCTTGCGCCAGTGGCAGGCGTGATCGGCGCGAAGATCGTGCTCGACCTCGTCTTCCACCTGTGGTCGGTGCACCTGTACCGCCGCTGGCTGGGCGCCGCCGGCGAGGCCGCCAAGGTCGGATTCGCGCAGGCCTTCGCGGCCGCGCTGGTCGAGCCCTTCACCTTCCAGATCCTGCGGCACACGGGTGCGGCGTGGGGCTGGTGGACGTTCCTGACGGGGCGCGGCACCTGGGGCCGGCAGACGCGGGTGGGGCTGGTCGACGCCGACGGGGCTCGGCGCGGCTGAGCGCCCGTCCCCTTGTCTCTTATTTCTGGCGTCAGGCCCCGAACCGGAAGCTCGACACCACCAGCCCGCCCATGAAGGCGTCCTCGTGATAGACGCGCTCGCCGGCTTCGCCCTCGGCCGCGCCCACGGCCACCATCAGCGGAATCAGGTGCTCCTCGCGCGGATGCGCCATGCGCGCCGCGGGAGCTGAATCCCACTGCAGCAGCTGCGCGCTGCGCTCGCCGGGGGAGCTCTTTACCACGGCAGCGTCGAGCCAGTCGTCGAAGGCCTTCGACACGCCGTGCGCCTGCGGACCGAAGTTGCGCAGGTTGTGGTAGCTCAGCCCGCTGCCGACGATCAGCACGTTCTCGTCGCGCAGCGGTGCGATCGCGCGGCCCAGCGCGAGGTGCTCGGCGGGGTCGAGGCCGCGGCGCAGCGACAGCTGCACCACCGGCACATCGGCCTTGGGATAGATGGCCGCCATCGGCGAGAACATGCCGTGGTCGTAGCCGCGCTGGGGGTCGATCTGCGCCGGCAGGCCGGCGGCGGCGATGAGCGACTGCACGCGCTGCGCCAGCTCGGGCGAGCCGGGCGAGTCGTAGTGCACCTCGTAGGTGTGCGGGGGAAAGCCCCCGTAGTCGTAGATCATCGGCGGCTTCGCGCTGCCCTGCACGGTGAAGACGGGTGCCTCCCAGTGCGCCGAGACCATGAGGATGGCGGCGGGCGTGCGGCCGATCTGGCGCGGCATGTCGGCCAGCGAGGCCTCGAGCTGGTCGTAGGTCGGGCCCATTTCCTTCTTCATCCAGGGCCAGGGGCCGCCGCCGTGGGAGATGAAGTAGGTGGGCAGGCGGGGCGAAGCGGAAGTGTTGTCGTGGGTCAAGTCGATGCTCCTCGATGAAAGCGTTGGATCGACTGTAGACATTTCCTTGGAGGAAATCGACAGGCTACGATGCATCGGATCAGTTCCTGCCAGGAAATCTTCGACAAGGATGCGCACATGGACCGGATGACCAGCCTGCGGGTGTTCCGCGAAGTCGTGGAGGCGGGCAGCTTCGTGGCGGCGGCCGAGCGGCTGGGCATGTCGCCGCCGATGGCGAGCAAGCACGTGGCGCAGCTGGAGAAGTCGCTGGGCGCGCGGCTGCTGCACCGCTCCAGCCGGCACCTGAGCCTGACCGAGGCCGGCACCGCCTGGTACGAGCAGAGCCGCCGCGCGCTCGACCTGCTCGACGAGGCCGAGGCCGCCATCGGCCAGACCAGCGACGTGCCGCGCGGCCTGCTCAAGGTGAGTGCGCCCGTGTGGTGCGCCACGCCGCGCTTCGCCCGGGTGCTGGCCGACTACCGCGAGAAATACCCCGAAGTGCTGGTCGACATGCACCTGGAGAACCGCAAGGTCGACCTCGCGGCCGACGGCTACGACCTCGCATTGCGCGCCACACAGGAGCCCTCGCCCGCGCTGATCGCGCGCCCGCTGTGCCAGGTGCCCTTCTTCCTCGCCGGCACCCCCTCTTATCTCGAGCGCATGGGCGGCGTGCCCGCCGTGCCGGCCGACCTCGCGAAGCTCGGCGCCATAGTGCCCAGCTACGTCAACCTGGACAACCTCGCGCTCAGGGGCCCGGGCGGGCGGATGTTTCCGCTGCGGCTGGCGCCGGCCATGCGCTCGGACGACACCACGCTCACGCTGCACGCGGTGCGCGCGGACATGGGCATCGCCTACATGCCCACCTGGCTGATCGACGAGGACATCGCGCAGGGCCGGCTGCTGAGGCTGCTGCCGGACTTCGAGGCCACGCCGGTGACGCTCTTCGCGGTCTACACCAGCCGGCAGTACATGGCGCCCAAGCTGCGCACCTTCATCGACTTCCTGGGCGAGCGGCTGGGCCCGCCGGCGGCCGCCCAGGGAGGCCGCGCGGCCCGCTGAACGCTTGCTGAAGAACGCACCTTTTCGGGGCAAGGTCATGCATGCGCGGCTAAAGTCCTGAGCTCTCCGGGAGACTGCGCCCTTGTTCCGATTCTTCGAAAAACTCCTCCACCCCTACCCTGCCGCCGAGCCCGCGATGCCGCCGCAGGGCTTCTTCGCCTTCCTCTGGGCCTGCACGCACGGCGTGCGCGGCAAGATCGCGGTGATGGCGGTGCTCACCGCCGCGATGTCGATCTTCGAGGCGGCACTGTTCGCCATCCTCGGGCGCATCGTCGACTGGCTCGCGGGCCAGGAGCCCTCGCGCCTGTGGCAGGACCGCGGCGGCACGCTCATGTGGCTGGCCGCCTTCCTCGTCATCAGCATCGTGGTGGTGGCACTGCAGACCATCGTGAAGCACCAGACGCTCGCGGTGAACCTGCCGATGCGCCTGCGCTGGAACTTCCACCGGCTGATGCTGGGCCAGAGCATGGCCTTCTACCAGGACGAGTTCGCCGGCCGCATCACGGCCAAGGTGATGCAGACCGCGCTGGCGGTGCGCGACACCATCTTCGTGCTGGCCGACGTGCTGGTGGCCATGGGCGTGTACGTGGCCACGATGATCATCCTGGTCGGCCTGCTCGACACGCAGCTGGTCTGGCCCTTCCTGATCTGGCTGGTGCTGTACGTCTGCTCGCTCGTCTACTTCGTGCCGCGCCTGGGCAAGGTCGGCAAGGAGCAGGCGGACGCGCGTGCGCTCATGACCGGCCGCGTGACCGACGCCTACACCAACATCGCCACCGTCAAGCTGTTCTCGCACACCCAGCGGGAGGCCGGCTTCGCGCGCGACGCGATGCGCGAGTTCATGAAGACCGGCTACGGCCAGATGCGACTGGTGAGCGCCTTCGAGATCGTGAACCACACGCTGAGCATGGGCCTCACGGCCGGCATGGCGGGCGTGGCGCTGTGGCTGTGGTCGCACGGCTCGGTCGGCGTGGGCGCGGTGGCGGCGGCCACGGCGATGGCGCTGCGGCTGCAGGGCATGTCGCACTGGATCATGTGGGAGATGACCAGCCTGTTCGAGAACATCGGCACGGTGCAGGACGGCATGAAGACGCTCTCGCGCCCGCGCGCCGTGCTCGACGCGCCCGACGCCAGGGTGCTGGAGGTGCCGCGCGGCGAGGTGCGCTTCGAGCACGCGAGCTTCCGCTACGGCGACGCGGGCCGCCGTGTGATCGACGACCTGACGCTGACGGTCAGGCCCGGCGAGAAGATCGGCCTGGTCGGCCGTTCGGGCGCGGGCAAGTCGACGCTGGTGAACCTGCTGCTGCGCTTCCACGACCTGGAGAGCGGCCGCATCCTGATCGACGGCCAGGACATCGCGCACGTCACGCAGGACTCGCTGCGCAGCCACATCGGCATGGTCACGCAGGACACGTCGCTCATGCACCGCTCGGTGGCAGACAACGTGGCCTACGGCCGGCCCGATGCGACGAAGGAGCAGATCGAGGCTGCGGCCAGGCGCGCGGAGGCGCACGACTTCATCCAGACCCTGGGCGACGCGACCGGCCGGCGCGGCTACGAGGCGCACGTGGGCGAGCGCGGCGTGAAGCTGTCGGGCGGCCAGCGCCAGCGCGTGGCCATCGCGCGCGTGATGCTGAAGGACGCGCCGATCCTGCTGCTCGACGAAGCCACCAGCGCACTCGACTCGGAGGTGGAGGCCGCCATCCAGCAGAGCCTCTACACGCTGATGGAAGGCAAGACCGTGATCGCGATCGCGCACCGGCTCTCGACCATCGCAGCGATGGACCGCCTCATCGTGCTCGACGAAGGCCGCGTGGTGGAAGAAGGCGATCACCGCACGCTGATGGCGCAAGGCGGTCTCTATGCGCGGCTGTGGGCCCACCAGAGCGGTGGCTTCCTGGGCGACAGCCTCGAAGAGGATGAGGCGCTGCGCGCCTGAGGAGCCTTCTCCGCGAAACACCGTGGAACCGGCTTTGCCGCGCCACAGGTGCTGCCCCCGGAAGGGGGTTGGCATAGCGACACGAAGTGCGCGAAGCCTGGGGGAGAACCTAGCCCGGCAAGGCACCGGCCTCGTATTGGGCGACGAACTCCCCGCTCGGCGGGATCGGCTTGATGATGTCGATCAGCACCCCGTTCGGATCGCGCGTGATGAAGTGGCGCTGGCCGAATGCCTCGTCGCGCAGCGGCAGCAGGATCGGCAGGCCGGCGGCCTTCAGCCGGTCGTGCACCGCGTCGGGGTCGTCCACCTCGAAGTTCAGCAGCGTGCCGCCTGCCACCTGGCCGCGCGCGGCTGCGGGAATGGTCTCGTGGCGGCCGTCGAGCACGGCGAGGTTCACCGAGGGCTCGTCCGCCATCTGCAGATGCACGTACCAGTCGCTCGTGAAGAGCGGCATGAAGCCGAAGTGCGTCTTGTAGAAATCCGCGGTCGCCGCGACGTCGGCGGTCATGAGAACGGGGTAGTAGCTCGTCACTTTCACGGTGGACCCTTTCATTTAACATACAGACTGCATGTAAATTGAATATAACTTACAGACAGGCTGCATGTAAATGAGCAAGACCACATCGGCGACCGTCAGGACCAACCGCGAGCGCACGGAAACCACCCGCCTCGCCCTGCTGGACGCGGCGCGTGCCCTGTTCGTCGGCAAGGGCTACGCCGACACCTCCACGCCCGAGATCGCGGTGGCCGCGGGCATCACGCGCGGAGCGCTGTACCACCACTTCGAGGACAAGCGCGACCTGTTCCGCCAGGTGCTGCAGCGCGAGAGCCAGGCCGTGGCGGCCGACATCGAGGCGGCCGCGCCCGAGCAGCTCTCGCCGCGCGAGGCGCTGCTCGAAGGCAGCAAGGCCTACCTGAACGCGATGACGGCGCCGGGCCGGACGCGGCTGCTGCTGATCGACGGGCCCGCCGTGCTCGGCATGGAGGAAATCATGGCGCTGGACGACACCACCTCGGCCGCGTCGCTGCGCCAGGGCCTGGAGCGCGCCGGCGTGGGCAGGGACGAGGCCTCGCTCGACGCGCTCACCCCACTGCTCTCGGCCGCCTTCGACCGCGCCGCGCTGGCCATCGACGCAGGCGCGGACGCCGAGGAAACCCGCACCGCGATGCTGTGGCTGCTGGAGCGCGCGCTCGGGCCCGCTCGTCAACCCTGACGGCTCGCTCCGGCTCGGCGCTTCACACCCGCCTACACCACCCGCCGCCCCCTGCCGACAGTGGCGCCGCGATACCGGCGCGATGCTGAAGCCATCGTCAACACTGAGGAGCAATCGCGTGAATTCCATCATCTACATCGTCGGTCTGGTCGTGGTGGTCGTTGCCGTTCTTTCGTTCTTCGGCCTTCGCTGATCCACGAGCCCTGCTCATCCCTTCAAACGGGGCCGTTCGCGGCCCCGTTCTTCGTCGTGCCCTCGCGGGAATCCGCCGGAACCCGCCGGGCATAATTTGCGCGGCCCCGCACCGCTCGACCACCGTGTCGCGCCTGCTGCGCAGGGCCTCATCGACTCATCCGGATACAGATCGGCTTCAAAGGGACCCTGTTGACCAACACCGCGCTGCGCGACCCCGCCTTTACCGACGCGGTGATCACCGAGGCCATCCGATGGACCGAGCATAGCGGGCCGCTCGACGACGCACAGGCGCTGCGCACCGCAGCCTCCCGCACGACCGATCCGCACCGCCAGGTCACCGAGCGTGCGCTGCTGCTCGGAGAACGCATCGGCCTGCAGCCTGAACTCGCGCGTGCGCGGCAGTGGGCGCCCTGGGTGCTGATCGGCCTTTCGGCGCTGATCGTCATCGCCGGCCTCGGGCTCGCGGGCAACGTGGTCGGCGGGGGCGAGCGCCACATCAACGTGATCGTCGCGCTGGCAAGCCTGCTCGGGCTGCATGCGCTGACGCTCGTGCTGTGGCTCGCCGGGCTGTGGCTGCCGCTGGGCTCCTTCAGCACCGCCTCGCTGGGCTGGATCTGGCTGTCTCTCACCGCACGCGTGGCCGGCGGCAAGCGCGGGCAGGCGCCGGTTCTGGTGCGCGCGGCCACCGGGCTGCTCGCGCGCGCGAGGCTGCTGCCCTGGGCCTTCGGACTCGTGAGCCACGGAATCTGGTCGCTGTCTTTCGCGGTGGTGCTGGCCGCGATGCTTTTCGCGCTCGCGTTCCGCAGCTACACGCTGAGCTGGGAGACGACGATCCTGGAGCCGGAATTCTTCGTGCATGCGGTGCAGGCGCTCGGCTGGGCTCCGGCGAAGCTGGGTTTTCCGGTGCCCGATGCCGCGACCGTGATGGCCGCCCCCGGCTCCCCTGGCTCGTTGAATGCGGCCGGGCAGCGCACCTGGGCGCTGTGGCTCACCGGCTGCATCCTGGTCTACGGCTTTCTGCCCCGGCTGGTGCTGACCCTTTTGAGCGGCGCCATCCTGCACAGCCGCCGCAAGGCGCTGCAGCCCGACTGGCGCGAGCCCTACTACCGCAAGCTGCTGGCCCGCTTCGCCGCGATGGCGCCGGCAGCCATCGTCGATGCCGACCCGGGCCGCCTGCGCGCCGCCACGCCATCGGGCCTGCCGGCCTCGGAACTGCACGACGCCCTCTTCGTCCTCGGCTTCGAGCTGCCGCCCGACATGCCCTGGCCGCCGGCCGCGCTGCCCGCGGCCATTGCAGCGCAGGCGCAGCGCATCGACGGCAGCGCCCCCGCGCGGCGCGCCGTGCTCGACCAACTGGCCCGAATCCATCCGCGCACCGTGCTGATGGTCTGCCACGCAGCCTCGAGCCCCGACCGCGGCACCGAGCGCTTCCTTCGCGAGCTGCTGGCGCACTGCGGCGAATGCCGCCTGTGGCTGGCCGACTCGCCCGGGGCCGACGCCACGCAGCGCTGGCTCGACTGGCTGCGCGACACCGGCCTGGAGCGTATCGCCGCCAGCGAACGCCTCGAAGCCGCCCTGCCCGAAAGCGCCATCGCCCCATGACGCAACAGCCCATCCGCATCGCCGTCGTCGGCCACACCAACGCGGGCAAGACCTCGCTGCTGCGCACGCTCACGCGCCGCGTCGACTTCGGCGAGGTGTCGCAGCGCCCGGGTACCACGCGCCATGTGGAGTCGGTCGATCTCGACGTGGATGGCGAAACCGCCGTGCGCTTCTTCGACACACCGGGCCTGGAAGACGCCGTCGCGCTGCGCGAGCACCTGGCCGCCGGTTTCGACGCGCAGGCCACGCCGCCGGAGCGCATCCGCCAGTTCCTGCGCGGGCCCGAGGCGCACGGCGTGTTCGAGCAGGAGGCCAAGGTTCTGCGCACCATGCTCGACATCGACGCCGCCTTCCTGGTCATCGACGTGCGCGAGCCGGTGCTGCCCAAGTTCCGCGACGAGATCGAGCTGCTCAACTCCTGCGCGCGACCTGTGCTGCCGGTGCTCAACTTCGTGCGCGACGCCGCCAGCCGCGAGCCGGCGTGGAAGGAACTGCTCTCGGCCTACGGCCTGCACGTGCAGGTGCGCTTCGACGCGGCGGCCCCCTTCGTGGGCGCCGAGCGCGACCTGTACGGCGACCTCGCCACGCTGCTGCGCGATCGCCGCGAGCTGCTGCGCGGCGTGGTCGATTCGCTGGCTGCCGAGGCCGCACGTCGGCGCGAATCGGCGTGCTCGCGCATCGCCAGCCTGCTGGTCGATGCCTCGGCGGTGCGGCGCACGGTGCCGTCCACCGAGTTCGCCGACGACGCGCGCCGCAAGGCCCTCGTTGCCGCGCTGCAGAAGGAGGTGTTCGACAAGGCCCAGCGCTGCACCGACGACCTGCTCGCGCTCTACGGCTTTCGCCAGGGCGATGCCGACGAGGCGCCGCTTCCGATCATCGAAGGCCGCTGGACGCTGGACTTCTTCAGCCCCGAGGCGATGAAGGATGCAGGCCTGCGCCTAGGCAAGGGTGCCGTCATCGGCGCGGCGGTGGGCGTGGTGGCCGACCTCGCGGTGGCCGGCATCTCGCTCGGGGCTGGCGCGGCGCTCGGCGGCGCCATCGGCGGTGCGGTGTCGCAGGGTCTGGGGCCGCTCGGGCGCAAGCTGGCCAACAAGCTGCGCGACGTGCACGAGCTCACCGTGGAAGACGGCGTGCTCTTCACGCTGGCCGCGTGGCAGCTGAAGCTGACCCAGGCCCTGGAGCTGCGCGGGCACGCAGCCACGCAGCGCATCGCCGCCGAATCGCCCGAGGACGGCGATGCGCCCACGCGCGCGGCCGCCGCCGCGGTGCGCGCGGCGCAGCCGGCGCGCAACCATCCCGAGTGGGAAGCCGCCGGTATCACCTCCCGCAGCTTCTGGCGTCCTTCGCCGCAGCGCGAGGCCCTGGTGGCGCAGCTGTCGACGGCGCTGCAGCGCGCCTTCGAAGCGGCGCCCCAGCCCTAGTCAGTTCACCAGCGCCTGCAGCCGCGCATAGTCGCCCGGCCGAGCGCCCAGCTGCTCGGGCGTGGAACGCTTGACGACGCGCTCCTGGAACAGCTGCCGGTTGGCCGGCGACACGGTCATGCCCTTGTCGCGCAGGAACTTCTCGTCTTCCAGCTCGCCGGCGATCACGCCGACGTTGGTCCACTTCGCGGTGTCCGCCAGCACCTTCTCGACCATCGCCTGCTGCTGCGGATTCAGCCTGCCCCACGCCGCCTTGCCGATAACGATGCCCAGCGTGTCGTAGACGTGCGAGGTCAGCAGCACGTACTTCTGCACTTCGTAGAGCTTCTTCGACTTGACGATGTCCAGCGGGTTTTCCTGCGCCTCGACCTCGTTCTTCTTGAGCGAGCCATACAGGCTCATGAAGGGCAGCGTCACCGGCTTGGCGTCGACCGCGGTGGCGAAGAGCTGATAGGCCGCGGCAGTGGGAACGTACAGGCGCAGGTCGCGGAAGTCTTCGGGCCTGGCCAGCGGCTTTGCCGATGTGACCTGGCGCGCGCCGTAGTAGACGGAGGCGACCATGCGGTTGCCGCTCCTCTCGTTGTAGCCCTTCATGAGCTCGGCCAGCAGCGGGCTCGCCAGGTACTTGCGCATGTGGTCGAGGTCCTTGAAGGCAAAGGGATAGCTCGCCAGGCTCAGCGGCGGATAGCCCTCGGCCAGCGTGGCCTGGCCGACGTAGGCGATCTGCATCGAGTCGTTGGCCAGCATGAGCGGATAGTCGCCCTCCTGTCCCAGCTTGGAGGAAGGCACCACCTCGATCTTGATCTTGCCTTCGGACTGCTCGGCGATCTTGCGCGCCGCCAGCTCGGCCTGCTGGTGGAAGATGCTCGTGGGCTCGTAGACGTGGCCCCACTTGAACTGCAGCGCCTGCGCCTGCGCAGCCACTGCGCCCGCGAACGCCATGCAAAGAAAAACACCGGCGCGGCGCCACGGCAACAAGCTTTTCATCGACTCTCCCTCGGGTTGAAAACAGCCCGGCCCCATGCAAGATCGACGCCATGGTGGCGGGCGCTGCCGGGCAGCATGTCCGGCGCGGCGATCGTAAGTATTTGAAACCTTATTCGTAACCGGGTTTGCCCGACTGCGGCCGACGCGCCTACGATGCCTCTGCACATGACCGATACGACCAAGCTGCGCGCGATCCGCGCCGACATCACGACCCTGCGGGTGGACGCCATCGTCAACGCCGCCAACTCCTCGCTGCTCGGCGGCGGCGGCGTGGATGGAGCGATCCATCGCGCGGCCGGGCCCGAACTGGTGCACGAATGCCGGCTGCTGGGCGGCTGCAAGACGGGCGATGCGAAGCTCACCAAGGGCTACCGGCTGCCCGCCGGCTTCATCATCCACACCGTCGGCCCCGTATGGCGCGGCGGCGGGTCGGGCGAGCCGGAGCTGCTGGCCTCGTGCTACCGGCGATCGATGGCACTCGCGGCGGCACAGGGCGTTCGCAGCATCGCGTTTCCGGGCATCAGCACCGGCATCTATGGCTACCCGGTGGAGCCGGCGGCAAGGCTCGCGGTGAGCACGGTGCGGGAAGCCCTGGCGGATGCCGCATCGCCGGTGGAAGAAGTGGTCTTCTGCTGCTTCTCCGCCGGGGACCTTGCCATCTACGAAGCGGTGCTGGCCTGATCCGGCATCGGCCCTGAAGAAAAACCAACCCCACACCCCATGTCCGAATCCAAGCTCCAGTCCGAGGACAGCGACGACAACGCCGGCATGCGCAAGGGCCTCACCAGCTACGGCGACCGCGGCTTCTCGCTCTTTCTGCGCAAGGCCTTCATCAAGGGCGCGGGCTATACCGACGCCGCGCTGGACCGGCCGGTGGTCGGCATCGCCAGCACCGGCAGCGCCTACAACCCCTGCCACGGCAACGCGCCGCAACTCGTCGAGGCCGTGAAGCGCGGCGTGATGCTCGCGGGCGGGCTGCCGATGGAGTTTCCGACCATCTCTGTGCACGAGAGCTTCGCCGCGCCGACGAGCATGTACCTGCGCAACCTCATGGCCATGGACACCGAGGAGATGGTGCGCGCGCAGCCCATGGACGCGGTCGTGCTGATCGGCGGCTGCGACAAGACCGTGCCGGCGCAGCTCATGGGCGCGGCGTCGGCCGGGCTGCCGGCCATCCAGCTCATCACCGGCTCGATGCTCACCGGCAGCCATCGCGGCGAGCGCGTGGGCGCCTGCACCGACTGCCGCCGCTACTGGGCCCGCTATCGCGCGGGCGAGATCGACGCGCAGGAGACCGCAGACGTCAACGACCAGCTGGTGGCGAGCGTGGGCACCTGCTCGGTCATGGGCACGGCCAGCACCATGGCCTGCATCGCCGAGGCGCTGGGCATGACGGTGCCGGGCGGGGCCTCGCCGCCCGCAGTCACGGCCGACCGCATCCGCATCGCCGAGCAGACCGGCGCGCAGGCGGTGCGGATCGCGCGCGAGCGCCTCACCATCGACCAGGTGCTGACTCCCGCCGCCTTCGAGAACGCGATGCGCGTGCTGCTGGCCATCGGCGGCTCGACCAACGGCATCGTCCACCTCGCGGCCATCGCCGGCCGCATGGGCCTGGACATCGACCTGCACGCGCTCGACCGCATGGGCCGCGAGACGCCGGTGCTGCTCGACCTGAAGCCCTCGGGCCGGCACTACATGGAAGACTTCCACGCCGCGGGCGGCATGGCCACGCTGCTGCGCGAACTCAGGCCGCTGCTGCATCTCGACGCCCTCACCGTCACGGGCCGCACGCTGGGCGAGGAGATCGAGGCCGCCGGCCCCGGCTTCGCGCAGGACGTGGTTCGCCCGGCGGCGCAGCCGATCTACCCGCAGGGCGGCATCGCGGTGCTGTGGGGCAACCTGGCACCGGGCGGCGCGATCATCAAGCAGTCGGCCGCCGACCCGGCGCTGATGGAGCACGAAGGCCGCGCCGTGGTCTTCGAGAACGCCGAGGACCTGGCCCGCCGCATCGACGGCGACGAGCTCGACGTCACGCCGCACGACGTGCTGGTGCTCAAGAACATCGGCCCCAAGGGCGCGCCGGGCATGCCGGAGGCGGGCTACCTGCCGATCCCGCGCAAGCTCGCCCGGGCCGGCGTGAAGGACATGGTGCGCATCTCCGACGGCCGCATGAGCGGCACCGCCTTCGGCACCATCGTGCTGCACGTGACGCCCGAGTCGGCCATCGGCGGGCCGCTGGCCCATGTGCGCAACGGCGACCGCATCCGGCTCAGCGTGGCGAACCGCGAGATCTCGCTGCTGGTGAGCGACGAGGAACTGGCACGCCGCGCAAAGGAGTCGCCAGCCGTGGTGCCGACCGCCGAGCGCGGCTACCGCAAGCTCTTCCTGCAGGCCGTGACGCAGGCCGACAAGGGCGTGGACTTCGACTTCCTCCGCGCGCCGGGCAACGCGGGCAAGGTGCCGCGCTAGCCACCGCACAATGCCCGGATGACCAACGACTTCTACGACGAACTCGCACCGCTCTATCACCTGATCTATCCGGACTGGAACGAGAGCATCCGCGTACAGGGCGAGAAGCTCTCGCAGCTCATCGAGGCCGAATGGCCCTGCACCCAAGCGCGCCGCAGGGTGCTCGACGTGTCGTGCGGCATCGGCACCCAGGCGCTGGGGCTCGCGGCGCTGGGCCATGCAGTGACGGCGTCGGACCTGTCGCCCGATGAGATCGAGCGCGCGAAACGGGAAGCCGGCCAGCGCGGCCTCGACATCGCCTTCTCGGTGTGCGACATGCGCGAGGCACACACGCACCACGGCGGCGGCTTCGACATCGTGATGTCGTGCGACAACTCCATGCCGCACCTGCAGACCGACGCCGACCTGCTCACGGCCCTGCGCCAGATGAGCGCCTGCCTCCGCCCCGGCGGTGGCTGCGTGGTCAGCGTGCGCGACTACGCGAAGGAAGAGCGCGGCAGCAACATCGTGAAGCACTACGGCGCCCGCCTGGACGAAGGCAGGCGCCATGTGCTTTTCCAGGTCTGGGACTTCGACGACGACGGCGGTGGCGATCACTACGACCTCGGCTTCTTCTTCGTCACCGAGGATCTCGCGACGCAGGCGGTGAGCACGCGCGTGATGCGATCGCGCTACTACGCCATCTCGACGGCGAGGCTGTGCGAGCTCATGCAGGAAGCAGGCCTCAAGGACGTGCGGCGCATCGACGGTGCCTTCTTCCAGCCCGTGCTGGTGGGCACGCGGCCCTGACAAGAAGCCGCCCGGGCGTCGATCCGACGCTGGTTTTCAGGCTGTTGCAGGGGAAGTCGCGGGGGCGCATGCCGGTCACTGTCCCGTCACGGGGCAAACCTAGCATCCGCCGGCTTTCGCTTCTTCATCAACAGACACCTGAAAACCACATATGAAAAAGAGCGTTCCCGCGTCTGCGAACCGTCCCGTCCTCGCGACCATCGCCGCAATCACCGCCATCGGCGGAAGCATCCTGATGACGGCCTGCGGCGGCGGCAACGGCGGCGGCATCTCTTTGCCGGTGCTTCCGCCGGCACCGGCGCCCGCCCCTGCACCGGCTCCCACGCCCGCTCCGCCCGCGCCAGCGCCGCTGGGCACGCTCGACGGTTCCGTCCCCCTGGTCATCGGCCATCGCGGCCTGCCAGGCCTGTATCCGGAAGAAACGAAGACCGCCTACGAGGCCGCCGCCGACGCCGGCGCCGATTCGCTCGAAACCGACCTGCACCTCACCAAGGACTGCGTGCTCGTCGCGCGCCACAACCCCTGGCTGAGCGACAACACCAACATCGCGGAAGTCGCCAAGACCAACACCACGGTGGCTGCGCGCCAGCGCACCGTGCCGGGCGTGAAGGTCAACGTGAAGTATCCGGTCACGCCCGAGAACGGCCCCGCGCAATACTGGAGCGATCTGACCGATCCCAACGACCCCAAGTCGGTGCTCAAGTCGCTCATCGTGGATGGTCAAGACCACACCGGCGACTGGTCCATCACCGACTTTACGATGGACGAACTGCGCCAGTGGATCCGCGGCACCACCTACGACGCCAGGAACCAGCGCCCCACCGACCTCAACGGCAAACTGCCGATCATCAGCTTCCAGGAGCTGATCGACATCGCCAAGGCCAAGAGCGCCGCCACGGGCCGCGCGCTCACCGTGTACCCGGAAACCAAGAACCCGATCTGGAACAACGCCCAGGCCATCGCCAACGGCTGCGGCCCCGCGGGCAGCCATCCGCTGGAAGACGCGCTGCTGAAGGTCATGAACTTCAACGACCTCAACCGAAAGGACGCGCCGATCTTCGTGCAGAGCTTCGAGCCCGAGAGCCTGAAGTACCTGCGCTCGGCCGGCATGAAGGCGCGCGCGGTGCAGCTGATCGACGGCAACGACGTCAACTACCAGACGGGCGAGATGATCTACGTCACCAACGACGAGTACACCTTCATCGATGGCCGCCCCTACAGCTGGACCCTGGCGGGAAATCCGAAATTCTTCGGTGAAATGCTCACGCCCGCAGGGCTAGCAGAGATCAAGACCTACGCCGACGGCATTGGGCCGTGGAAGCCGCAGGTCATGGCGCACACCATCGTGCCTTTCGTCGCAGGCAAGGGCCTGGCCGACGTGAACAACGTCAAGCCCACCAGCCTGATCGCCGACGCGCACAAGGCCGGCCTCTTCGTGCACACCTACACCTTCCGCAACGAGCCAAACTACCTGGCAGGCGTCTACAAGGGCGACCCGACGGCCGAATACCTGGCGTTCTTCCGCGCGGGCGTCGACGGCGTGTTCTCGGACTTCGCGAACACCGCCTTCGCGGCGCGCAAGACCTACCTCAAGGAAACGGGGCGCTGAGACAAGGCACGCGAGGCAGGCAGGCGAATTCTGGCGAGGCGCGATGTACCCGGGCGAACGGCTCAACGGATACAGCCACCTGCTGGGCCTGCTGCTCGCGCTGCCGGCAATGGCCCTGCTGCTCGCCAAGACGTTGCCCACCGGCGATCCCGCGCGCATCGTGGGCGCGCTGGTGTTCTCCCTCTCGGCGGTGGCGCTGTATGCCGCCTCCACCCTCTTTCACAGCACGCGCGGGCGCCTCAAGCGCATGTGGGAGCGCGCGGACCACTGCGCCATCTTCCTGCTGATCGCCGGTACCTACACGCCCTTCGCGCTGGTCACGATGCAGGGCCCGTGGGGGCTCTTGCTGCTCGCGACGATCTGGACCGCGGCCGCCTTCGGCATCCGGCGCGAACTGGTTCCGGCGAAGAATGGCGCGCCGAAGAAGCCGTCGCTGCCGATCTACATCGGCCTGGGCTGGCTGGTGGTGCTGGCTGCCGTGCCGCTGGCTGCAAGGCTCGATACGGCAGGCCTCGTGTGGCTGCTGGTCGGCGGCGTGTTCTATACGACGGGCACGGTGTTCTATCGCAACCGCTCGGGCTTCAGGCACGCGCACGGGGCGTGGCACCTGTTCGTGCTGGCGGGAACGACGAGCCACTACGTGGCGGTGGGCTGGTTCATCCTCTGAGCTTCGAGTCGGCGGGCGCGGGGATAATCCCCCACCGATGATCGTCCGACCCCGCCCCCACTGGCTGCGCATGCTCTTCGTATGGCACGGCTCCGTCCTGTCGGACATCGCGCCCCAGCTGCTGTGGACCACCGCCTTCGCGGTGCTGGTGACGGTGCTGCACGGCCGGCTCTTCCAGTGGAAGGTGCCGCTGAACTTCGTGCCCTTCTCGCTCATCGGGCTGACGCTTGCCATCTTCCTGGGTTTCCGCAACGGCACGAGCTACTCGCGCTACTGGGAGGCGCGCACCCTCTGGGGCACGCTGCTCAACGAGACGCGCACGCTGGTCCGGCAAGTGCTCACGCTGACGGATGCGCCCGCTGAGGCATCCACGCCGGCCATGCGCCTGGTCGCCTTCGTCCACGCGCTGCGCCATCAGTTGCGCGGCACCGACGCTTCGGCCGACCTCGCCCGGCTGCTGCCCGCACAAGACTGCGCACGCCTTCGGGCCGCGCGCTTCAAGCCCGCCGTGCTCCTGCTGATGGTGGGCGAGTGGCTGCGCGAGCAGCGCCGCCACGGCCGGCTCGACCCGACGCTGGCGCAGGCCATGGAGCACCCGCTGGGCCGACTGACCGAAGCGCTGGGCGGCTGCGAGCGCATCGCGGGCACGCCGATACCGTTCACGTACTCGGTCATCATCCACCGCACCATCTACCTGTACTGCGTGCTGCTGCCCTTCGGGCTGGTTGACGCGATCGGCCCGATGACGCCGGTGGTGGTCGCCTTCATCGCCTACACCTTCTTCGCGCTGGAGGCGCTGGGCGCGGAGATCGAGGAGCCCTTCGGCACGCAGCCCAACGACCTGGCGCTGGATGCGATGTCCCGCACCATCGAATCGACGGTGCGCGAGATGCTGGGGGAGCCGCAGGTGGCGACGCCTCCCACGGCCGGGCCCGCGGGGTACATCCAGACCTGAGGAGCGAGCGGCCTGTCACCTGCAGTCTGCAATTCCTCGAGCACATCCCCGGAACCTCCCATGCTGTCCAAGCCCCGGCATCCGCTGCACGCCATGCTCGCGATCGTGGCGGGCGCCGTGGTCGCGCTCCTCGCCGGATGCGAGCGCGTCGACACCGCCGCGCAACCCACCCCCGAGGAAATCGCCATCCGCACCGCGCCTGCCGAGCAGGTGTTCCAGGGCACGCTCGCCGGCCAGCCGGTCCATCTGGTGGTGCACGACTGCGAAGTGCTTCGCGTGCGGCAAGGCCCGCAGGGCCGGCTCGAATGGACGAGCGTGCTGGCTCCCGAACCGTATCCGCTTCCGACCGCGTGCGAGCGCCAGTCGCTGAGCTTCGATGCGGGGCAGGTCACGGCAAGGCTCGGTCGACGTGCCTTCGGCGCGGGCGGCTGCTGCGCCAGCGGCGGCACCTATCGCTCGGCCGATGGCCTCACCTGGAAGAAGCTCTAGCGCCCGGCATCGCCTCCAGGCCCGGATAATCCGGCTCCTTTCATCACGAGGGGTACGCATGAGAGCCGCCGCATCCGCCATCGCCATGCTCCTGGCCGCCGGCACGGCGTTCGCCCAGGGGACGCCGGCTCCGTACAAGGGCCCTCTGTTCGACACGCACCTGCACTACAACCAGGAAGCCTGGGACGGCAACACCGGCCCCTTCCCGCCCTCGGAGGCGCTGGCGCGCATGCAGCGCAACGAGGTGAAGGCAATCATCGCGAACTCGCGCCCCAATGCCGGCACGCAGACGCTGGCGGCGGCTCGCGAGACGCGTGCGGCGGGCGTGACGGTGGTGCCCTTCGTGCGGCTCTACCGCAACCGCGACGACTACACCAACTGGTTCCGCGACGAGACCATCTACGAGATGGTGCAGACAGAGCTTGCGCGCGGCACGGCCAGCGGCCCCTATCGCGGCCTGGGCGAGTTCCACCTGTACGAGAGCGCCAACGCCAACGGTCCGGTCGCGAAGAAGCTGGTCGCGCTGGCGGAGCGCGAGAAGCTCGCGGTGCTCGCGCACGTCGACGACGTAGCGGTCGACCTGCTGATGGCGAATGCGCCTTCGAAGGGACAGTCGCTGCGCCTCATCTGGGCCCACACGGGCATCGGCGGCACGCCGGTGGAGCGGGTGCAGGCGATGCTGGAGCGCTATCCGCTGCTGATGGGCGAGCTCTCGTACAGGCCGGGGCTGACCTGCGAAGGCGGCAGGCTCTGCCCCGAATGGCGCGCGCTGATCCTCAAGCACCCGGGCCGCTTCATGGTCGGCTCCGACACCTGGATCAACCAGCGCTGGAGCAGCTACGACGAAACGATGCGCGCCTATCGGGTCTGGCTCGGCGACCTGCCGGAGGATGTGGCGCAGCGAATAGCCTGGGGCAACGCGGCCGGACTGTTCGGCATGCGCTGACGCCGCGGGCTCTCAACCGGCCAGGGCGGTGGCAGCGATGCGCGCGGCCGAGGCGATCACGTCGTTGCGGCCCTTCGCATCCTTCTGCGGGAAGGTCAGGTACACCGACAGCACGATGGGCGCACCGGCCGGCGGCCACAGCACGCCGACGTCGTTGGTCGAGCCATAGGAGCCCGAGCCGGTCTTGTCGCCCACCTTCCATCCCGCCGGCACGCCCGCCAGGAAGCGCTCGGTGCTGGTGGTGTTGCCCAGCAGCCAGGTCTTGAGCTGATCGCGCTGCGCCGCGCCCAGTGCGTCGCCGAGCACGAGGCGCTGGATGCTGTCGCTCATGGCCGACGGCGTCGTGGTGTCGCGCGGATCGCCCGGGATGCTGGTGTTGAGTTCGGGCTCGGTGCGGTCGAGCCTGAAGGTCTGGTCGCCGATGCCGCGCGCGAAAGCGGTGACCGTGGCCGGGCCGCCCAGCTCCTTCAGCAGCAGATTGGCCGCGGCGTTGTCGCTGTACTGGATGGTGGCAGCACACATGGCGGCCACCGTCATGCCGGTGGCGACATGCTTCTCGGTGATCGGCGAATGGTCGATCAGGTCGCCCTTGCCGTAGCTCAGGTTGCGCGACAGCAGGCTGCCGTCCCTGGTGCTGCGCTCGAGCACCGCAGCGGCCAGCATCAGCTTGAAGGTGCTGCACAGAGGAAAGCGCTCGTGCGCCCTGTGCTGCAGGCGCACGCCGCTGCCCGTGTTGAAGCCGGCCACGCCCAGGCGACCGCCCGATGCGCGCTCCAGCTCTGCGAGCTGCGCTTCGGCGGAAGACTGGGAGCGCGCGCCCGACCACGCTGTGCAGGCGCCGGCAAGCGGCAGGACGGAGGCGGCGAGCAACAGGGTGCGGCGCTGGATGGGAGATGTCATTTCGTTTTCTCTTTCTTTTTGCGAGTGGATGGAACGAAACGAATCCTAGGAGCGCCCCCTGCCACGATCCAGCCTGATGCCGGCGTTTCCCGTCCCGGGTGTATCCGGTGTAACGGACATCGTTATTCAACTATTTGGTTGAACATCAGCGGGATCGCGTCTATATTCAACCATATGGTTGAACTAGAACTCGCAGACGAACGGCTCGACGCCGTGTTCCACGCCCTTGCCGACAGCACGCGCCGCACGATGCTGCAACTGCTGTCCCATGGCGAGTGCAGCGTGGGCGAACTGGGCGCGCCCTTCCACATGTCCTTCGCCGGGGCGTCCAAGCACGTGAAGACGCTGGAGCGCGCGGGCCTGGTGTCGCGCACCGTGCAGGGCCGCGCACATGTCTGCCGGCTGGAGCCGGAGGCGCTGGCCATGGCGGATGCATGGCTGCGCTACTACGAAGGCTTCTGGAGCAATCGCCTCGATGCGTTGGAGCAGGAGCTGAGGCGCGATTCGCAGGCCCGAAAGTGAGCGTTTCTCCCCCATCCAACCCAAGGAGCATCAGCAAATGACGACCAAGCACAACCTGGGCGCCCAGGTCGACGCCACCACCCTGCGCATGGAGCGCATCCTGCCCGCGCCCATCGAGCGCGTATGGGCCTACCTCGCCAACTCCGACAAGCGCGCCACATGGCTGGCCGGCGGCGCGCTGCCTCCGGCGCCAGGCGAACTCTTCGAACTGCGCTTCGACCACACCAGCCTCACCGGTGAAGTGGCGCCCGATCGCTTTGCCGAGTGCCGAGAACCGATCCTGCAGAAGTCGCGGCTCCTGCGCATGGAGCCGCCCAGGCTGCTGGCGATCAGCTGGAACGAGGGAGGCGCGGCACCATCGGAAGTCACCTTCGAACTCACGCCGCAGGGCGACACCACGCGGCTCGTGCTCACGCACAGCCGGCTGGCCAGCCGCAAGGGCATGCTCAGCGTGGCGAGCGGCTGGCACGCGCATGTCGACGTGCTCATCGAAACCCTGGCGGGCGGCAAGCCGCAGGGCTTCTGGACGAATCTGCTCGCGCTCGGGCAGGAGTACGAGGCGCACATCGGCTGAGGCTGCGCGCTCTTTCGCCCACTCCCTTCTCTTGCATTTCTCTCCACGGGGCCTTCGGGCCCCGTTTTTCTTGGCCGTCGACCTTCACGGTCCTGTCAAACCGTTGTCACCCGCGAAGCTCAATATTTGAGGCATTCGGAGCATTTGTGCGTTTTGTTGCAAATGCATTTCCTTGCACAACCACATGCGGGAACACGCAAGCCCATGGTCGGAGCCACGGGCCGGCATCTCAACACTTCGAGGGGAATCATGATCAGAGGATTGAACGCTCGCCATGCGCGTGCGTGGGGAAGCGCTTGCACGCTGCTGCTTCTTGCGGCCTGCGGTGGGGGTGGTGGAGGTGGCGGCGCGAGCTTCCCGCTCGTCGGTACCCCACCGGCAAGCAGCGGCAGTGGTGGCAGCGCCGGCAGCAGCAACGCGCCGCCGCCGGTCAACCAGGGCAAGAGGGGACCGAAGGCATTGGTCGTGGAGATCGACGGCTTCACGCATTCGGCGCTTCGCGATGCGATGGCGCAGAACAAGGTCCCGGCCCTTCAATCGCTGCGCGTTGCGCCGGCCTGGACCGGCGGCGCCAACGGCACACCGAGCGAGCAGCGCACCACCGACGGCCCCGGCTGGGCCACGCTGGTGACCGGCACCTGGGCACAGCGCCACGGCGTGCGCTGGGACACGGCCGACCAGCGCATCGACGTCAAGCTCGCACCTTCCGTCTTCGCGCTCGCCAGGCAGAACAACAAGGCGGCCGGCTACAGGACGGCATCGGTCACCTCGAGCCCGCTGTACCCGCTGCTGCTGGCGAACGAAGCCGGCACGGTGGACAGCGCCATCGACTGCGCGGGTGCCGACGCCTGCGTCACCGACCGCACCTCGCAGCTCATCGACGCCGGCTACGACCTGCTGGTGGCGCAGTACGGCGCACCGGCAGCAGCCGCGGGCAACGGCCTGAAGAGCGACGCCTACCAGCGCTCGATCGCCGACACCGCGGCAGGCATCGACCAGTTGCTCGCACGCGTCGCACAGCGCTCTGCCAACGACCCGAAGGAAGACTGGCTGGTGATCCTCACCACGGGCCATGGCCTCGATGCCTTCGGCAGCGCCACCGGCGTGCAGGACAACGGCAACAAGACGGTCTTCATCGCGAGCAACAAGACCCTGGCAGCCCTGCCGGGTGTCGGCGCTGCTGCTCCGGCAGATGCCACGCTGCTCGCACTCGCTGCCGCCACCGACATCGCGCCGACGGTGCTGCGCCACCTCGGCGCGCTGCCTGCGGCAACGGACTACCGCTTCGCCGGCCAGGCCTTGCAGGCCAGCACCTCGCTGCGCAGCCTTGCAGCGAAGACCGGCGCGGACAAGCGCAGCATCGAACTCTCGTGGACCCTTGCCGGCAACACCAGCGCCGCGGTGCAGGTCCTGCGCGACGGCAAGGTGGTGGCCACGCTGCCGGCCGGCTCCACCGCCTACACCGATCCCATCGTCGCGGCGAGCGACGGGCTCTACGCCTTCCAGTACACGGTCGTCGCGGGCGAAGCCAGCGTGGCGCTTGCGGCTCAGATCTCGTATGTCGCGCCCGAGGCGCCGGTGACGCTTGCACCCACGCTGGCGAACGGACTGGTCAACTACTACCCGCTCGACGCCCTGCCCGGCGTGGATACCAAGAACGCCTCCACGCTAGCGCCGTGGGCGTCCGACGCCAACGGCGGTTCGCTGGTCGACGACGGATACAGCGCGCCCTACAAGGCCAAGGCGCTGCGCGTCGACAGCACGGTGAAGAACGCCAGCGGCATGGCCGGCTACCGGCTCGTGCAGAACAACGACGTCACCACCAACGCCGCGGTCACGGCATTCACCATCGGGTTCTGGGTGCGCACCGATGCCACCTGCAGCCAGGGGGTGAGCAACGGCGGCACGGTGATCGGCAACAAGAACTACACCACCGGCGGCAACGCGGGCCTGGCCATCAGCCTGTTCGGCAGCTGCGAGATCCGCTTCAACGTCGGCACGGGCAGCGCGCGCGCGGACAGCAACGGCTACAGCCTCAGCGCAGGCCAGTGGGCCTACGTGGCGGTGGTCATCGACAAGGCGGCGCTCACCATGCGCGGCTACGTGATGGACCCCGTGCGCGGCGTGCAGACGAACAGCACCGCCATCACCACCGCGCTGGTCGACAAGCTTGGCGGCCTCGGCAACGGCCTGGGCCTCAACGAGGACGGCACCGGCCTCTACTACCAGCGTGAGAGCAGTTCGCCGCGCGGCGCCATGGACTTCAACGACTTCGCGATCTGGAACCGTGCGCTCACGAGCGCCGAGCTCAACAGCATCTTCAAGTCGGGCCAGCCGCTGTCGAGCCTGCCCTGAGCCCAGATCACCTTCAGCCCCAAGACAACAACGCCCACAGAGGACATCAACCATGCAACTTCACTCGTCTCTCCTCGCGCGGCTCGCACCCGCGCTCGTCCTGGCCTGCGTCCTGTCCGCCTGCGGCGGCGGCAGCGGTGGCGGCAGCGGCTTCTTCGGCGGCACGCCGACGACTCCGGGCACGCCCACCACGCCTGCCACGCCCACGCAACCCGATACCGGCGCCGCTCCCGTGAAGAGCTGCGCACCCTGAGCCCCACATCCAGCCCCAAGCCATGCCTCAACAAGAGAAGAACAAACCCATGACGAATTCACGTCGCAAGTTCCTCACCGGCACCGCCACCACCGGCGCCGCCGCCCTCGCACTGTCGGCGTTTCCGCCCAGCATCCGCCGCGCGCTGGCCATTCCGGCCAACAACGCCACCGGAACGATCAAGGACGTCGAGCACATCGTCATCCTGATGCAGGAGAACCGCTCCTTCGACCAGTACTTCGGCACCCTCATGGGCGTGCGCGGCTTCGGCGACCGCTTCACCATTCCGCTGCCCAAGGGCCTGAACGTGTGGCAGCAAAGCGATGCCAACGGCAAGGTCATCCTGCCCTACCACCTCGACAGCCGCAAAGGCAACGCCCAGCGCGTGAGCGGCACGCCGCATTCGTGGAGCGACGGCCAGAACGCCTGGGACGGCGGCCGCGCCTACCAGTGGCCGCGCTACAAGAACAACGCATCGATGGGTTACTTCAAGGAAGCGGAAGTCACCTTCCAGTTCGCGCTGGCCAACGCCTTCACGCTGTGCGACGGCTATCACTGCAGCATGCACACGGGCACCAACTCCAACCGCATGTTCCACTGGACCGGCACCAACGGCCCCTCGGGCCAGGTCGGCACGGGCGTCGCGGGCGTGGCCTCGGTGGTCAACGAGTGGGACGACATCGGCCCCTCGACCAGCGGCTACGAGTGGAAGACCTACCCCGAGCGCCTGCAGGAGGCCAAGGTCAGCTGGTTCATCTACCAGAACATGCCCGACAACTTCACCGACAACCCGCTGGCGGGCTTCAAGCAATACCGCCAGGCCAACGAGGCCTCGGGCAAGCCGGTGAGCAACGACACGGCGTCGCCCGCCTACGACCCGGCCAGCGACGATGCAGGCAATCCGCTCTACAAGGGCATCGCCAACACCATGCCCGACGGCGGCTTCCTCGAGCAGTTCCGCCAGGACATCAAGAACGGCAAGCTGCCGCAGGTGTCGTGGATCATCGCGCCGGCCACCTACTCCGAGCACCCCGGACCGTCGAGCCCCGTGCAGGGCGGCTGGTACATCCAGCAGGCGCTGGACGCGCTCACCGCCGTGCCCGAGGTGTGGAGCAAGACCGTGCTGCTCATCAACTTCGACGAGAACGACGGCTACTTCGACCACTATCCCTCGCCGGCAGCGCCCTCGCTCAACCCCGACGGCACGATGGCCGGCAAGACCACGCTGCCCGAGTCCGACCTCGCCGTGGAACGCTTCACCCACCCGAAGCCGCCGGGCACCAGCAGTCAGCCCGCACCCGACGGCCGCGTCTACGGACCCGGCGTGCGCGTGCCGATGTACGTCATCTCGCCCTGGAGCCGCGGCGGCTGGGTCAACTCGCAGGCCTTCGACCACACCTCGGTGCTGCGCTTCATCGAGGCGCGCTTCGGTGTGAGGGAGACGAACATCTCGCCATTCCGCCGTGCGGTGTGCGGCGACCTCACGAGCGCGTTCAACTTCGCGACGCCCAACAGCGAAGCGCTGCCCACGCTGGCAGGGCGCACCACCAGGGACGCCGCCGACAAGCTGCGTGCCGACCAGCAGGCGCTCGCACAGGTGGCGCTGCCCCTCGACCCGCAACTGCCCCGCCAGGCCACCGGCACGCGCCCCTCGCGCGCCCTGCCCTACGAGCTGCACGTGAGCGGCCGCGCCGATGCCGTCAACGGCCAGATGCGGCTGATCTTCAAGAACAGCGGCAAGGCCGCTGCCGTGTTCCATGTGTACGACAAGCTCAACCTCGACCGCCTGCCCCGCCGCTACATGGTCGAACCCGGCAAGCAGCTCGACGACACCTGGAGCCCCGCCAGCGACAACAGCGGCTTCTACGACCTTTGGGTGCTCGGTCCGAACGGCTTCCACCGCCACTTCAAGGGCGACCTCAACAAGCTGCGCGCCGGCGGCTCGCCCAACCCCGAGGTGCGCGTGTGCTACGACGTGACCAACGGCAACGTCTCGGTGGAGATGCTCAACGGCGGCAGCGGTGCCGCGAAGTTCACGGTGCGCGCCAAGGCCTACCGCGACGACGGCCCGTGGACCGCCACGGTCAACGGCGGCGCCAAGGCCGAGCAGGCCTGGGTGCTGGCCAGCAGCGGGCAGTGGTACGACTTCGCCGTCACCTGCGACTCCGACCCGGCCTTCTATCGCCGCTTCGCCGGCCGCGTGGAAACCGGCAGGCACTCGGTGAGCGACCCGGCCATGGGCCTGATCGACCTCTGAGGGCGGCATGGGCGTGCGGGTGTGCGGTCGGTTGATCGCGCATCCGCATGGGCGTACTCGGGCACACGGGCACAATGGCGCGGCTTTCGCGCCTGCCCCAGGGCGGCCGTCTCGCGACGCCGCCTTTTTCACTTCTTCCCTCAAGCCGCGTTTCCATGCTCCAAGAAGAACGATTCCTGCGTATCCGCAGCCTGCTGGCCACCTTCTCGCGGCTGAGCGTGGAGCGCATCGTCCAGGACCTTGCCGTGTCGCGCGAAACGGTGCGGCGCGACCTGGTCGAACTCGAGAGCCTGGGCGAGCTGCGGCGCGTGCACGGCGGCGCAGTCGCGGTCAAGGCGGAGCCCGAACCGCCGCTGGCGGTGCGGCTGGTGGCGCGGCAGCGCGAGAAGCGCGCCATCGCCAAGGCCGCTGTCGCCCTGCTGCAGCCGGGCCAGACCATCTTCATGGACGCTGGCAGCACCATGTCGATCTGCGCGGAAGAGATCGCCACGCTCAGCGGCATGACGGTCATCACCAATTCGCTGAGCATCGCGCTCAAGCTCGCGGGCGCGGGCGAAGGCCGGCTCACCGGCAACCAGACCATCCTGCTGGGCGGCCAGATCGACGTGAAGGCGCAGGCCACCTTCGGCGACACCACGGTGGAAGCCATCCACCGCTACCGCGCCGACATCGCGCTGCTGTCGCCCGTGGGCCTGCATGCGAAGCACGGGGCCATGAGCTTCGAGCACCACGAGGCCACCGTCGCACGCGCCATGGCCGAGCAGGCGCAGCAACTGGTACTGCTGGCCGACCACGCGAAGATCGGCCAGGCCAGCCGCGTGACGTACGCGCGCACGGCGGACGTCGACGTGGTCGTCACCGACGCCAAGGCGCGAGAACTGCCCGGCCTTTCGGGGCTGCGCAAGGCCTGCGAGCGGGTGATACTGGCCTGATGCCGGCGCTGAGCGGCGAGCTCAGCCACCTCGCCGCGAGAAATAGCGGCCGGGCGATTCCCCGAAGGCCTTGCGGAACATCGCGATGAAGTTGCTCGGCGTCGCATAGCCGAGCGCATCGGCGACGCCCGCGACGGACTCGCCGTTGGCAAGCCTCTCGAGTGCCGTCGCAAGCCGCGCCTGCTGGCGCCACTGGATGAAGCTCATGCCCGTCTGCGCAACGAAGTGGCGGCGCGCGCTTCGTGCCGAGAGACCTGCCCATGCCGCAAGCTCGTCGAGCGTTCGCGGGTCTTCCGGATGCTCGATCAGGAGATTGGCCATCGTCACGAGACGGCGCTCGGTCGGCATCGGCAGGCCGAGCGGCTCGCGCGGACCGAGCCGGATCTCGTCCAGCAGCACCGCGACCAGGCGCTCCTGCTCGGGCTGCAGATGTTCGCTGCCGCTCCAGCTGGCGGCGCGGCGCACCAGGGCGTGCAGCACCTCGCCGACGCCCATCACGCAGGGCTCATCCGGAAGGCCGGTGCCGGCGTCGGGCCGGAGCATCACGCCCCAGCCGCTCAGGGCGCCGCTCACGCTCACCTTGTGATCGACACCGGGCGGAATCCATCCGGCGCGGTGCGGCGGCAGCAGCCATGCGCCGCGCGCGGTGCGCACGCGCACCAATCCGCGATCGATGCAGAAGAGCTGGCCGCGCACGTGGCTGTGCCAGTCGTATTCGCGGGTGCCGAGCCGGAATTCGCTTTCAGGCTCGTCGCTGCCCCAAAAGGCAAAGAGCACCGGCCCGTCGGCACGCTCGCTGGGGTCGGGAGATGCGCTCGTGCCCGCTCGGGCCGACGTTGGTCGATGTTGGCCGTTTCTCATTGTTTTTCGTCCCGATGAAATTATCAGGCCACCGCATCCGGCACTTAGCCTCGAATGAAGGAGAAACAACGGATGCACCAGCAATCACATGTCTCGATCATCGGCGCGGGCCTCGGCGGCCTCTGCCTCGCCCAGGGCCTGCGGCGCGCGGGCATTGCTTTCGACGTCTACGAGCGTGATCCGGCTACCGCCAGCCGCAGCCAGGGCTACCGGATCAGGATCGACGCCGACGGGCAGGCCGCGCTGGCGCAGTGCCTGTCGCCGGAGCTCTACGAACTGTTCCGGCGCAGCTGTGGCGGCAGCTCGGGCGGCGTCCGCTTTGTCGGCAGCGACCTGGAGCCGGTGCCAGGACGCCCCGCCAGAAGCTGGCGCGCCTCTGACTCCGGCAATGCGCCTTCCCGACCCCACGATCTCAGCGCGAACCGCCAGACGCTGCGGGAGATCCTGCTGTGCGGACTGGAAGGCCGCGTGCACTTCGGCAGGGCCTTCCGCCGCTTCGAGGCCCTCGACGACAACGACGTGCGGATCGTCTTCGAGGACGGCAGGGAAGCGAGATCGACGCTGCTGGTCGGCGCCGACGGAGCGAACTCGGCCGTGCGCAGACAGCTCGCTCCCGGCGCCGAGCCCGTCGACACCGGCGCAGCCTGCATCTACGGCAAGACCATCGCGACCGCCGCACTGCGCGAGAGCCTCGGCGCGGACCTTTGGGCGGGCACTTCCGTGGTCTTCGCCGACGGCTTCGCGGTGATCCTGGACCCGATGCTGTTCCAGCAGCCGTTGCCAGCCATGGCGGCGACGCTTGCACCCGCCTGCTCGCTGGAGCCTGTCGACGACTATCTCTACTGGGCGTTCATCGGTCCTCGCGCAAGGCTCGGGCTGGGTCCCGGGCAACTGCCGGATCAGGCACGGCTGCCCGCGCTCGTCGAGGCGGTCGTGCGGCAATGGCATCCCAGGCTTCGCACGCTGTTCGCACAGGGCGACATCCGCACCCTCGCGGTGCTGCCGGTGCGCAGCTCGCCGCCGGAAATCGCGGCATGGAGCCCCGGTCCCGTCACTTTGCTCGGCGACGCGGTCCACGCCATGAGCCCCGCCGGAGGCGTCGGCGCCAACACGGCGCTGCGGGACGCGGCGGCGCTCGCCAGTGCCATGGCCGGCGAGCGCTCCTCGCACACCGCCGTTTCCGCCTACGAGACCGCGATGCGCGCATGGGCCAGGGCCGCCATCACGGCTTCCAACGACGGTGCGCGCAGCCTGTTCGATACCGGCACGCCCGACGGCAACTGAAGGCATGCCGGCACGCGGTCGCCGGGCTATGCTGCGCGACCACATGCCGCGACACGACGCCTCCGCCAAGCTCCCAGCTTTTTCTTCTTCGCTGCGTGCAGCGCTGCTGTGCGGCGCCCTGATGCCTGTACCGGCGCTCGCCGCGCCGGTCTGCCTCGACACCGCCACGCAGGTCCCGCCACCCGCGCGCGCCCTCGCCATGGCCAGCTTCGCCATGCAGGAGCACGAAGCGTTCGGCGGCCAGGCGATGGACGCCGAAGGCCGCATGACCGAGGCCGGCGACTCCGAAGCCGAGGACACGCGCCGCACCGTGCCCGGACTCGCGCCGTGGCAGCGCGTGCTGGGCTACTGGAAGGCGGTCGACCCGCGGCTGCCCTCGCAGGTCCGCTTCGGCGCCCTGCGGCCGGCCGACCGCCATCTGCTGATGCAGGCGCTGAACGAGGCGACGGCCGGACGCCTGCAAGGCATGGGCGTGGGCCCCGACGAGGGGCTGGATTCATCCGAACTGCGCGCCGTGCAGGCAGCGCTGGCACGCACCGCGGTGATCGACACGCCCTGGTCCGCAGCCTTCATCAGCTGGCTGGCACGGCAGGCCGGACTGGCCGAAGAGGAATTCGTGTTCTCCGAAGCACATGCCGACTACGCGGGAGCCGCGTGGCAGGCCGGTGTCGACGAAGGCTTCGGCCGCGGCACGCGCTACGCGCTGCGGGCCTGTGACCTCAGGCGCACGCCGCCGCGCGTCGGCGACCTGGTCTGCCAGGCGCGCGGAACAGGCGCCGAGCTCGACACCTTCGACAAGATCGGCGAGGTGCTGGCCGCTCGGACCACCGGCGGCGAGCCGCTTCCCATGCACTGCGACGTGGTGGTGGCGGTGGATGCCACGGGCTTCGATACCGTGGGCGGCAACGTGCTGCAGTCGGTCACGCGGCGCCGGCTCGATTTCGCGCCGGGCACGCGGTGGCTGGACCCGAGCTACCTGCCCGAGGGATGCGCTTCGGGCACGCCGGGCTGCATCGATCGCCACATGAGCCGGCAGCCCTGGTCGCTGCTTCTGCAGTGGCGATGAGCGGCCGTGTCTCTTACTTGTAGTACGCCTCGACGGCGCCCTTGAGCTTGATCAGCAGCGGCTTGCCCTTGCGGTCGAGCGTCTTACCGGCGGGCACCTTGATCCAGCCTTCGCTGATGCAGTATTCCTCGACGTCGAGACGGTCCTTGCCGTTGAAGCGGATGCCGATGTCGTGCTCGAAGGCGGCAGCCACGTGGTGCGGGCTGCGCGGGTCGATGGAGAGATGGTCGGGGAGAGGTGGGCGGGAGGTGGCTTCTGTCATGGCGCGTGATGATAGGGGCTCCGGCACGGGTTCCCTTTTCCGGAACCCGTCGGCGCCTACCGGCGCTTGCGGTGCCGGCGCGGTGGCGGCTTGGGGCCGAACCCCAAGGCGGCGCGCGCCAGTGCGTCGGCCTCGCCGTTGCGATGGCGCGGAATCCAGTGCAGGCGCACGTCGTCGAAGCTGCCCAGCAGTGCACGGGCTTCGTCGAAGAGGCCGGCCAGGCGGACGATGGGTGCGGGCTCGGGCCCGGTCGCGCCAAGCTGCTCGACCAGGATGCTGTTGTCGCTGTAGGCCCGCACCGCCGTCGCACCGCGCTCGCGGAGGTCACGCAGCGCGAGCGTCAGCGCCAGCAGTTCGGCCTCGTTGTTGCAGCCCGTGGTGTGCGTGGCCTGCGAGAGCGTGTGGCGGCTGCCGTCCGGCGCGGTGATGACGGCACCGATGCCCATTCGGCCCGGATTGGGCATGGCGCTGCCGTCGCAATGCACGACCCACGGCGCGCTGCCGGCCTCCTGTTCGTCCCCAGCACTCATCCGGTCGGTCTTCAGCAGTTGTTGCGCTTGATGCCGGCGAGGTTCTGGCAAGGCCGCTGGCCGGGCGGCGGACCGGGGTCTTGCGCATGCGGCGGACGCGGCCTGCGGATGGGGCGCACGCCGTCGTAGTACGGGTCGGGGCTCAGGATGACCACACCCGGCGGATCCGCCGCGGCCTGCGGCAGGCTCTCTTCCGGATAGCGCGGAATGATGGCCGGCCCGGAGGGCGGATTGCCCGCCACCCGGCTCGGCGGCGCGACCGGAGGTGTCGGCGAGGCCTGCGGCGGCGTGTAGTCGCGCCGGGCCGGGTCGGGCGGAGGCGATTCGAGGATCGGCACCTGCCGCGACTGCTTGCTGCCCGGCGGGCAGGCCACGTTCGTGTACGACACGGCCCCGCTGGCATCGGTGCAGCGCACCACCTCGGCGGCGTGCGCACCGAGCGCAGCGGCGGAGATCGACAGGAAGATGGCCAGGGAACGCATCGGATGGGTCGGTTGCCCGGAAAGGATTGGAAACAGGCCGACTGTAGCCCTACCCCGATCCGCTTGCGAGCCCCCCGGCACCCGGCCCCACCCGTGGCGTCGTCATTCCGGCTGGATGCCGGCCGCGCGGATCACCTGCCCCCACTTCTGCGATTCCGCCGCCTGGAACCGGGCCAGCCCCTCTGGCGTGCTGGTGGCTGCTTCGCCGCTGGTGGTGGCCTGATAGGCGACGACGGCGGGCGCAGCGGACACCTTGACCATCATCTCGTTGAGCTTCTGCGTGATGGCGGCCGGTGCGCCTGGCGGGAGGTAAACGGCCGTCCAGTAGGACATGTCGTAGCCCTTCACGCCGGCCTCCTCCACGGTGGGCAGCGCGGGCACGGCCTCGAGCCGCTTGCTGCCGCTGACGGCCAGCGCACGCAGCTTGCCGCTTCTCACCTGCGGCAGCGCCGTCGGCGCGTCGGCGAACATGAAATCGACCTGTCCGCCCAGCAGGTCCGTGATGGCCAGAGGATTGCTTTTGTAGGGCACGTTCACCACATCGATGCCAGCCATCTGCTTGAGCAGTTCGCTGGCCACACGGCTGGACGAACTGCCGCTGCCGAAGTTGAGCTTTCCAGGCGACTTCTTTGCGGCCGCGATGAGGTCGGCCACCGACTTGATCGGCGAATCGGCATTCACCAGCAGCAGCATGTGGCCCTTGGACAGCAGCGTGACCGGCGTGAAATCCTTCACCGGGTCGTAGGGCAGCTTCCTGAAGAGGTGTTCGTTGGCCGCGTGCGTGGTGTTGGTGGTCATGAGCACGGTGTAGCCGTCGGGCGCGGCCTTGGCCACGTATTGCGCGGCGATGAAGCCGCTGGCGCCGGCGCGGTTGTCCACGATGACCGGCACCTTGTACTCGGCGCCCAGCGCCTGCGCCATGCTGCGCGCCTGCTGGTCGGTGCCGCTGCCCGCGCCGAAGGGCACGACGATGGTGATGGGCTTGGCGGGGTACTGCTGGGCATGGGCCGAGGCGATGGTCAGCACGGCCGCGCAGAGCGCCGTGGCTGCGCGGAGTCGGGAAGCGAAGGTCTGCACGGTGTTGTCTCTTTCTGTGGTTTGTTTTCTTCTTCGGCTCGCCAGATGGCGGCAGCGATCAGTGGCGGAAGCGCCCGAGCGTGCCCGCCCGCATGAGCTTGCCCGGCAGCGGGTGACCGACGATCTCCTCGGCCATGCGCGCGCAGCCGATGAGCGCATCGAGGTCCACGCCGGTCTCGATGCCCATCTCCTCGCACATGAAGGCCAGGTCCTCGGTGCAGATGTTGCCGGCCGCCCCGGTGTGGCCTGCGAACGGGCAGCCGCCCAGGCCGGCGCAGGCGCTGTCGAAGGTGTCGATGCCCATCTGCAGGCCCATGAGCGCATTGGCCATCGCGGTGCCGCGCGTGTCGTGCAGGTGCAGGCCCAGCCGCAGATCGGGCCAGCGCTCGCGCACCGCGCCCACCACCGAGGCGATGGCGTTGGGCTGGGCCCAGCCCACGGTGTCCGCCAGCCGCAGGATCGGCAGGTGCAGGCCGAACTCGGCCATCACCTCGAGCATCTGCGCCACGCGCTCCACCACGGTGGCCGGGGCGATCGCGCCTTCGAGATTGCATCCGAAGGCCGTGGTGACGATGCCGCGCGTCACCGCAACGCCGTGGTCGACGCAGAAGGCCAGCGTCTCGCGCTGCGACTCCCGCAGCGCGTCCAGGCCTTTGCCGTTGTTGCGCACCGAGAAGGCTTCCGACGCGCTGGTGCCGATGGTGCCTTCGATGTCGAGCTGCGTGCGCATCGCGCGCTGCATGCCGCGCAGGTTGAGCCACAGGCCGGTGTAGCGCACGCCCTCGCGCTTGCGGATGGCCCGGGCGACCTCCTCGGCGTCGGCCATGCCGGGCACGCGCTCGGGGTTCACGAAGGAGACGCACTGCACCTCCTCCAGCCCGGTTTCGGCCAGCGCCTCGATGAAGCGCACCTTGTCGGCGGATGCGATGGGGCCGGCCTCGATCTGGAAGCCCTCGCGCGGGCCTTCCTCGTGCAGATGGACGCGGCGCGGCAGATCAGGCATGGGTGCTCCCTTCCTTCGACGGCACGGCGGGCGCGCCGAATTCCGCGTTGTGCTGGCCCAGCCGCGGCGCGACCGAGCGGTGCGACGGCCGCTGGCCATCGATCGACAACGGCAGCGCGGTGAGCCTGAAGTCTTCTCCCGGCACGCCCTGCAGCATGCCGAGCGCCTCGACTTGCGGATGCGCGATGGCCTCGGGCAGCGTGTGCACCGGCGCGCAGGGCACGCCGGCCGCGGCGAAACGCGCGCTCCACTCGTCGCGGGTGCTTGCGCGCAGCAGCGTCCCGATCTGTGCGAGCAGTTCGGCCTTGTGACGCAGCCGCATGCGGTTGGTGGCGAAACGCTCGTCGGCGATCCAGTCGTCGCGGCCGAGCTCGTGCGCGAACTTGGCGAAGAGCCGGTCGTTCCCGCAGCACACCAGCAGCGGTGCGTCGGCGGTGTCGAAAGCCTCGTAGGGCACGAAGCCGGGGTGGCCCGAGCGATGGCGATCGGGCTGGCGGCCCTCGTTGGCATAGGCGTCGGACTTCTGGCCGGTCCAGACCAGCGCGGTCTCCAGCAGCGAGGCGCTCACCACGCCACCCCTGCCTGTGACATGGCGCCGCTGCAGCAGCGCCAGTGCGCCGATCACCGCCCACATGCCGGTGCCCTGGTCGCACACCGAGGCACCGGTGCGCATGGGCGGGTCGTCCGGTCCGCCGTTGATGCTCGACAGGCCGCTGAAGGCCTGGATGAGCGGCTCGTAGCCCGGCTGAATGGCGAGCGGCCCGGTATGGCCGAAGGCGGAAATGCCGCAGTAGACGAGGCGCGGATGGCGCGCGCACAGCGATGGCCCGTCGATGCCCATCGACTCGGTGACGCCCGGGCGCAGGTTGTGGATGAGGATGTCGGCCTCCCCTGCCAGCCGCTCGAACACGGCCATGCCCTCGGCACTCTTGAGATCGATGGCCACCGACTTCTTGCCGCGGTTGAACACGTGGAAGTTGAGCGCGTCGCCGTGCCGGAACGCCGGGCCCATGTGGCGCGCGTCGTCGCCGCCTTCGATGCGTTCGAGCTTCACCACGTCGGCGCCAAGGTCCGCGAGGATGGCGCCGGCGAACGGGCCGGCCAGCACCTGTCCGAGTTCGAGCACCCGGATGCCTTCCAGAATTCCTTGCATGACTCGTGCCCCGCAGGGGGTTGTCTCCGTTGTAGATGGCTCGAAGTCTGGCCTCCGCTCACTGATCTGGGAAGACGAATGTTTCTATATCTGTGATAACTTGAGCGGATCAATCCCGAAGGAAGTGCCTTGCGAGTCGACATCACGCTGCAGCAGCTGGAGGCCTTCGCCGAGGTCGCGAAGACCTCGAACTTCCGCGCCGCCGCATCGGCGCTGCACGTTTCGCAGCCGGCATTGAGCCGCACCATCCGCATCGTCGAGGACCTGGCCGGTGCGCGGCTCTTCGACCGAGACACGCGGCATGTCGAACTCACGCCCGCCGGGCGCGAGCTGCTGCCGATCGCGCTGCGCATCCTGGAGAACTTCAACAGTTCGTTCAGCGAGCTGTCGCAGTTCCTCGAGGGACGCAGCGGGCACCTGACCATCGCGGCGCTGCCATCGACCGGCGTGGCGCTGCTGCCCAATGCGATCGCCGAGTTCCGCCGCAGCCATCCGCAGGTGGCGTTCTCGTTCGTCGAGGGGCCGGCGGAGCTGGTGCGCTCCGCGGTGGACGAGGGCAAGGCCGACTTCGGCATCAGCGTACGTCCCGGGCCGCAGGAGCCGATGCTCTATCGACATCTCATCGACGACCCGTTCATGCTGCTGTGCCGGCGCGACGACCCGCTCGCGTCGCGAGCCTCGGTCGCGTGGTCGGTGTTCGCGACGCGGCCCTTCATCGCCAGCGGGTTCCGCAGCAGCATCCGCCCCATCACCGACGCGGCCTTCCTGCAGCGCGGGCTGCAGGTGGTGCCGGCGCTGGAGTACCCGAGCGTGGCGGCCGCGGGCGCGCTGGTCGCGGCAGGACTGGGCATCACAGCCCTGCCCCGGCTGGCGCTGCAGCTCGCGCACAACGACGATCTGGTGACGGTGCCGCTGCAGAGGCCGGTCATGTCGCGGCCCATCGGGCTGGTGACGCGGGCGGGCCGCTCGCCCTCGCCGGTGAGCCGGGCCTTCATGGACCTGCTGCACAGCCGGGAAGCCGCCCGCTGAAACCGAGCTTTCGCTCTGCGGCATGATCGCGGGATGGACATCTCCCGACCGCATCCCCTCGTCATCGTCAAGCTGGGAAGCACCTTCGAGGCCCTGCGCGCGCAGCAGGGCGGCGACTTCGAACACTGGATCGCCGACGGGCTCGGCGAACACGCGCTGCCGCTGCTGGTGATCGATCCGCGCCGGGGCGACGCCCTGCCCGACCCCGCCGGCGTGGCCGGCGCAGTGGTCACCGGCTCGCATGCGATGGTGTCGCACCGCGAGCCCTGGAGCGAAGCCACCGCCGCCTGGCTCGCGCAGCTGGTCGCACGCGACACGCCGGTGCTGGGCATCTGCTACGGCCACCAGCTGCTCGCGCACGCCCTGGGCGGCGAAGCCGGCGACCATCCGCAGGGCGCCGAAGTCGGCACCGTCACCGTCACGCTCGGCGAGGCCGCCGCCACCGACGCGCTGCTGCAGGGCCTGCCCGCGCAGTTCCCCGCGCATGCGGTGCACTGGCAGAGCGCGTTGCGCCTGCCCGAAGGCGCCGTGCCGCTGGCCCGCAACGACCATGAGCCGGTGCATGCCTTCCGTGTCGGCCGGCACGCCTGGGGCGTGCAATTCCACCCCGAATTCAGCGCCGACGCCATGCGCGGCTACATCGGCGTGCTGGCCGGCGAGCTGGCCGCCAAGGGCGCCGACGCGGCCGCGCTGCGCGATGGCGTGGTCGACACCGATGCGGCCGCCAGCCTGCTCGGCCGCTTCGCGCGCATCGTCGAGGCGCACCGGCAGGCCTGAACGCCTGTCCTGCCCTGTCCCGGCCTGTCCCGGCCTGTCCGACAGGCGGCGCCCGCGCGTCGGACCGCGACTACAGGCTGCGCCCGCTGCTTCGGTTAAGGTGCGGTCCATCGGCCGCCAGCCAGTCCTATTTCTTCCTTCGCTCTTCATGACCACACCATCCCCCGTGCCGGGCCGCAAGCATTTCTCGATGATCCGGGAGTTCCACCTCGCCGACGTGTTCACGCTCGGCAATGCGGCGTGCGGCGTTGGGGCGGTCTTCCTGGCGATGGCCTTCATGGCGAGCCATTCGATCGCGCAGTTCATGTGGGCCGCGGCGCTCGCGCCCACGGCCTTCGTCTTCGACGTGCTCGACGGCCGCATCGCGCGCTGGCGGCAGACGCAGTCGGCCCTCGGGCGCGAGCTCGACTCGCTGGCCGACGTGATCTCCTTCGGCGTGGCGCCCGCGGCGCTCGGCTTCGCGGCGGGGCTCGATGGCGGCTGGGACTGCGCCATCCTGGTCTATTTCGTCTGCTGCGGCGTGAGCCGGCTCGCCCGCTTCAACGTGACGGCCGAGACGCTTTCGGCCGGTTCCGGCAAGGTGAAGTATTTCGAGGGCACGCCCATCCCGACCAGCGTGGTGCTGGTGGCCGTGCTGGCGTATGCCGCATGGCAGGGGCGCATCGGCGCCGACGTGTGGGGCGGCGCATGGGTCGTCGGGCCCTGGCAGCTGCATCCGCTGGCGCTGCTGTTCGCGCTCTCGGGCACGCTCATGATCAGCAAGACGCTGCGCATTCCCAAGTTCTGACCCATCGCCTGTCGAGGCCGCAGGAGACACACCCATGACCATGAAGCTGTATTTCGACCCGCACAGCCGGGCGCAGGTGGCGAAGTGGATGCTCGACGAAGCCGGCGTCGACTACGAGATCGTGCCCACCCTCATCCGGGAGAAGGCGCACAAGACGCCCGAGTTCCTCAAGATCAACCCGGCCGGCAAGCTGCCCGCGCTGGTCGACGGCCGCACGCGCATCTTCGAGAACGCGGCCATCTGCATGTACGTGGCGGAGAAGTTTCCCGGCAAGCGGCTGGCGCCGCCCGTCGGCTCGCCCGAGCGGGGCCGCTACCTGTCGCTGATGGTCTATTCGACCTCGCAGCTCGAGCCCGCGATGGGCGACGCCATCCTGAAGATCCGCAGCAACAACAGCGCGCGCGGCTGGACCGACTTCGAGGCGGCCAAGGACGCGGTCGAACGCGAGCTGGGCGACGGCCCCTACCTCTTCGGGGCGCAGTTCACGGCGGCCGACGTGATGATCGGCTCGATGTTCATCTGGCACCGCGCATTCGGCGGCCGCTCGAACCGCCCCAAGATCGATGCGTACATCCACCGCCTGCAGGCCCGTCCCAAGGGCATGAAGTTCGGCTGAACCCGGCGCGGCGTGCCGCGCTGGTGACAATGCGCGGCGAAGGCACGTCCTTTAATCGGCTTGCTTGTTCCCATCCAAGAAGAGAGACGCCCGCATGACATCGAAGAACGCCACGCCCTCCCGGTTTCCGCTCACGGCCCTTTCGCTGGGCCTGGCCGCCCTGCTTACCGCCTGCGCGAGCACGCCGCCGCCCGGCGGGCGCAGCGTGACCATCGAGCGCACCACCTTCGGCATCGCGCACATCACCGCGCCCGACTACGAGGGCCTGGCCTACGGCAGCGCCTACGCGCATGCGCAGGACAACGTCTGCCAGACGGCCGAGCACCTGCTCACGCTGCGCGGCGAGCGCTCGCAGTTCCTCGGCGCGCAGAACACCGGCGAGCTGGGCCTGGGCCGCGCGCCGAACGCGCAGATCGACCTGTTCATCCGCTATCACATGGACGACGCCGCGCTGGCACGCGCGGGCGCCACCACCAGCCCCGAGGTGCAGGCCGCGTTGCGCGACTACGTGGCCGGCTACAACCGCTACCTGCGGGACGCCGGCGCCAATGGCCTGCCCGAAGCCTGCCGCGGCAAGCCCTGGGTGCGCCCGATGACGGCCGCCGACCTGTCGCGCGCCACCGAGATGTCGATGATCCAGGGCGGCCTGGGTGCACTGGCCGGCGCCGTGCTGGCCGCAGTGCCGCCCGCGCCCGGCGCGAAGACTGGCGCCGCGCCGGTCGAGCTGAAGGAAGCCGTCGCCGAGATCGGCCGCCACAGCTTCAACGCCAACCCCGAGGGCGGCGAGCTCGGCTCCAACGGCTGGGCCTTCGGGCGCAACGCCACGCCGGACGGCAGCGGCCTGCTGCTGGGCAATCCGCACTTCCCGTGGAACGGCACCAACCGCTTCTGGCAGATGCACCTGACCATCCCCGGCAAGCTCGACGTGATGGGCGCGACCGGCGGCCTGAGCCCCGTGGTGGCGATCGGCTTCAACAAGGACGTGGCCTGGACCCATACCGTCTCGACCGGCAAGCGCTTCACGCTCTACGAACTGAAGCTCGACCCCGCCGATCCGACCACGTACCTGGTCGACGGGCAGCCGCGCAAGATGCTCGCGCGCACCGTGACCCTGCCCGCCGCCGCAACGGGCGGCAGCGCGCCCCAGGTACAGCACACCTTCTATTCCACCGACTGGGGCCCGGTGATCTCGCTGCCGCGCGCCGGCCTGGGCTGGACCGCGCAGAAGGCCTATGCCATCCGCGACGCCAACACGCTCAACGTGCGATCGGCCGACGCGTGGATGAAGATGGCGCTGGCGCGCAACGTCACAGAGCTGCGTGCCGCCATGGGCAACCAGGGCATGCCGTGGATCAACACCATCGCCGCCGACCGCGAGGGCAACGCGATGTACGCAGACCTGTCGGTGGTGCCCGACGTGTCGGCCGAGATGCTCAGGAGCTGCGCGCCCTCGCCCGCCGCTGCAGCGCTGCTCAACGCGGCCGGCCTGGCGGTGCTCGACGGCTCGCGCAGCGCCTGCGCCTGGAACCGCGACAGCGCCGCCGCCGCGCCCGGCATCATCGCGCCGGCACGCATGCCGGTGCTCGTCACGCCCGACTACGTGCAGAACAGCAACGACAGCTTCTGGCTCAGCAACCCCGACGTCCCACCGGCGGCGGGCATCTCGCCGCTGGTGGGCCCCGTCGGCGTGCCGCAGCGGCTGCGCACGCGCAGCGGCATCCTGGAGATCCGCAGCCGCCTGGCGGGCACCGACGGCCTGCCCGGCAACCGCATGGGCGCGGCCGAGCTGCGAAGCGTGATCTTCCGCGACAGGAACCTCGCCGGCATGCTGGTGATGGACGACCTGCAGGCAGCCTGCCGCGCCGCCGGCAGCGCGCTCGACACCGACCAGGCGCTGGGCTGCCGCGTGCTCTCAGCCTGGGACCGCACCAGCAACGCCGACTCGAAGGGCGCACCGCTCTTCCGCGAGTTCTGGCGCAAGGCCAAGGACATCCCGAAGGTCTGGCGCCTGCCCTTCGACCCCGCGCAGCCGGTGGCGACGCCGGCCGGGCTCGACATGGCCACGCCGGCCACGCGCGAGGCCGTGTTCAAGGCGCTGGGCGAGGCCGTCGGCATCCTGCGCACCGCCGGTTTCGCAGCCGACGTGCCGCTGGGCGTGCCGCAGTCGCGCCTGGTGCGCGGCCAGAAGATCGCGCTGCACGGCGGCGACGAGTTCGAGGGCGTGCTCAACAAGCTGGAGTCGCAGGGCCAGTCGCTGATCGACCCGAAGGGCTACAACGTCAACTACGGCAGCAGCTACATGCAGGTCGTGAGCTTCGACGCCAACGGCCCCGTCGCCCAGGGCCTGCTGACCTACGGCCAGAGCAGCGACCCCGCCTCGCCGCGCGCCTACGACCAGCTGCCGCTGTTCGCGGCCAAGCAGTGGCATCCGCTGCCCTTCCACCGCGCCGACGTGCAGGCGCAGCGCGTGGGCGCGCCGCTGCAGCTCGCCTACTGACCGATCGATACCACCTTCCATCCATGTCGACACAGACCGCTACCCCCGCCCACGCCCGACCCAGCGGGCTCGACCAGCTGATCCGCATCGCCGCGGACCAGCCGCTCTCGCCCGACTGCGACCATTTCTACTTCCTGCGCCATGGGCAGACCGGCCGCAACGTGCTGCGCATCTTCCAGGCGGTGGACGAGCCACTGAGCGAGCTCGGCCTGCAGCAGGCCGCGCGCGCCGCCACGCTGCTGGCGGGCGAGCCGATCCGCACGGTGGTGTGCAGCGACGCGCGGCGCGCGAACGACACCGCCTATGCAGTAGCCACCGCGCTCAAGCTGGTGCCGGCCGCGCAGGCCACGCTGCGCGAGCGCAACTTCGGCGCGCTCATCGGCACCTCGTCCGCCAACATCGACTGGGCCTGCGAGCCCGAGGGCGGAGAGACGCTTTCGCAGTTCATCGCGCGCACGCGCGAGGCCATCGACACCGCCCTGCGGCTGCCGGCCCCGGTGCTGGTGGTGGCGCACGGCGGTACGCTCTACGCGCTGGCCGCTCTGCTGGGCGTGCCCGTCGACCTCGGCCTGCTCGGCAACGCCCAGCCCTTGCGTTTCGAGCGCCGCGGCCCCACATGGGCCGTGACGCCGCTGCTGCGGCACGCCGACGGCGACGCGGCCCTGGCCTAGTAGCTGCCGGGGATCTTTCCCCACCTCGATGCCGTCCACCCAACGAACCACCACGCACCATGGAATTCAAGGACTACTACAGCGCACTGGGCATCGACCGCACCGCGTCCGACGACGAGGTGCGCAAGGCCTACCGCAAGCTCGCCCGCAAGTACCACCCCGACGTCAGCACCGAGGCCGATGCCGAGCAGCGCATGCGCGACATCAACGAGGCCAAGGACGTGCTGGGCGACAAGGAGAAGCGCGCCGCCTATGACGCGCTGGCCGACCGCGTCGCGCGCGGCGGCAGCCCCGAGGGCGACTTCCGTCCGCCGCCGGGCTGGGACGAAGGCTTCGAGTTCCACCGCGGCCCGCGCCAGGGTCCGGCCGACCATGCCGACTTCAGCGACTTCTTCTCTTCGCTCTTCGGCGAGGCCGAGCGACGTGGCGCCGCGCGGCAGAACTTCCGCGCGCGCGGCGAAGACCACCATGCGGCGATCGAGATCACCCTGGAAGACGCCCTCAACGGCGCCGAGCGCGAGATCACGCTGCGGGCGCAGACCATCGACGCGCAGGGCCACCCGCAGTGGAACAACCGCACGCTCAGCGTGAAGATCCCGCCGGGCGTCCACCCGGGCCAGTTCATCCGACTGGCCGGCCAAGGCATGCCCGGCCACGGCGGCGAGCCGCCGGGCGACCTGTACCTCGAAGTGCGCATCGCCCCGCACAAGCTCTACCGCGTGGAGGAACGCGACCTGTACATGACGCTGCCCGTCACGCCCACCGAGGCCGCGCTGGGCGCGCAGGTTCAGGTGCCGACGCCGACCGGCGGCGTGGTCGAGGTGACCGTGCCGCGCAACGCGCGCAGCGGCCTGAAGCTGCGCCTGAAGGGCCGCGGGCTTGCAGGCAAGACGCCGGGAGACCTGTACCTGCTGATCGAAGTCGCGGTGCCGCCCGCCGACAGCGACGACGCCCGCAAGGCCTACGAGCAACTGGCCCAGGCCACCTCATCCTTCAACCCACGCCAGCATCTGGGAGTCTGAGCATGGTGAATTTCACCCTCACGAGCACCACCGCCATCAGCGCATCGCAGCCGCTCGCGGCGAGCGAACTGGCGCATGCCGTCGGCGCAGACACCGCCTGGGTCGTGCAGCTGGTCGAAGTCGGCATCCTGCGCATCGAAACAGCCGAGGCGCCGCCCGAGCGCTGGGAGTTCTCGAGCACCGACCTGCAGTGCGCACTCGAGGCGCGCAGGCTGGAGCGCGACTTCGGCGTGAACCTCGATGCCGCCGCGCTGATCCTCGACCTGCAGCACGAGGTGCGGCGCCTCAAGGCGGCCCTGCACGCGCACGGCCTTCGATAGGCGGCGCAGGCAGCCCGGCGGGAGGCCGCTTCGCCCTCCCGTCCAAAGGGAAAAGCGGCCCGCCCGCTTGACCTTGACACCGTGCGAAGCCGAAGACTGCGAGCCTTCTCGACACGAAGGAGCTCGCATGAAGAACCCTCGCCACCAAGGCACGCCGGATTCGGCATCGGCATCGGCAACCGCAGCGCAGCCCGAACCGCGATTCGGCATGGAAGAGGCCATCGCCCGTGCGGGCATCTCCGAACGGTTGCTGCGCCAGTGCGAAGCCCGAGGGCTGGTCCTGGGCGCCTTCAGCAGCGGATACAGCCACGAGCACATCGGCGTGCTGCGCTTCGTCCGCCGGGCGCACGCACTGGGCTTCGGCATGGGCGACATCGCCAGGCTGCTCGCGCTGAGACAGGACGAGCACCGCATGAGACATCCGGTGTCAACCCTCCCGAGAAATTTCGATGCGACAAGCGCT